>SMXW01000096.1 GCA_004356805.1 Acidobacteriota bacterium | reverse complement strand
CCCCATGGTCCCCACACACCCCATCACGGTGAGCTTTGATGGAGATCAGATCTTCGGAACCGCCGCGTGCAATGGTTACGGCGGCACCTATCAGATCAGTGATGACGTATTCGAGATCACGGACCTTGCAGTCACGGAGATAGCCTGCATGCCCGTCGTGGCAATGGAATCTGAGCGGGTCTTCCTGGAGGCTCTCCTCAACGTGGACGAGACGGAGGTCGCGGACGGGAAGTTGGTCATGATCGGGTCACGAACCGAGATGGTGTTCGGTGAACTCGAGCCAGCACCGACGGCGGAGCTGACCGGAACAGTATGGGTCCTGAATAGCTTGATCCAGGGCGATACCGTCTCGTCGGTGTCAGGCGAGAGAGCGACACTCGAGTTCTTCACAGACGGATCACTCATCGGGTCGACCGGGTGCCGCACCATCGTCGGTACCTATCAGACAACCGGTGCCGAGGTGGTGTTCACCAACTTCAGCGCCGAAGGAGACTGCCCTGCCGAGCTTGCCTCCCAGGACAGTCGTGTCAGCGCGCTGGAGGGTGGATTCCGGGTCGAGATTGAAGGCGATCGGATGACTACCTGGGTTACGGGCGACGAAGGTCTGATTTATCGAGCCGACTCCTGAAGTTTTTTTCAAATATCTTTGGGAGATGATGGTCAAACCCCTTGAATCTGTCACTGGTCGAACGTATGTTCGATGATATGGATTGGTCTCAAGCAACATCGGATGAGATCGACCGGGGTTTCGATCAGTTTGGCGGGTTGCATGCTGCTTCTGCCGCCGAACTTTGCCTCCTGATTCAGGCTGCCGACGTTGCCCAGTCGTGGATGTCCGATGGTGCCAGGGGTCTGAACGAGTGGGTAGCAGCGAGGCTTCGAGTCCGTCATTCCGTCGCCCGTCAACTGGTTTCGGTGGCGAGACGTCTCCAGGATCTGCCCGTGCTGTCCTCGCGGTTTGGGGCAGGTGACCTTTCTCTCGACCAGACCGACGCTATCTCTCGGATGGCCACCGCCGACACTGAGGCCGGGTTGATCGAGGAGGCGTTGGGTTTGTCCACTGGTCCCACGGTGAGGCCACCGACCTGGACAACCTGATTCTGCTCTGCGGGTTTCATCACCGGTTTGTCCACGAACACCACTGACACATCACCACAAACTCTCAAAACCAGGTGGTGTTCCGCAAACCAGACTGGACCCCCTACCCGCCACTCAAACCAGGATTACATCCCAGACTCGCCGCCCTGGTAGGCACCCGACCTACTTAGGGGCAGCCGCCCCCGCCCCGTCCGACTATCAAGAAACCGCAGAAACCAGCCGGCGGATCCGGTCCGCCACGAGATCAGGTTCCTCCATCGGTAGGAAATGCCCTGCCCCCGGAATTACCTCTAGCCCGGCACGCTGAAACTGGGCCGTTTGTTCGCGTGCGAATTCGGGTGTGATGGTGTCGGAGGTCTCACCGGCGAGGACCAGCACCGGAATCTCGATCTCACCGAGTCGTTCCCACGTGTCATGGACGTTGGATGCTCGGTAGATGTCCGCTTCGACCTCGGGGTCACAAGCAAGCTCAACGGGACCCTCACCAACCAATCCGCACTCGACGTAGGCCTCCAAGGCCGATGGCACCCAATTCGAGAATGCATCACGAGACGCGAAATGGTCCTTGGCGGCTTCGCGTGACTCAAATTCCCTCTTTCGCTTCATCGTGATGACGCTCAAGCTGTTCTCCCGTCGACCGTGGGGGCCAGGGAAGATGATCGGCTCAATCAAGACCAGAAACCGAAAGCGATCGGGATCTGCGAGCTGGGCCATCGTCAATGTGGCCGCGCCCAGAGAGTGACCCACTCCGATACCACCGGGAGCGGTCTCGTCGAGCACCTGCTCAGCGAATACTTGCCAATCGACAGGCAGATCCAGCGTCGGTCCCGCACCGTGTCCGGCAAAGTCCCATGTGACGCAGTCCACGCCCTCGAGTCCGGAGATGACCGGACTCCAAACGGCTCCACAGAAACTTGTGGCATGGGCAAAATAGACCGTCATCGGCCGGCGAGGGTATACAGATCAGCCGGGGCATATGATCTTCTGCAGCGACGCAGGCGGAGTCAGATATCGGTTAGCCGCTCGATGATTGCAAGAAGCTCGTCGACCCCGTCACCCGTAGTTGCCGTCGTTACCAAGATGTCGGCTCCCCTGGCATCCGCCGCTTCGGTCAGGGCCCTCTTGACATCGGCTGCTCCCGAGCGGTCACCCTTGTTGACGACAAAAATATCAGCGATCTCCACGATTCCAGCCTTGTCGGCCTGAACCTGATCGCCCCAGGAAGGCCCAACGACCAGGACCACCGGATCGGCCAAATCCATGATCTCGACCTCGGACTGCCCAACTCCGACCGTCTCAACGATGAGCCGATCGAAGCCGGCCAAACTCATGAGTCGGATTGCGTCGGAGGACGCATCGGCGAGACCCCCCAGACGACCCCGAGTTGCCATTGACCGCACGAACACGCCCTCATCATCGATGTGAGCCTGCATTCGAATTCGGTCGCCCAGAATCGCACCACCTGTCAGGGGACTCGATGGGTCGACTGCAAGCACGGCGACCGTCTCCCCTTTCTCCCTGATCTTCTCAATCAGGACAGCGATCAGCGTCGACTTCCCCGCGCCAGGAGGACCGGTAATCCCGACTACTGCGGTGCGGTCATGAGCGAATTCCCCCAACGGCTCACCGCGCTCGATAAGCGTGATGGCACGGGCAAGGGCCTTTCTATCGCCCGAGCGGACCGCATCAACGAGATCAGATTCCATCGGCGGGAAGCCTAAGGGGACGGCTATTACAGCGAAGGAAGCGTTATGCCGAGGCCTTCCGTGGCCTCATCGAGGGTCCCCGGTGCATCGGCGGAAGCAACGACCTCGCGGACCCCGGGAACACGATCCATGAGGATGCGCTCGATTCCAGCCTTCAGGGTCATCATTGACATCGGGCAGCCACCACAGGCACCGACCATCTGGAGACTTACCGTCCCATCGTCGGCCCCCAGCAAGATGATGTCGCCACCATCGGCCTGGACAGCAGGGCGGATGTAGTTGAGAGCCTCTTCGAGTTTGCCTTCGTCAATAGGCCCATCGGCAACTGTCGAAGGGGAGATCGATACTGGAGTCGCTTCTGTCATGTGTACCTGGGAAACCGATGTCGAGAGGATGTTGTTCCTGAGTTTAGAGGCATCGTCAGCTTCTCTCGACGGAAGCGCCAAGAGCGGCGAGACGCCCTACGAAATCCTGGTAGCCGCGATCGATGTGGACAGCGCCGCCTACCTCGGTGACACCGTCCGCTCTCAACCCGGCAAGCACGAGTGCTGCGCCAGCCCTGATGTCGGGTGACAGCACCGGACAGCCAGACAGCCGGTCGACCCCACGGACGATGGCGTGCTGGGCCTCGATCGAGATGTCGGCGCCCATGCGTGCCATCTCGCCAACGTACCGGAATCGGGCGTCGTAGAGGTTCTCGGTAACCACCGACGTGCCTGACGCCAGAGTCAGAAGAGCAACCATCTGTGGGTGCATGTCCGTGTGGAAACCCGGGAAGGGAAGCGTTGAGAAGTCAACCGGCGTCGGCCGCTCCGGGCCCTTCACCCGAAGCCAGCCGTCGCCCCGCTCAACATCGCAACCCGCATCTTCGAGTTTGCGGAGCTCCATCCTGAGATGATCTGGGTGGCACCCGGTGATAGTCACGTCTCCGGTCGTGATCGCAGCGGCCACGGCAAAGGTCCCCGCCTCGAGACGGTCTGGGATGACCTTGTGCTCGATTGGATGGAGTGCTTCAACGCCCCGGATCGTGACGAGAGATGTTCCCCCGCCCGTGATGTCGGCTCCCATCTCTGTTAGCTGGCCGATCAGATCCTCGATCTCCGGCTCTCTCGCCGCATTCACAATTACGGTTTCGCCTTCGGCAAGTACCCCGGCAAACAGGACATTCTCGGTGGCGCCGACTGATGGGAACGGCAGCTCTATTTCCGCGCCCTTCAGTTTGCCGTCGATTCGGCCGACCAGTTCGCCGTGAACCAGCTCAAAGGAGACACCCATTTGCTCGAGACCGCTCATGTGCCACTCAATTGGCCGCGACCCGAGATCGTCACCCCCAGGGAGGGCAACACGGGCGACACCGCATCGAGCCAGCAGTGGACCGAGAACCACAATCGAGGCCCGCATCTGGCGTACGAGGTCGATGGGAGATTCGGGCCTGAGCTCTTCCGGGACAACGATCCAGAGCTCTTGATCCCCCTGATCGACCTTGCAACCGGTGTACTCGAGCACTCGACACATCAGCTCGACATCCAAGATGGAAGGTACATTGGTGAGACGGTGCCGACCAGGGGCAAGCAGCGCCGAAACCATCTCTTTGAGCACGGCGTTCTTAGCTCCCAGAACGTTTACGGTGCCAGCGAGGGACCGGCCTCCCTCAACAACAATCTTGGACATTGAGGCGAATGTAGTTGTCACGCCGGCCAACTCTCGGTGACCCGTTGGGTTACCGCTCCGGGCTACCCTGCCGCCCGTCATGAGAATCGCTGTCGGCGCGGACCACGCCGGGTACACGCTCAAAGAGCATCTGGCCTCCTGGCTGGCCGAATCGGGTCATGCTGTATACGACCTGGGCACCCATACCAGCGAGCCGGTCGACTATCCAGACTACGCCGCCTCGGTTGCTCAAGCTGTTCTGGATGGACGCGCCGAGCGGGGCATCATTGTTTGTGGATCGGGCGCAGGAGCGTGCATCGCAGCCAACAAGTTGAGGGGCATTCGGGCTGCCGTTGCCCATGATGGCTATACAGCCCATCAAATGGTTGAGCACGACGATGTCAACGTCCTTTGTCTTGGATCGCGGGTCATCGGAGAGGCCCTCGCCGAAGATCTCATCGAGAACTTCATAAAAGCCAACTTCAGCCGAGAGGACCGCCACATTCGCCGACTGGACAAGATTCGAACGCTGGAGGCCTAGCTTCTCAAGGCGACGAGGACGGGATCTAGAGCTGTGAGACCGACAAACTGTCCATGGTGAAGGCGTTTGCTTTGACGGCCGATCAGGTGAGCAAAAAGAGAGTGGAGCCCAAATCCCAATGATCGTCGTACCATCTCGAGCCCGAATCGACGATGAGGGGACATGACAAAGACCCATAAGAGAGGGCCCGCCAGGGACCCGACCACTCAGGCCACCAGCCCATGGCGCAAGAGAATCGCGATCGCCGGTGGTGTCATCGCGGTCGTTCTGCTCAATGTCGTGATCCTCACGGGCACCTTGAATGAGCCGACCGGTGGCGTTCCCGAGGGCACAAAAGAGATCGCAGTCGGTGCGCCTGCCCATGTCGAGGGCAACCTCTATGACGATCACGAGGTCCCGGCCGGAGGCGAGCACTCACCGATCTGGGCCAATTGTGGCTTCTATTCGGAGCCGATAGATGCGGAGAACGTAGTGCACTCACTCGAACATGGGGCCGTTTGGATTACCTACACCGCCGACCTT
>SMXW01000095.1 GCA_004356805.1 Acidobacteriota bacterium | reverse complement strand
GTGATCCCCGCCCTTTGACCGAGGTCTGATGTGGTCCAGAGACTCGGCGGGACCACCGCAGTATTGACACTGATGACCGTCTCGCCCAAAGACGGCTCTCCTGGTAACAGGGACTGCCCTCCTGTACGGCACCCTCACGTAGCTGATCAGTCTCACGACTGAGGGAATCTCAATAGACAGGGTCTCGGAGTTCCAGATCTCATCCTTGGTGACCACAACGTTCGCCTTGTCGGTCAGGACGAGCACAACTGCCCGCCGTTCGCTGACGACGGAGAGGGGCTCATAACTGGCATTGAGGACAAGGGCTCGGGCCATTCATTCTCTCCGATTTGTCTGGGATAAGGGTAGCGAGGGCTGGGAGATGCCGACCGGCTGTCTTCAGGAGTTGACCGCAACGGGAGCCGGACTCGCGAATGAGTCAACGACACCAATGGCGCGACCGACGGCACGGGCCAGCGCCTCTTCCCAACCGGATGAAACGTTTGAGGTGGCACTCGTCTCGTGTTCTCCATCCGAAGCCACCACGGTGAGTTCTCCCTCATCACCCATGGTCACGCTTACTATCTCGACCGGTATCCTTCCGACTACCTGGCACCAGGCGTCGGAGAGCCCCTGAGCGATCGCCTCCGGAGTGGCGGGCACGACGCGAAAAGAGCGCACCTTGGTCGTGGCTACTTGAACACGAGCACCTGCCTTGATCGGCGTGATCTTCACGTCGACTCCGAGCGGGCTGTCGTCCAGATACTTGGTCCGACGTCCCAACCGCAGCCGAGGAGGATTGGGAGACCTCACCCCGTACGCGACAAGAAGGGCGCGGAGCCTCTCCATGACGACCGCCTCATCGGCGCCCGCTTCCAACCGGATGTTGATTCCGCCGCCGGAGTCGGTGAGGTCCACGGCTACTGAGGCGATTCCCGGGATGTCTTGGAGACGGCTGGCAAGATTGGGGGTCATGTCACTCTCCCCCAGCGACTCATCGTCCTCATTTCCCTACGCCATCGGAGATAGTGGGCCATGTCGATCGAAGTGATCGAGGCCTTCGAATCACCGTATGCGGTGTGGGTGCGCCAATCGAGGTACGCAGACGACGGCAAAAACCGCCCCAGGCGGCGCATTGCAAAAACAGCCCGGACAGCCTCCGACCACAGGAGAGGCTCTCTGATCAGTGCTTTCAGGTGGCCTCCAAGCCCCAACCTGGCCGTCACGACGTTGCTCCCAGATAGATTCCCCGCCCGAAAGTCTAGCTCCCGCACGGCGTTCCCGTCGTTAGAGTCATCTTTTGGATACGGAGGGAGTTGTCGTGAGCCCGTCAGACCCAGGAAGTATCGACGTATTCGGTGAGTATTTCGAAAGGATCGCTTCCAACGTCGAGACTGTCATCCAGGGCAAGCGGGACGTGATCGATCTGATCCTGCTCGGATTGGTGTCCGAAGGGCACGTGCTCGTGGAGGATGTGCCAGGCGTCGGCAAGACGCAGTTGGCAAAGTCGCTGGCACGCTCAGTCGAAGGCGCGTTCAATAGAATTCAGTTCACTCCAGACCTGCTCCCTTCAGATGTGACCGGAATATCGGTCTGGGACCGCGAGAGACGAGCTTTTGAGTTCAAGCAGGGACCGATATTCGCCAACATCGTCGTCGGCGATGAGATCAACCGAGCCAGCCCAAAAACGCAGTCGTCGCTTCTCGAGGCCATGGCCGAGCGTCAGGTGACGTCGGATGGAGTCACCAGGGAACTACCACTGCCCTTCATGGTGATCGCCACCCAAAACCCCCTCGAGCACGAGGGGACCTATCCACTGCCCGAGGCGCAACTGGACCGATTCATGATGCGGGTGGTCATCGGTTACCCGAGTCGAGAGAAGGAGATAGAGATGCTCGACATCCACGGTGTCCGCTCAACGTTCCTCGATCTCCAACCGGTGGTTCGGGTGGATGACGTTCAGGAAATGATCGCCATAGCCAAAGAGGTTGCGGTCTCACGATCGGTCAAGAACTATATCATCGACCTTGTCGAGGGCACCCGTCTTCACCCCGACGTGATGCTCGGCGCTTCGCCCAGATCTGCTTTGTTTCTCCAAGGTCTTGCCCGATCCCGCGCTGCTTCCAAAGGTAGGGACTACGTGATGCCCGACGACATCAAGATACTGGCTCAGCCTGTGCTCGAGCATCGGCTGGCAATGCGACCAGAGGCACAGATGCGCGGCGAGACCGTGGCCGACCTCATCGAGGATGTCCTGGGTCGTATTCGTGTGCCGGGAACGACGTCCCGGATAGCCACCTGATGCCCACACTTCGGGGCTGGGTTCTCTCGGGCGCCGGCTTGGCTCTGATCATCCTGTGGTGGGTCTTCGGAGATCCAGAACTGCTTCTCACAGGAATTTTCTTCGTCGTAGCCGAGTTGGCCGCAATTGGGTATGTCCTACGCCACGATCCGCAACTCGACATGGGCAGGCGACTCGGATCGACAACGGTGCACAACGGCGACACCACCACAGTGACTCTGGTTCTTCGCAATCGGCGAAGACGACCTCTTCGCCACCTGAGCATCCACGACGAAGTCGAGAGCTTGGGTATGGCTGTTTTTGAAATCGCCAAGTTGATGGGAGACGAGACGGCATCAGCGACCTACCGGGTTACCTGTCGCCCCCGGGGGGTTTATAGAGTTGGGCCGGCCAGGGCCACCACCTCAGATCCTTTGAGGCTGGCCGAGTTGTCAGCGCCGGACGGTCCGATCGACCGGCTGGTTGTGTACCCCACCGTTGAGGAACTCACCGGATTTCCTGTCATCAGAGGTCGGGACCCGGCGATCAGCGCCTCACGGCCCGAGCACAGCCAACGAGGCGGTGAGGACTTCTACACACTCCGCGAATACCAGCGTGGCGACGACATGCGTCGGATCCACTGGCCCTACACCGCAAAAACCGATGAGCTCATGATCCGGCAATTGGAGACTCCCTGGCAATCGCGAGCGTTGGTCCTGTTGGATGTGAGGCCGTCTGTTTACGAGTCGGCCGACGCGTTCGAGATGGCAGTGTCGGGTGCCGCCAGCGTTGTGACTCATCTGGTCAAGTCCGGGTTCGACGCCGATCTCTGGGCCGGGGACCCTGAGCCGATCGATGCCTCCAGGTACTCCGCCGCAATGGAGCGACTCGCCCTCGTGGAGCCCAATGACGAAATCGACATCGAGGCGGTGGCAGGCCGAATCCGTCAGAAAGGCGGCGGCGGAGCCCTCGTCTTGGTGACCGGTGTCGCAGACCGCAGCCTGCTCACGGTTCAACAACTCCTATCGAACCATTACCGGGCCACCCTGCTGATGGGGGCATCCAGCACTACTTCCCAGACGCTTGTCGGCTTCCACCGTCTTGGTGTGGCCACCGTCACCGTCGATCCCACCGGAGAATGGGCCAGCGCCTGGTTAAGCGCAACGAGGTCATCATGGACCGCCGTCTCGGCCAGCTAGCCGGAATCTTCGCCTTCGTTCTCGTCCTGGGACGACTCGGGAGACTTCTGCAGAGTGGGCCGGGGGTGCCCGAATGGCGTCTCATCCTCATCGCTTCGACCATTCTCGGTGGAGTGGTCTTGTGGTTACTCCTCCAACTCTTCACAAGTCGCCTCACGTCGGTGGTCGTATTCTCCATGGCGGGTCTGATTCTCCTCTTGAGAGTCAGCGTTCCGAAAACCCTTATCGCCGGCATTCTGCCTTCGACCGACACCCCAGCGGCCCTTGCCGTAGAAATGGACCATGCGATACGTCTGATTCGGTCGGGTATCCCGCCGATCGTTCCCAGCGAGGGTGTGATCGCCATCCTCGCCGTTCTCGTATGGGTGGTTGCAGCCTTGTACGTGTGGGGTATGGCCACCGGTTCGGTGGCGGCAATGGTGGTTCCATCGATAGTCGTCTATCTCCAGTTCGCGATATTCGACCGATTACCGGGGGGTTTGGGATGGATGCTCGGCTCCGCGGTCATGCTTGCTCTCACAGTCACCGCCCTGGGGATGGAACGGCATGAAGATGCGGGGAGGGCGCGTGACGTGGAAGGTCGCCCGATGGCGAGACGGTCGGGGACCATGGCTCTGATTATGGCCGGATTGGTCGGCGTGGTCGCCATTGCAGCCGCCAACGGCGCCGCCGGCGCGGTTTCCGAGTATGGCAATCTTCCATGGAGGTCGGGAGCAAGCGGCTATGGGACCGGCGGTGGCGGAATCTCATACGATCGTTTCGTCGATCTGAGACAACGACTCCTCAGTCCCACCAATGCCGTCGTATTCAGAGCGACGCTCGCTGATGATTCGCCACCGCCGGGAGAGATCTACTGGCGGATGGAATCCCTAGACGAGTTTGACGGGACGGGATGGGGCCGATCGAGCACATCGATCAGGAATTATGAGCCGGGACGGGCGATCGGAGCCCCGGATCATCGCTATCAGGGCACCACGACGGATGTTCTTCAGCGCATCCTCATAGATGAGCTACGTGGCGAGGTCATGCCGACCGCAGGCATCGCAACAGAGATCTTCGCCTTTGACGAAAACGGCGCCATCAGCCCGCTGAATGTGAAGGTCGCCTCGGACTCGTCACTGATCTACCCTCCGAGACTCCGCCCCGGGGATCAGTACCAATTGCTCGGCGCGTACCCATTGCAGAACAACGATCTCGGTGCACTGGCTACCGGAGACAACGGCCAACTCAGCCCGATATTCGCCGGAGCGGCCAACGCCGGTCTTTTCAACGAGTCTCCTTCACTCAACCGAGGCAACATCGGGGAACCCAGCAATCTCAGCTTTTACACCGAACTGCCAGATAACCTCCCTGCTGCCCTTACCGGTATCGCCGCGCTCCACACCCAGGGGGCAGTGACCGACTTCGAAAAGGCCTGGCTGCTCCAACATTGGTTCCGGGACAGTGGCGATTTCACCTATTCAATCGATGTGACCACCGGCCACGATGTACTGGCATTGGAGGAATGGCTCAGTGACTCCGCGAGCCTCAACTATCGAATCGGATACTGCCAGCAGTTCGCCACATCAATGGGGGTCCTGGGTCGGGTGTTGGGCATACCCAGCAGGGTGGTTTGGGGATTCACACCTGGGACCGTGACATCTGATGGTGTTATCACGGTCAGAGACAAGAACGCCCACGCCTGGGTTGAGATGTGGATGGAGGATTTCGGGTGGGTCCGCTTCGACCCCACTCCGCGCAGTGATTCTCTGCCCGAGAGCATCACCGCGGGCTTTGATCCCACGAACTTCATATCCGACGAAAACGCGGCTGGCCTGGGCCAGACACCATCGCTGTCCATACCCGAGGACGGTAATCTGAGAGGCTTTGTAGAACTACCAGGGCTCGAAGTGACGCCCGAGGGGCCTCGCTGGTGGATACTCGTGTTTCCGGTGGTTGCTCTCCTCGCCGGCGTGATCCCCCTCATGAAGGCCATGCGCAGACGACGCCGGCTAAAGACAATCCGAAGCGGGGACATCACTGCGGCTTGGGACGAGATTGTCGACCGACTCACCGACCTCGGCGAGGCGGTGCTCCCATCCAAGACCCCGATGGAGTTCGCCACCGAAACCGACCCTGCTCTTCTCTCCCTTGCCGTCAACTATTCAGCCGCCATTTATGGGGGACGCACAGGGAAGGCCCAAGAGTCCGATCTCCTCGAGGTCGAAGGGTGGATACATAGACGCTATGACGGAGTGACAAGGGCGAAAGCGGCGATCAACCCCCGTTCTCTGATCCGACGAGATCAGTAGTGGGTCGTGTAAATAGGGTCCGTGAGATGCGGCGATCGTTTGGGCGACACACCACTAGCCCCCAAAGGCGGTGCGCTCCTCACTGACATCCTGTTCGACACGGCGCAGCATCGTCAGGAAGATGTCCCGGTCCAACTCAAAGCGGGTGACGTCTTCTTCGACCTGGCGAGCGATCTCATCGATCGCAACGAAGAAAGCCAGTTGTCCCTCGCGAAGGGCGTCCATCAATTCACCGTCGTCATTGCTGACGCGGAAAATCGAATGCCCATCGGTTACGAGTTTGACGTCTGAGAGGTGACCTTCCATGCCTCCTTCACGACGCAGATAGTCCCAAGCACGACGTACCCGCTGCAGAGACATCCCGTTGTCAAGGAGGCTCCGGACGACACGCAAAGCGATGAGATCCCTGAAGGAGTAGAGACGTCGCACACCCGGCCTGCCGCCGGTCCCCTGAATCGAGGGGCTGACCAGACCGACTCGGTCCCAGTAGCGCAGCTGATGATGGGTGCAATTGCTGAGCCGGCATGTTTGCTCGGCCGTGAATGCCTGCTCCACTCTGTCCTTCCTAAACCTTGCCGACAGACCCGGGGCAAGGGCCCGTCTTCCTCTCCGATGATCGGCGCTAGCCCGCGATCACACCGATTGGGGACTGGAACAATAGCCACGTGGGACAGGTGGACGTCGGATGAATCCAGGGTCTTCTATTCGACAGGCTCGTCGTCCGACTCTTTGGTGGAGACGGTCCATCCTCGGGCACGGAGAGCGCTGACCAGGGCAGTAGCTGAGGCAACCAAGAGAGAGAATCCGAGGATGGCTACCCAGGTCGTTGAGACGTATGCGATCACGATCACAAGTCCTGCAACGACGCCCAGAAGAGACAGCCTCAGCCCGACTCGTGCTGGTCGTTCGATCTCCCTGACCGCACGGGCGAGTTCCGGATCTTCCTCGTAGAACTGACGTTCAATGTCCGCCAGGATCTTCTGTTCTTTGTCGTCAAGGCCCATATATCCACCCGGACTCTGTCAAAAGCTCGATGCCCACCAGAAACAATACACCGACTGGCGAGGCAATTAGCCCGGAATTTCAGGTTGGGTCGGATCAGTCCGATCGAGCAATCGAGCCGGGGAAATTGCACGGTCGCCGTACTTGTCGCGTATGTCGGCGATGGCATCTTCCATCCGATTCCAAATCTCGGACGCATCCAGGTCCAGTTGTTTTGGTTCTGTCGATTCCTCGAGAGACGACCCCGCCAGGCCGAGCAGTCGCACTGGTCGTGACACATCGACGCCCCCCAAGAGCTCAAGCCCGATTCTGTACAAATCCCGGGCCCCGTCGGTGGCGCCGTCGAGAGTCTGGCTTCTGGTCACAGTGCTGAAGTCGTCGTAGCGCGTCTTCAGAGTGATGGTTCGCGCCGACAGCCCGCTCCGTCTAAGCCGCCCTGAGAGCCTTTGGGCGTGAGCAAGGAGAGCAGCCTCGATCACATCGACGCTTTCCAGATCGGTCTTGTACGTCTCCTCCACCGAGATCGACTTTGCCCCGATGTCTGGCTCTATCCGTCGTGGGTCGATCCCGTTGGCGAGATCATGGAGATGACGTCCCGCGGATGGGCCGAGTGCAGACGCCAAAGCCGACTCGGGCATTTCGGCAATGTCACCAACGGTCTCCACTCCCAGTCGCTCGAGACCGGCGAGAGTGGCCGGCCCGACCCCCCAAAGAGAGCTGGCGGGCAATTCATGAAGGAATTCGAGTTGCGTGTCCTTGGCGACATGCAAGAGCCCGTCGGGTTTGGCCTCATCCGAGGCGAGCTTGGCGATGAACTTGGTGGAAGCGACACCGACCGATGCGGGGAGCAGAAGCTCGGTCCTCAACGACTCGCGGATGGCCTGCCCTACCTCTGTCGACGATGCGTAGTGATGTCTGAGACCGGTGGCGTCGAGGAACGCCTCGTCAAGACTGAGACCTTCCACAAGGGGGGTGAATGAGCGAAAGATGACGAACACCTGAACCGATATCTCGCTGTAACGACCATGCGCCGGTGGAACGATGATCAGATCCGGACACATCCGGAGAGCTGACGCCGTCGGTTGAGCGGAATGAACTCCAAACCGGCGAGCTTCGTAGGAGGCGCTGGCGATTACGCCGCGAGGACCGGTGCCCCCTACCGCAACAGGACGACCCACCAACGATGGGTCGCCAAGACGCTCAACCTCGACAAAGAACGAATCCATGTCGACATGGAGGATTGGTTCTGACCACACAGCCCCCGAAGTTACCTCAGGTTGGAGGAGCAACCGGCCAAACTGAGCAGATGGCGGCATTGGTCCACCTCGTCAGACATGCGGAAGTCGACAATCCCCAACACCTCGTCTATGGCTCGATGCCGGGTTTCGGCCTATCTCCCCATGGGCTCGAGCAGGCCAGACGGGTCGGTAGGTATCTAGGTCCGCGACCGGTGGTGGCCATTTGGTCATCTCCACTCGAGCGATCACTCCGATCGGCCGAGGAGATAGCGGCCAGGTCTGGCGTGCCGGTCCATGTCGATGAGGACCTCATCGAGTGGTCGATCTCCGACAGATGGAAGGGCCATCCCTGGGGGTCATTGCCGGAGGTCTTCCCTGGCGAGCTGGAGGCTTACCTGGAGCACCCCGATCAGCTCGATTTCGCCGATGAGAATTTGGGCGACCTTGCCGATCGCGTTGCCCACGTTGCCCGTCGGTTGGACGAGGACCATCCCCACGGCGATGTCGTGATCGTGTCCCATCAGGACCCGATTCAGGCGGGACGTCTGCAGTTGGTCGGATCACCATTGTCCGAGTTCCACAACGACAAGCCCGGGAACGGTGCGATCATCACCCTCCGCCCCGGGAGTGTGTGGAGAGAGGAAGCGATCTGGCATCCCGGAGACTCCCCACGTTTCGGGGAGAAGTCAGATCTGAGGGTGGTCACCGCCGGAGACGGCCCCACACATCCCACTTCGGCTTGAAGTAATCCGGTGCGAGCCTCCGCGTGAAGTCTCCGCTGCTGGCAATCACGCCACTTGTGGCTGTCGTGATATGGACGATCGCCCTCATTGTCGACAGTGGACCTTTCGACAGGATCTCGGTTTTTCTGATTTCCATCAGTCTCCTTGGCATGGCGACCACGTCGGTCGTCGGGATCGTCGTTGTCGGTGGTCGGTGGGCTCGTCGGCTGGGCTTGGTCGTGGTCGGCGCAACGGCTTTGCTGGCAGTAGTCCGACCGATCGATTCTCTCTGGATCATCGGACTTGCCTCGACATCGCTGGCCGGGGCGGCTCTGTTCATGCCGTCGCTCACTGCCGGGGTGCGCAAGCTCCCAGCTGCGGCCGGCCCGCCTCCAAGAGCGGTGCTCCTTTCCTTGATTCTCCTCGGGACACCCCTCGTTTTGGGCGTGACCCAGAGCGGCTCGGCCCCATGGGCCACCCTCGTCGTTGGCCTCACCGCTCCTCTTGCCGGCTTCGCCTACTCACGGGTCCTCCCCGGTGGTCTCCTAGCGGTCCGAATCCTCTGGCCGGTTCTGGCAATTGGGGCCGCGATCCCGATGGGCTGGCCGGATGGACTCATCAGTGCCAGCCTCGGAATCCTGATTGCTGCTCTCGCGTGGGACCGATCAGTCAAGACCGCCTTTCATCCTCCCAGGGAGATTGGATCGTCTTATCCAATCCCGCCAGAGCTTGCGCGACAGGAGATCCTGGACGAAGCAGGGCTTGATGATCGGGGAAAACGCAGGTGAGAAGGTCTCCGAACCCCTGGATCGCCATACCTTCGATACTCCTCGGACTTCTCGCCGGGGCGCTTGGCTGGGTCGTAATTGATGTCGGCTGTCAGCAGCCGGATAGCGCGGGACAAGTCTCATCTTGCAACGGATGGGCGTTCGCAGCCGCCGGTGCCACTTTCGTCGCAGTGACAGTTGGGGTGGGGCTTGTCCTGGTACTGATCTATCGAAGTCTCGCCGAATGGCGTGAGAAAACAAAGTGAAGGCCCCTTCTACACCCGGCTGAAGATCAGCGAGACGTTGTGACCCCCGAAGCCGAACGAGTTGGACATGGCGTGGTCGAACTCGAGCTCTCGCGCCACGTTTGGCACGTAGTCGAGGTCGCATTCGGGATCTGGTGTCTCATAGTTGATGGTCGGTGGAAGCACCTGGTCTCGCAGCGCGAGGATGCTGAAGACAGCCTCCACGCTGCCGGCACCGCCGAGAATGTGACCTGTCATCGACTTGGTCGAGGAGACCGGTGTGGCATCGGCTTCGCTCCCCAGCGCTATACGAATGGCCGCTGTTTCCGTCGAATCGTTGGCGGATGTCGAGGTCCCGTGGGCGTTGATGTAGCCGATGTCCCCTGGCGTCAGACCAGCGTCGTCCATAGCGGCCTTCATCGCTCGTGCCGCCCCTGTTCCCCCCGGTCTGGGGAGGGTGATGTGGTATGCGTCGGCAGACATGCCATAGCCGGTGATCTCGGCCAGTGGCCTCGCTCCCCTCGCCTCTGCGTGCTCGAGTGACTCCAGTACCAGTACGGCCCCACCCTCGCCCATGACGAACCCATCACGCGAGGCGTCGAAGGGCCGCGACGCTCCCTCGGGGTCGTCATTGCGAGCCGAAAGCGCCCTCGCCTGGGCGAATGTGGCTACTCCGAATGTGGTGATCGCCGCCTCCGCTCCTCCGGCGATCATGACATCGGCTGCGCCCCTCCGGATCAACTCTGTGGCGTCCCCGATGGCGTTTGCCGAGGCGCTGCAAGCCGTGACCACGCAAGAGACGGGCCCGGTGAGGCCGTGCTCAATCGATACCAGACCTGCCGCCATGTTGGGGATGATCCGAGGGACTCCGGTTGGGCTGACTCGCCCCGGTCCTCGATCACGCAAAGTGTCGATCTCGTCGATGAAAGAGCCCATCCCCCCGAATCCGGCCCCGACCATGACGCCAACTCGCGACGCTGCTTCAGGATCCCCCGAATAGCTCAGGCCGGCGTCCTCGATCGCATGACGCGAGGCCACGATGAAAAACTCCGAGAATCGGTCGAGGCGTCTGGCATCCTTCCGTTCGAAGTGCAACGAGTTGTCCCACCCCGAGACCTCGCCGGCGATCTTTACCTTGTAGTCCGCCGTGTCGAAGAGTGTGATCGGGCCGATTCCGGAAATGCCCCGCTTGATTGCCGACCACGAAGACACGGCATCGAGACCGACCGGTGTGATGGCTCCAATCCCGGTGACAACGACCCTGCGTCGATCCGCTGACATTGGCTAGTGACACACCACTTAGGTCAGTCCCCCAGCTTGGCGTTGACCATATCGATGGCCTGACCAACGGTCATGATCGACTCGGCCTCCTCGTCAGGGATCTTGATGTCGAACTCGTCCTCGAGAGCCATCAGCAGCTCAACAACACCGAGACTGTCCACGTCGAGGTCCTCCTCGAAGTGGGCATCATCCTTTATCTTGTCGGCATCCAGCCCGAGCTCCGACACAAGCACCTCATTCAGACGGCTCGAGACCTCATTTCTATCCATTTTCTTCTCCTCGCTCGTTGGTTCTTGGAAGAACTTACAAGGCAATGCCACCGTCGACGGAAATCACCTGCCCGGTGACGTAGGACGCATCGTCCGACGCCAGGAAGCCGACCGTACCGGCCACGTCGTCAGGATCCCCGAACCTGCCAAGAGTGATCGACTCGACGACGACTTCCTTCATGTCGTCGTCGAGCCCATCGGTCATGTCCGTGTCGATGAACCCCGGAGCGACGACGTTCACGGTGATGCCGCGTGACCCAACTTCTTTCGCCACCGATTTGCTGAAACCGACAATCCCGGCCTTCGAGGCCGCATAGTTGGCCTGACCGGGGTTACCAACCAGTCCGGCCACCGAGGCGACTGAGATGACACGACCCCACCTGGCCCGCAACATGGGTCTCATCGCAGCTTTTGTGCACAGATAGACCGAGCGCAGATTTGTCGCGATCACGTCGTCGAATTCATCCTCGCTCATCCGAAGAAGCAGATTGTCTCTGGTTATGCCGGCGTTATTGACCAGAACGGCCACGGCTCCTATTTCTTCTTTGATCTGGTCGAACATGGCACCGACCTGCTCGCCATCGGACACGTCCGCCCCGATGGAAATCGCCTTACCACCGGATTCGTTGATTTGGGCGATAACCTCGGCCGCCGCATCGGCGTTCCGGGCAAAATTGATTACGACCCGGTGCCCGGACCCGGCAAGCCGGATAGCAATCGCCCGTCCCAAACCTCGGGAGGCGCCGGTTACCAGGGCCACTCTCCCTTCGTTCACTTCGTTCACGCCATCTTCTCCGGCAGGCCGAAGAAGTCGAAGTTGGGCTGGAGCAACTCCAGGGTGTTTCGATCCGGGGGTGGAAGCTCGGCGTCACTCTCTCCGAGTGGCGTGACTCTCGATCCCCATTTGTAAACCAATGAGGCCCAGGTGAGACCGCCCCCGAATGCGGCGAACAGGACTATGTCCCCGGTTGAGATCCGACCATCCTCCAGGGCTTCGGTGAGCGCCACCGGAACTGTGGCGGCCGAAGTGTTGCCGTATGACTGGATGTTGACGTAGACCTTTGCCGCGTCGAGACCAAGACGACGCGCGGTCGCGTCGATGATCCGGGAGTTGGCTTGGTGGGGAATGAGGAGATCGACATCGTCGAGTCCGAGGCCCGCCTTGTCGAGTGAAATAAGTGAGGACTCGCCCATCTTGGTAACGGCCCTCCGGAAGATTTCCTGACCCTCCATACTGATACCACACATGGCGGGATCCGGGTGCCCACGATCACCCATCGTTCCGTCCACAGGCACCTCTAGGACGTGTCCAACCGATCCGTCCGTCCCAAGATCGGAAGCGAGAACGCCGGCCGACTCATCGGATCCTTCGAGCACCACTGCCCCGGCGCCGTCACCGAACAGGATGCACGTGGAGCGATCCGTGAAGTCCAGCAGGTGGTGCAGTTTCTCAGTACCTATGAGAAGAACGGTCTGGTAGGTCCCCCCGCGAATCATGTTGGTGCCAACGACCAGTCCATAGACAAATCCAGAGCAGGCCGCGTTGAGATCCATTGCCGCGGCGTTCCACGCTTCCATCCGCTTCTGAACTACAGAGGCGGTGGACGGGATGATGGAGTCTCCCGTGCAAGTGGCAACCAGGAGGAGATCGACATCCTCGACGGTCTTGCCGGCAGCGGCAAGGGCTCGCAAGCCGGCCACAGCAGCTAGTTCGGAAGCCTCGACATGACTAATCCGACGTTCCTTTATTCCGGTACGAGCCGTGATCCAATCGTCCGACGTATCGACCAACTGCTCGAGATCGTGGTTGGAGAGCACATTGGGAGGCATGCACTTGCCCCAGCCGGTTATCTCAACATTTCGCATCGTCACTCCTGAATCACGCCATGGTACCGATGACTTCCACCGCGGTAGGGATGTCGTCGATCGTGGACACGACAACCACCGTTGCATTCTCCACAGATCTTCGAGCCATCCCCGCTGTCACATCTCCCGGCCCAACATGAACGAACGTATCGATGCCCGAGGCTGCCATTCCGAGGAGGCACTCTGAGAACCGCACCGGTGACACCACCTGACGGATCAGGTGCTCGGCAACCGTGTCAGGCTCATGTTCGATTGCCGTTGTGTTCGACCACACAGGGAAAGCGAGACGGTCAACCTCCAGCTCGGCCAGCGCACCAGCCACCTCATCGGCGGCAGGTTCCATGAAGGAGGAGTGGAACGCCCCGGCCACCTTCAGTGGTATTGCTCTCCTCGCACCAAGATCTCTGGCATTGGCGGCAAGCCAAACGATGTCATCAGCCCCTCCGGCGAGCACAACCTGGCCGGGAGCATTGATGTTGGCCACCTGAAGACGTCCACCTTCGTGCTGACGCCGGGCCGCGATCGAAGCTGCCAGATCCTCATCAGCACCTATGAGGGCGGCCATCCCCGACGGTTCCAGGTCTGCAGCGGTCGCCATCGCCTTGCCCCGGCGAGCCACAACACCGAGTGCCGCCTCATATCCGAGGGCGCCCGACGCTGTCAACGCCGTGTACTCACCCAATGAATGGCCCGCGGCGCCCGCCGGTTGTGAAGGAAGGGTTTCGGCAAGAATGTCCCAGAGGGCGTAGCTGAGCGCAAAGAGTGCGGGCTGGGCGTGCTCGGTTCGGGTGAGGGCTTCTTCGGGTCCTTCCAGGCACATCTCACGGAGGGACCATCCGAGGATCTGATCCGATTGCTCACCAAGCAGGTCGGGACGCACCTCAAAGAGGTCGGGGCCCATGCCTACAAACTGACTTCCCTGGCCCGGGAAAAGAACTCCGAAGCTCACCTGTTATCGGACTGCAACAAAATGAGTTGGGTTACGCAAGAGCCGATATCAGTCGATCGACGTCTTCGGCGTCGACGTCCCGGTGGGTGACGATGCGCCACGTCCCGCCATTTGGGGCGCTGGTCTTGATTCCGGCGCCATCGAGACGGTCGCTGAGTTCCGGCCATGAGATCCCCACCTTGGAGAACTCAATCCTCAAGATGTTGGTCTCGACTGAGTCCAAGTCGACACTGCCGGGAAATCGCTCGGCCAGCACCGTTGCCAGCTTTCGGGCCAAAACATGGTCTTCGACGAGCCGATCACGCTCGGAGAGGGCCACACGAGCGGCCGCGGCGATGACACCGGCCTGTCTCATTCCACCACCCAGCCGCTTTCGCAGATACCTGATCTCATCGATGGCCGAACCCTCTCCGCACACGATCGAACCGACGGGTGCACCCAGCCCTTTTGAGAAGCAAAACTGGATCGTGTCGGCCACTGCGGCCCATCGGTCGGCCGGCAAGCCCGTTGCCGCTACTGCATTGAATATCCGAGCCCCATCAATGTGGATAGATAGCCCATGCTCCCGCGCCGTCGACGAGGTCGCCTCCATTGTTTCTATCGGAATGACTCTTCCGCCGGAAAGATTGTGGGTGTTCTCCCAGACCAGGAGTCTGATTCTTGGATAGAACCCCACCATTGCCATGGCTCTCTCGACATCCGCCGACGTGATCTGACCACCATCACCCGACACCGTACGGAAGCCGACTCCCGACAGAGCCTGGGGTGCTCCGGCTTCCACCGACCGCAGGTGGCTCCCTTCATGGGCCAGGATCTCCTCGCCGGGCTTGGTGTGGAACATGATGCTGAGCTGATTGGCCATCGTCCCGGTCGGAACATATATCGCGGCTTGCTTGCCGGTGACCATCGCCGCCTCTTCCTCGAGCGCGTTCACCGTCGGGTCGTCGTGATAGACGTCATCCCCCAACGGAGCGGAGGCCATCGCCTCAACCATTTCAGGAGTCGGGCGAGTCACGGTGTCGGAACGGAAGTCAGCTATCCCATCAGCAAATGCCATCCCCGAATGCTACGCCGCCGCGTCAAATCCACGTTTTGAGTCCTGCCGGCTTCAGAGGCGGTCTAGCGACTCTCCGATTCGATCGGCGGCCTGTTCGATTCGGCCGACCTCCTCGACAAGGGCAAACCGGACATGGCCCTCCCCCGAGGGTCCGAAGCCAACACCGGGGCTAACAGCAACACCGGCGTGTTCCAGCAAGTGGATCGAAAAATCCAAAGATCCCATCTCGTCGTATGGGCCGGGCACTTCCGCCCATACGAACATCGTCCCGGCAGGCTTGTCAACCTTCCATCCGATGTCGGCCAACCCATCCACCAGCGCATCCCGGCGTTTCATATATGTCTTGTTCACTTCGGCGACGAACCCATCACCGGTGGCGAGAGCCTCCGCCGCGGCGAGCTGGATCGGCTGGAAGGTTCCGTAGTCGAGATAGGACTTGAGCTTGGCGAGTGCACCCACCACTTCAGAGTTCCCCGCGAGAAACCCAACACGCCATCCGGCCATCGAATGGCCCTTGGTCAACGAATACAGCTCGACCGCTACGTCCTTGGCGCCCGGAACCTCAAGGATCGAAGGCGGCCGGTAGCCGTCGAAGGCGATGTCCGCATATGCGAAATCATGTACGAGGACCACGTCGTTCGCCTTTGCGAGATCGACAAGTCGACCGAAGAAGCCAAGGTCTACAGTCTTGGTGGTCGGATTGTGGGGAAAGCTGACGATGATCACCCGGGGGCGAGGCCATGAGTTGCGAAACATCCTGTCGACTATCTCGAAGTAGTCCTCCTCCGATCCGATCGGCGCTTTCAGAACTTCGGCGCCGGCGATAATCGGTGCGTAGATGTGGATCGGATACGAAGGCTCCGGGACGATGGCAGCATCACCGTGCTGAACCAGGGTCCACATGAGGTGGGACAGACCTTCCTTGGCGCCAATCGTAGAAATGATCTCCGTTTCTGGATCCAGCTCAACCCCAAACCTCCTCATGTAACGACCGGCAAGCGCTTCGCGAAGATCCTGAATTCCCCTGGAAACCGAGTAACGGTGATTGGACGGTTGACGCGCTTCTCGAATCAGGGTCTCAACTGCCTGCTCCGGAGATGGGATGTCGGGGTTGCCGAATCCGAGGTCGATGACGTCGCTTCCGCCGAGACGCACCTCCGCCTTGCGACGGTTGACCTCGGCGAAGGCATACGGGGGCAGTGACCCAACACGGCGGAAGTCCATAACTGGCCGGTCAAGCTAGACCAGAGCAACGGACAAACCTGGGAACCAGGGTGGATTCAGCCCGCTAGCCGGAGAGACGGTCGATGATGGCGGTAAGGCGTTTTGGCATGATGGAGCGAGAGAGTCCGACTGCTTCTCGGACCAGACTGAGGAGATCACCCGGACCATCCCAATGCTCGTCGACAATCTCGGGACCGGCTCGCTCGATCAATGAGTCGATGGCAAATAGGACAAGCAGGACATCGTCGGCCCAGCCAATGACGGGGATTACATCGGGTATCAAGTCGATCGGGCTCACCACATAGGCGGCTGCTATCCCGAGCGTTATCTTCGCCCGGCGAGGTACGCGCGGATCGAGCAGTAGTCGCCCGATCAACTTCACGATGTTCGGCAGCATCAGCGCCGCATCCGCCATCAGACGTTTGCCCTGAATGCTCACTCCCTTGGGCGGGAGGATATCGTCGGGTCGAAGGCTCTTGGGTTCGTCAGTCACTCGATCTCGATCTTCTGCCGGCCGGAGTCTTGATCATGATTGCCGTCTTCATCCCCTATTGCCCCTATTTCCTCGATCACCGCTTCGACTGCCTTGAGACCTTCGATGCCGGCTTGAAGCAGGTGGTAAACCGCCCGGCGGCCCGCCCGCCCCATGGCTGCCATCGTCGGGGAGGAGTCCATCAGCCGTCACCAGCCGGATCTTGAAACGTCACGTGCAGTCCACCGCCCTCGAGTCGAGCACGGGTCACCTCTCTCCGGTGCAGCGCATCTGGAAGTATGAAGGATCGCCGGTACGGACCCAGTCGTATATAAAGCTCACGACCGTGTCGGAACACATCGAGATCCGACTTCTCCACCAGCGGAAGATCCAACTCCATCGTGATGACGCCGTTTTGCTCCGTGATTCGGAACGGGCTGATCGCTTTGAACCCAAACACCGGGTCGGTGTCGCCATAGAGTTCCGCAGCCATCAGCCGAAGTCGGTCGGTTCCGATCATCTCGTCGTCGAAGAGCCTCAGTTGCAAGCGAGGCACGTCTGCGAAGGCTTCGTCGATCTCATCCAAGTGCTCTTTCTGGATGGAACGCCATCGCTCGAAATAGGGGTCGGTAACCATGTCGGGAAGAATCCGATTTACCACTACACCGTCCACCCCGTAGCCAAAAAGGCTGAGATAGCTGTATGTCCGACGAGCTTCGTCGATCACCATTTTCTCAGGATTGACCACAAGCCTCGCCGATGTCACCTCAGGCTGCGACATGAGTTCCTTGACCTCCTCGATGGACTCGAACACCGATTGAGCTGCGCTGAATACCTCGTCCTCGGGGATGGGCAGGTCGGTTAGCCGGTTCAAGAGGGGTCGTGCCGCCTTCATGATTCGTCGCTCGGTAGGCAAGATTTTCTCGAAATACCAGGACAACACTTCGGGCAGCGAAAGAAGCCGGAGGGTCTCGGCCGTTGGCGCGCAGTCCACAATGACCACGTCATAGTCCCCTGACCTGGCATGATTATTCACCTCGAGAAGGGCAAACAATTCGTCCATGCCGGGAAAGACGAGAAACTCCTCGGCCTCGATTCCTGTGGCGCCGCCCCAGTTGAGGACATCCATCAACTGACGACGGATGGCGCCCCAGTGCTTCTCGAGTTGCTGCTGGGTATCGATCTGCTGACCATCGAGACGCTCAACCACACGCGTCGGTTGCGGTCCGAGATCGACCGAGATGGCGTCGGCCAGGGAGTGCGCCGGATCGGTTGAGGTAACGAGGGTCTTGTAGCCGGCGTCAGCCGATGCCAAGGCCGTGGATGCGGCCACGGTCGTCTTGCCAACACCGCCCTTGCCAGTAACCAGAATGATTCTCACGACTCAGCCGCCTTCGGTGACTCTCTTTCTCAGGCCGCGGAGTGCAGTATTGACAATTTGTCTCTCCGCCTGCCGCCTGAGAAAGCCGGGGACCGTGAAGTTGGGCTCCACTGCCAGTGAGTAGACCACCTCGGTGGCATCGTCCAACGAAGTGAACTGGTACGAACCTTCCAACATCTTGAGGTCATCACTGGCTTCCGCGACCCAACTGAGGACGTTGGGTCGATCGTGGGTGTATTCGAGGATGTACTCGATTTCTTTCACGAAGCCTTCGAGAACGAAGCGGGCACGGTTTACCCGGCCACTCTCGTCAAGTTCCAGGACCTCGACCTCCTTGACACCGGTGGCCCATTCCGGATAGGAAGCCACGTCTGCGGCCACGTCGTAGAGCGCTTCAGGTGGGGCATCGATCTCCAAGGTCGAAAAGGTTCCTTCAGGCATATTCCCAGTTCATTACCAGATCGCCGAGGCTAGTGGTGTGCCCCGAAAATAGCGCCCGCTCATCTCCGAGCCATCAGCATCAGATCGGTGATTGTTTGTACGGCGCACCACTAACGAATACGGCCGACGTGAACCATTGTGGATTCGAGGCGAAGGAATCTGCCTGCGGCCCGGAAGTATCCGGCGTTGAAGCAGCGCGTCGCACCGAGTCGCCACGTGGTGGCTTGCGGCTGATGGACATCGCCGAACAGGTGAAAGCGAGGCTGATACTCCAGTAGGTAGTCGCGGATCGGGCCTGACCCTCGTTCGTCCCTTCCGGTAATCACATCGCGTCTCATCGAACGAACCGCCGGAGGCACGTGGGTGCACAAAACGTCAACCGAACCCAGCCCGTCGAGAAGCGAGGTCATCTCCTCGTCGGAGACTTCCCCTTCTATCTTCAGTGGCGTCTCGACACCACCACCGACAAAGCCAAACCGGAGTCCGTCTATGTCGACCGTCTCACCGTGGACATAGCGAAAGCCGTCCGGGAGAGTTTCCCTGAGCCGGCGAGGCCGATCAACATTCCCGTGGATCACAAGACCGTTGCCCCCCGAAAGCGCCACGGCTACGTCGTCGTATTGACGCTCGATGGCCCGACCGATCTCAGCGCTGAACTCTTTGGCTTTCTCACCCACTCGCTCCATCCAGAGGGCTCGCATCCCGGCGAAGTCCCCGGCGGCTCGAGCCTCGGCTGAGGCGCGGGCAAACTCGAGCCCGAGAACTTCGGCAACCGCCCCTTCGCCATTCCGGTAATCAGTCAAATTGGCCAGATCACCCAAGATGATTATCTGCTCATCGCGGTCGACGAGTCGCCGGAGTGGCTCTATGGCCCCGTGGACATCGGAGACGAAGATCATCATCTGCCGGTCTGGGCGATCGCGTAATGGACCCAGACCACTGATAGAACCGCTGCGATGACAGCAAGGATGAGCGATACCGGCCAGGCGAAGTCCAAAGGAGAGAATTCCGCAGACATACCACCCATCCCAAATCCGACAAGAGCACCAACTGCTGCCTTGCCCCTGACTCCCATCATCTCGCCGGGGTCTCTCTCCGGATGACCGACGTTCTCAGCGAATGCGCCACCCATGATCACCACGACAAGCCCGATGATCCCGATTACAAGTGAGATCGCGTACACCTTGACCATGAAAACCGAGGGTAACCGGCACATTTGGAACGGGGGACACTCAGGACACCCGGCGTTCCGCTGGAACGAGACGCAGACGGGGGACGAGCCCTACATCAGCGAGATTGTTGATGGCCTTGGTCTGACTGTCACTGAGATCTACCGGGCCATCCCCGAGAAGGCACGTGACGACACAGTCGTCACAGGCACTGGTATCCAACATGGCGCACTGCTCACAATCGATCAACATCTCTGACCTCCTGGCATCAACCTATGAGAGGGCTAGGACAGGAATTCGCCGGGGATTAGTGTGACGCCGCAACCGTGATCCAGAAGGTGCCCTCCCATTAGTACCGCCGCCGGTCTGGCTCTCGTCGCGTTTCTCCTGCTGATCAATGCGTTCTTCGTCGCTGGTGAGTTTGCGCTCATAACCGTTGAGCGAAGTCGGGTCACCAGAAAGGCGGAAGAAGGCGACCGGAGGGCCCGGCGCATTCTCGCTGGCCTTGCCAAGTTGTCGTTCAATCTCTCCGGGGCTCAGCTGGGAATAACGCTTTCGTCGCTGATTCTCGGTCTCGTCATCAAGCAAACTCTTGGCCCTGTGGTCGAGCCGTTTATTCGATGGCTCCCGTTCTCAGAAGCCCTGATACCCACACTGACCATCGTCCTGGCACTGGCCCTTGGCACTTCCTTGCAACTTGTGTTTGGCGAACTGGTCCCCAAGAACCTGGCCATCACCTACCCCTATCCCACGGCTCAGCGAGTCGGAATACCGATGCTTGTGGTCAACGCCACCTTCTCTCCCGTGATCCGGGTGCTCAACGCCGCAGCGAACCGGGCGGTCCGTCTGATGGGAATCGAACCCAGGGAGGAGTTGGCCGGTGTTCGCTCGGTTGAGGAGTTGGAGCTCATTATCCGCGCCTCCGGCGACGGTGGCCTCCTCAGCGACGATGAGCTAGGTCTTCTCACCCGATCCATAGCGTTCACTGAGAACCTCACATCCGACGTGATGGTCCCCAGGGTCCAAATCGTCGGTCTTCCGTCGTCGGCAACCGTCGGAGACATGCAACAGGCCTCCATCGCGTCCGGACACAGCCGGTTCCCCATCTTTGGCTCTGACTTGGACGAGATCCTCGGCGTGGCTCACGTCAAGGACAGTTTACGAGTTCCCTCGGAGCGGCGGGACTCGGAGCCGATCATCGATCACATGCGGCCCGCTCTGGTGATCCCAGACACGCAGCCGCTCGAGACTGTCCTCTTCGAACTCCGCACCAGAGGTTCGGGCATGGCCGTGGTGACCGACGAATATGGCGGTACGGCGGGAATCGTCACCTCGGAGGACCTGCTCGAAGAGATCGTCGGTGAGATCAGGGATGAGTACGACAATCTGCCAGTAACTGTTTTCTCGACACCTGGGGAGCTGTCGGGTCTCCTCCATCGGCACGAAGTCGAAGCGACCCTCGGCTTCGAGTGGCCCGAGGGTCGATACGAGACTCTCGGTGGCCTGATCACAGCATGGCTGGAGCATCTCCCCGAACTCGGCGACTCGGTGGAAATCGATGGCTGGCTGTTCGAGGTGGTCGGCGTTGACGGGTTCCGAGTGGATCGGGTCAAAGCGACTCCACCGGCCGAGGACGACTCATGAGCGTTTCCGCCTTGTTCGTGGTGGTATCCCTGGTTTTCGTCAACGGTTTCTTTGTGGCCGTTGAGTTCGCATTCACCGCCTCCCGTCGACCGGTCCTCGAGGAACGTGAGACATCGGGGAGTCGGCTGGCCCGTTGGGCACTGGCGTCGATGAACGAGCTTCCGGTCACATTCGCCGGCGCTCAGCTCGGTATCGCCGGGGCATCGCTCGCCCTCGGGTTTGTCATTGAGAACTCCCTGGAGGTGGCGTTCCATGGCCTCTACGACGCACTCGGGTTACCCGACGGAGTCGTCACCACGGTGTCCCTGGTCACAGCCCTCCTAATCGTCGCTTTCGTCCACAACGTGCTTGGAGAGATGGCGCCGAAGAACGCCACAATCGCGGCACCAGAGAGGATTGCGCTCATAGTCTCCGCTCCCTTCCGAGGCTACGTGACCATTCTCAGGCCAATAATCTTCGCCCTCTCCTGGACAGCCAGCGGGGTGCTGAGAATCTTTGGCGTGCAAACCCGGCACGCCGTCGAGATCGCTCTGTCGGCAAAAGACATCGCCACACTCATCAAGACGATCGGTGCTGGAGGAGTCATCGATCCAGGCTCATCACGACTCCTCACATCGGCACTCAAGTTCCAAGACACGGTCGTGTCGGAAGTCATGGTTCCACGTCCCGATCTGATCGCTGTGTCGATAAGAGAGTCAGCGGCCGCG
>SMXW01000094.1 GCA_004356805.1 Acidobacteriota bacterium | reverse complement strand
GGAAGCCGACAGCGTGGACCCCGTAGCCGATGGTGTCCTCATCGAGGTTCACGCCTGCCCAAAATGCGGGCGAGGGCATCCCAGGACCACCGGTGCGAGCACCTAGCCGAGACGACGAGCGGTGAGCAGCGTTTCAGCCTCGCTACTTCTGCTCGAGTCACTTCCAGCTGCGGGAAGACCTAAGAGAGTCCCCTTCGGATCGTGATAGGGAATCAGGAGATCGCCTTCTAATCACGGGGGGACGGGACTGGAACCCGTGAATCCGGATGCGCGCCTCAGACGGTTGAACGCAATCTTGAGGCTGTTCCCGGCCCTCGAACGGAACCCTCGTGACCGGGCCGCCGTTTCGGATATGCACCGATGAGGAGAGCTCCGCTGAAGGCTGCGATGGGAATCAACCAGTTGATCGAGGCGTCCGATTCGACGAGGCCCAGTTCGGCGGTCACGCCTGCAGCCCCGGCGCAGAGCAGCAGGGCGACGACCACGATTCCCTTTCGCGCGGGGCGAGCGGTCGGATTGATTCGCCATTCGAATCTGGCGAACAAGGCGACGAGCAGAGCGGTCGCCGTGGTCAAGACGATGACCCACAAGGGACGGGTGAGCCACCACGCGGTTGTTCCGGGCTCGAACCGGAACACGGCACCGTCGAAGGCGAACAACCCGGTGGCCCCGACGATGGCCATCGCCGACAGATGCCACAGGTACAAGGTCATGATCACGCTAGAGAGCGCTACGACTGCGTGCCACACCCTCGCACGGCTCACGAGAGCGGCAACACGGCCCTGTGTGCCCCAGATGAGACCGGCCTGAGCGGCCCCGAGCAGCACCATCGCAAACGTTGGTGGGTCCATATTGGTGAGCTCGTCTCCGGTTACACCGACCATCGCCACTGGGTACCAGCCAACGCTCGTGACGACCACCAATGCCGCGATCGCTACTGTCATCACGACCCAACCAACTCGGTGTGGCACGGGTTTGCCGGAGCTGTCACGGGCGGCCCACCAGTAACCAAGCTGATGGATCGTGGCCCACACGAACAGGAAGTTGGCCCATCCGAACCCCGGTTGGTCACCGGCAAACCGGGTGACGTCAACGATCAGTGCGGCACCTGCGAGCGCGGCGACGCTTCCCCATCGATACCGCTGCCACCAGCGGTGGGTCAGCGGTGCGGTTCCGACCAGAACGAGGTACACGGCCATGAACCAGAGCAGAACGGTTCCCGCCCTCGAAGCTTCCTGGACAATATCTGGGGGAAAGAGGGGCCGCATGACGATGACAAGCAGCGTCCAAACTGCGATGAGCGGCACAACTGGCGTGTACAGCCGTCGGATCCTGGCCGTGATCCAGTCGCTAGGGCGTTGCTCTCCGGCCTCGACGCGACGCAGCGCTCTGGCGTTGGCGTACCCGCCGACAAAGAAGAAGATCGGCATCACCTGGACCAACCATGTCACCCACGCCGAGAAAGGGAGCAGTTGCACCGCGTTCATCAACTCCACGTCGCCGGTCCTTTGGACCCAGATGCCCGCAGCAAGCCAGTGACCAAGGATCACGACGATGATGGCTACGACGCGCCAGAAGTCGATTATGCGGTTCCGCGTGGCGGGTGTCTCTGCTGCCAGCTTCCTGGTGTGGGCGACAAATGATCGCATGGATCACAGCAGACCAGTGGAAGCGCAAGCTGTAAATCGGGGTTCTCCCCTATCTGAATGAAGGGGGGAACCAACTGCTACCGGGGAAAATGTTCGCGCCAGAGCAACGCAAATGGGCCGTTACCAGGGGTAGCGGGGCCACTCGGAGACGAACCGAACCGTTCCACCTTCCCCGTGGTGGTTGGCGACCGGAGAAACGGTCGACAAACCCTGGCGGTGGCGGCGGGCCGGTCCGTCATGGCACAAACCCGAGGGACCGTACGGTCGTTATGGGCGGCGGTACCTTAGGACGAAGTGAGGGGGACTAGGTCTGTAGGGTCTCTTGGAGGTGCTATATGACGGTCCATCGCCCGAGCGATCTGCCGCAGCTCGGCCATCATCGAGGCCAGCCCATTCAGGGTGAGACTTTGCTTGCCGTCGCTGAGTGCCGAGTCCGGGTCGTTGTGAACTTCGACGATGATCCCATCCGCTCCGGCTGCCACTGCCGCTCTGGCTAGGTGCGGCACCAGATACCGTTCCCCTGCCGCGTGGCTTGGGTCGACGATGACGGGGAGATGAGTCTTCTGTTTGAGCACTGGCACAGCAGCGATATCGAGGGTGTTTCGAGTCGTGGTCTCGAAGGTTCTTATCCCTCGTTCACAAAGGACCACCTGGGGATTGCCGGCCGATACCACGTATTCGGCCGCGAGGAGGAGTTCCTCGACGGTTGACGAGATTCCTCTCTTCAGCAACACGGGGAGGGTCTGAGCCCCGACTTCGGAGAGCAGACGAAAGTTCTGCATGTTGCGGGCGCCAATCTGGAGCATGTCGGCGTAGCGGGCGACCAAGTCGACGTCTTCGGGGGCGACCACCTCGGTCACTACGGGAAGGCCGGTCTGCTCTCGAACTTGGGCCAGGAGCACCAGTCCCTCTTCTCCGAGGCCCTGGAAGCTGTATGGCGAGCTGCGTGGCTTGAAGGCTCCGCCTCGCAGCATTCGCGCCCCGAATCGTGCCACAGCTTCGCCGACTGCGGAGAGTTGTTTTTCACTCTCGACAGCGCACGGACCCGCCATCACCACTACTTCGGTGCCGCCTATCTGCACGTCGCCAACCCGGACTTCAGAAGACTCTGGATGATGCTCCCGGGACACCTGGGGGTAAGGCGCGGCTACAGCACGCAGCTCGGCGACGCCTGGCATCGATTCGATCTCTCCGGCAAGAGACTGCGCTTCGGGGCCGATCAGCCCGATGTGTGTCTCATCACCAATCTCACTGACTAGCAACTGGCCTCCACGACGTTCGATGAATCGCACAACACTTGCCTTGTCTTTGAGGGAACATCCGGAATCGAGGACCACGATCATGCCGATACCTCGGCCGGGCGGAGTTCGTCAAGGAAGGCGCCTGGATCTTCGCCGCGATCGATCGCCTCGATCAGGGCGCTTCCGACCACGACCCCATCGACATGGGGCGCCAGGGCCGTCACCTGAGCCCGATCGCGAACTCCAAATCCGGCTAGGACCGGCAGGGGAGAAGCCGCTCGAACCCTGTCCAGGTATTGTGGTGCCTCGACGGGTAGATGAGTCTTGCCACCGGTGACACCGCTGGTGATCACGGCATAGACGAATCCGGCACTGGCATTGGTTATCCGCTGAAGACGTTCTAAAGAGGTGCTGGGGGTCACCAACTGCACCAGAGCCAGCACGTCCGAGTCGAGCACCTTCCGCAGCGGACCGTTCTCCTCGAGAGGGAGGTCCGGGACGATCAGGCCCGACGTTCTCGAGTGGACCATCGCACGACCGAGACGATCGAGTCCGAATGCCAGGAAAGGGTTGTAGTAGCCCATCAGTAGATGCGGCGCCGCGACATCGGTTGCCTCGAGCAGTTCAAAGATCCACTCCAGGGTGACTCCGTTGCTCAGGGCCACGCGACTCGCCTGCTGGATGGTCAGACCGTCTGCCATTGGGTCAGTGAAGGGCACTCCGATCTCGACGATATCCGCAGATCGGGCCACCGATTCGAGGACCGAGGGGAACGATTCGGGGGTCGGATACCCGGCGATAACGTACGCGCAGACAGCAGGGCCCGAAGCCTCACGGATGCTACGGGTGATCTCCCCGGCTCCGACTGAATCAGCCATGGGAAACCTCTCCGGTCAGCAGTTGGATGTCTTTGTCTCCCCGTCCGGAAAGGCCCACCACTATCCGGCCGTCGGAATGCTCGCTTGCCCAGCGTTTCGCCCCTGCCAGGGCGTGGGACGATTCGAGAGCAGGGAGTATCCCCTCCAGCGAGCTGCACTCATCGAGCGCCTCCAATGCTTGGTCGTCGGTTGCCGACTCATAGCGGGCTCGGCCCAGGTCACGAAGAAGGGCGTGTTCGGGGCCGACTCCCGGGTAGTCGAGACCTGGCGCCACCGAATGGGTGTCCAGCACCTGACCGTGTTCATCCTGGAGCAGGGGTGTCATTGCACCATGGAGAACTCCAGTGCTCCCGAATCCGAGCGTGGCCGAATGGGGATCATCCTGGCCGCCATGACCAGCGGCCTCGATACCGAGGAGCTCGACTCCCGGGTCTCCAATGAACCCTCGGAAGAGACCGATGGCATTCGACCCCCCTCCGACACAGGCGACGGCAACGTCTGGAAGCTCGAGACCCGATTCGACGAACTGCGCCCGGGCCTCGATGCCGATCACCGATTGGAACTCCCTGACCATCCACGGATACGGGTGAGGGCCGACCACCGAACCCAACAGGTAATAGGTGCCTTCTGGGTCGGCAACCCACGCCCGGAACGCTTCGTCAATGGCGGCACGCAATGTCTGGTCTCCGGCTTCGACGAGGACGACATCAGCGCCCAGAAGCCTCATACGCTCCAAATTCGGCTTTTGCCGCCGAGCGTCGACCGCACCCATATAGATGGTGCACGGAAGACCGATCCGCGCCGCCGCCGCCGCGGTGGCGACACCATGCTGGCCGGCGCCAGTCTCGGCAACGATACGATCGGCACCCAAGCGTCGGGCTATGAGAGCCTGACCGATCGCATTGTTGATCTTGTGGGCACCGGTGTGGCAGAGGTCCTCCCGTTTCAAGAACACCTCGGCTCCCCAGCGCTCACCCAGAGCCGGCGCCCGGGTCAAAGGGGTAGGCCTACCTATGAACTCGCGCTGTTCCGCTTCGAGTTCCGAGCGAAACTTGGGGTCGGCCAGGAGTTCGATTGCGCGAGTCTCTAGACGCTGGAGAATCTCCATCAGGGTTTCGGGAACGTATCGTCCTCCGTAGGGGCCGAATCTGCCGTCTACCGGAGGCCGGCCCTCAACCAGCTCATCAAGCAGTGTCGAATTGGTCACGGTCATATTCTCACCAGGTCTTTCTCGGCTTCTCTCACCGCTTCTACAAACGCCCATATCCGGGAGGGATCTTTTATCCCAGGACTCGACTCGACTCCGCTGCTCACGTCGACGCCATACGGCCTCACAGTCCTGATGGCCTCCCCGACATTGTCTTGATGAAGACCACCGGCCAGGGTCATCCGACCCAGCAGCGCGATTTCGGCGGCAATGTCCCAGTCCACAGCGTGACCGACGCCACTGTGCAGCCCTTCGTAGACAAACCTGTCGCCGTTGATGTACGCGGCGATCTCTTCAAGCGAACCGACAGTCTCTCGGAACACCGGGAGCAAACGGCGACCCTCCACCCCGGAGAGAGACCTGTGGTCGGCCTGGACCACGTCAGCATCGAAACCGGCGAGAGAGTGCTCGATGTCGTCTCGTGGCAGATCCCGGAAGACGGCGACTCTGTCCACAGTCGCCGGCACCCTCGCAGCTATCGAATTGGCCACGGTCGGCGAGATCTCTCGTATGGACGGAGCAAGAACGAAGCCGATCGAGTCGGCACCGGCATCGACGGCGGCTTGGGCAACGGCCAGGTCGGTGATTCCGCAGATCTTGATGTGAATCTTCAAGATGCGGACCTCTTCGAGATAGCTCTACGGCCGGCAGCTATCAGCCTCCGGGTGGTCTCCCCTGGCGCTTCGGATGTCACAAGAGCGGTTCCGACCAATGCCAGTCGGTAACCGAGCCGGGCGGCGGCTTCCGCGTCGTCGGGTGACTTCACTCCGCTCTCCGCAACCCCCGGCAGATGATCGGGAAGATGAGGAGCCAGGTCTGCCAGTCGACCGGGCTGAACCTTCAAGGTGGTGAGGTCTCTCGTGTTCACTCCGATCAGGATCTCCCGATCGAAAACGACCGAGATCCTGTCTAGGTCGGTTTGGTCGAAGATCTCCACCAGAACGAACATGCCGAACCCGATAGCGGTGTCCGTCATCTCGGCGAGAAGCGAGGCTTCGGTCAGTCTTGCGATGAGAAGAACTCCGGAGGCTCCCGCTGCTCTGGCTTCGATGACCTGAATCGGGTCGACAAGAAAGTCCTTCCGCATCACAGGCACTTCGACAGCGACCGCTGTCGCCTCGAGGTGATCGAGGTTGCCACGGAACCTCGACGGCTCCGTGAGGACGGATATGACGGCAACATCAGCGTCTTCGTAGAGCGAGGCGAGTTCCTGCACCCGGCGTCCCGGATCGTCAACCGTGACCAATTGGCCGTCGGCAGGGCTGGCCAACTTCACCTCCCCGATCAGATCGAACCCATTTTCCGAGAGATCCAGGGGCACCACCGGCCGGGCGGACGAGGCTCGAGCCGCAAGACCCGTCACGCCGATCCTGCCCCTAGCCTCATCAGCCCGAAGGTGGCTGGATTCGGCCATGGTGGAGAGGAAATCAGACATGGACCGTTTCTTTCAGACGGTTCACCAGGGCGAGGGCGCGGCCACTGTCAATGGCAGCCATCGCTTTGGCGAGACCATCGACCGGATCCTTGGCCTGCCCGGTTACTCGTAAGGCCAGCGAAGCTCCGAGAACCAGAGCGTCACGATGAGGACCGGTCTGCCCGTTCAACACCTTCAACAATTCAGCGGCGTTGAACGCGGGCTCCCCACCCAAGAGATCTTCGGCCCGGCATCGGGTGATGCCGAAATCGGCCGGGTCTTCCACGGTGAGAATCACCGAACCCGGTGTCACTTCGAACAGCTGATAGGGTCCGACGGGAGTGGGTTCGTCCCAACCCGGCTCGCCATGGACGACGAAGGCCCGTTCGATCGGCATCCCGGCCAGGGTGTCGGCAACCATGCGCGCCCCGTCGAGGGAGAACACTCCGATCACATGAAATGGTGGCCTCGCCGGGTTGGCGAGAGGTCCAGCCATGTTGAAGATAGTGCGGATGCCGAGTGCCCTCCTGACCGACGCGATGGACTTCATTGCCGGGTGATAGGCCGGCGCAAACAGGAACGTGAATCCCGTCTCGTTGAACATCTCACCCGCCTTCGCCCCGTCCCACGGGACACTCATTCCCAGTGCCGCCAGGACATCGGCGCTGCCACTCTGGCTGGAGATAGCCCGGTTTCCATGTTTGATCACCGGCGCTCCCGCCGCCGCAGCAACCAGCGCAGATCCGGTAGACAGGTTGAGGCTGCCCGAACCATCGCCACCAGTACCGACGACGTCGACTGCCGGAACATCTGTCGGGATATCCGGGCGCACCGCCAGTCTCCGCAGCCCCAGGGCAAACGCCCGGAGCTCGTCGGGGGTTTCTCCTTTCGTCCGCAGGCCTGCCAGTGCCGCAGCAGCGAGAACCGGATCCACTTCGGGATCGGTCAGATGATTCAGGAGCTCTCCGGCCTCCTCTTCGGTGAGATCGATCCCCGACACGATGTTCTCCACCAGATCTCTCATATCGCAACCGCTTTCGATGGCTCGGATGCCAGAACCGGCACCATGTCGAGGAAGTTCTGGAGAAGCCTGTCCCCCACCGGCGTCAGGAGGCTCTCCGGATGAAACTGGACCCCCTCGAGTGACAGTTTGCGGTGTCGCACCCCCATGATCTCTCCTTCGGAGGTATAGGCGGAGATCATCAATTCAGATCCAAGCCCTTCCTCGGCAACCGCGAGGGAGTGGTAGCGCCCCGCTGGGAACGGGTTGGGCAGCCCCTGGAATATGGTCCGTCGGTCGTGATAAACCGGCGAGGCCTTGCCGTGCATGAGCCTTTGTGCCGCTCCGACGGTGCTGCCGAAAACGGCAGCAAGGGCCTGGTGCCCCAGACACACGCCCAGGACCGGCACCCGACCAGCAAACGCCTCGATCATCGCCATCGACACTCCCGCTGCTTCCGGCCGCCCCGGGCCCGGGGAAATCACCAAATGTGATGGCTCGAGATCGACGGCCTCGCCGACAGTGAGGCCGTCGTTGGTGCGGACCGTGACCTCGGCGCCGAAGGTCATCAGCGCCTGAACGAGGTTGTAGGTGAACGAGTCGTAGTTGTCGATCATCAGCACGTGGTGACTCATAGGCCCTCCTCGGCCAGCAAGAGCGCCGCCTCCATGGCGGCCGCCTTGGAAAGGACCTCGTCGTGTTCTCGCTCCGGATCGCTGTCGGCGACGATTCCGGCCCCGGCCTGGTAGCTATACCGGCCCTCTCTGAAGACAATCGTGCGGATGGTTATGGCCTGGTCCATCGAGCCACCGTGGCCGAAGTAGCCGATCGAACCCGCGTACAGGCCCCGATTCACCGGCTCGAACTCATCAATGAGCTCGATCGAACGGAGCTTGGGAGCCCCTGAGACCGTCCCCGCCGGAAAGGTGGCCGCGAACAGGTCGAACGCGTCCAGATCAGGCCGCAGCTCACCGGTGACACCGGAGACCATATGCATGACATGGCTGTAGCGCTCGATGATCCGGTAGGGCTCAACCTTGACCGAGCCCGCCACCGCGGTGCGGCCGAGGTCATTCCTCGCCAGGTCAACAAGCATCACATGCTCGGCCGCCTCCTTGGGGTCGGCGAGAATCTGGCGCTCGAGGAACTGGTCATGTTCGTCGTCGTCACCTCGGGGACGGGTGCCGGCGATCGGCCTCAGCTCTGCCGATGACCCCTTCAGCTTCGCCAACGCTTCCGGCGAGGACCCCACAACCTTGAGGTCTTCGAAATCGAGGTAATACATGTAAGGAGAAGGGTTGAGCAAACGCAGTGCTCGATACACACCAAAGGGGTGCAGGTCGGTCTCCCCGGAGAACTTGATCGACAGGACAAGCTGGTAGACGTCTCCGGCCGTAATGTGTTCTTTCACTTTCTCGACGCCGGCTATGAACTCGGACTTATCCATGCTTGGCGTTGCAGACTGATGACTTCTCGAACCGTTCCCGACTTCGACCGGACCGCGAAGGACGTTGACCACTTCGGTGCGGAGGCTTTCTCGCTCGGTGTCGGGACCCGAGTGAAGAAGTGCGATCCGTCTGGTCAAGTGGTCGAAAACCAGGATGGACTCCGTGGCCACATAACGACCTTCCGGTTCCGCCGACGGGTGCGGGGCCGGCGGCAACGGATAAAGCCGACGCACCAGATCGAACCCCGAGGCCCCGACCAGGCCACCGGAAAACGGTTGGTCCTTGATCACCGGGCCACACTGCGGTGCCCGTTCCAGAGCTTTACGCAACCCGGTGAGCACATCCTCCGAAAGGAAATCCGCATTGGCATATACACCATCGGGCTCGACATCGACCCGGAAGGTGTCACCGAAACCGATAAACGAATACCGCCCTTGATACCCCTCCTCGACACTCTCGAGCAGGTACCGCGGGCGTAACGGCGCCAATCGCAGGAACGCCGAGACCGGCGTGTGCAGGTCGGCTGCGATGTCGAATGGTTGCTGCATGTCTCCTCGATCCGCTCAGGACCGTGAGGAGTGTCTGTCACATCAGAAAACCCACCTCACGATCTCGAGGTGGGCTTGATGTGTTTTATGTTTGGACGGAGCCTGTTGTTGCCACCTCTTATGGGGATGACCACCACCACTGCTGGGCTGTAAAGGTGCTGCTGCGGCTCATTGAGGGTCAAGTTGTACCAGCCGAATTAGCGGGGGTCAACCCCTGAGCCAACTAATCCTCCACGCGAAGCCACGGTCCGGTCATCAGCTTCGCCCGGCCTCGGTGAGCCGCTCGTCGTGGGTGACACGGGTCGATCTCGGTGACCCTGGACCGTTACGGGCACCTGATGAAGGGTCTCGATGACCGAACCGCCGACCGTCTCGACAACATTGCAGAGAGCTGGGGCGGCCCAGGAGCAGCCCAAACCGAAGACGACGAAACTGAATCGCAGCGCGCAAACCCACCTGTGACCAGGGGGGTCTGAATGGCAGTCCCGACCAGATTCGAACTGGCGTTTCCGGCTTGAAAGGCCGGCGTCCTGGGCCTCTGGACGACGGGACCTGGTGTGATGTGAAGATTACGCCCGGGTAAGGGTCACCCCAACTTCTGACGGGCGCGCCCTATTCGCTCCAGGGTGCGTTCGCGTCCGAGGGCCGATATCGACTCGAACAACGGTGGGCTGATCGACGATCCGGTGACGGCGACACGCAAGGGCTGGAATGCCTTGCCCGCACCAATCCCTAGCGACTCCGGTATTTCTCGCAACGTGGCCTCGATACTCTCCGCGTCCCAGACCTCGAGCGCCGACACCCGGGCGAGACCCTCGTCGAGCACGGCCGGGACACCTTCTCTGGCCATTACCTTGTTCCAAGAATTCTCGTCGTATTCCTCGATGTCGTTGAACAGGAATGTGACCTGGTCGCCCGCTTCGGGAAGCAGCTTCGTGCGCTCTTGGACCAACGGAGCGATTTCCTCGAACCTCGCCCATTCGTCGTGGGGCAGCGGACGTCCCACAGACTTCTCGACATGAGGCCGAACCAGCTGATTGAACACCTCCGGACTCATCGCCCGTACGTACTCGCCGTTCATCCAGGTCAGCTTTTCTGGATCAAACGCAGCCGGGCTCTTGGAGACATCAGTGAGCTCGAAGGCCTCGATGGCCTGCTCCCTGGAGAACACAGTCGTCTCGGCGTCGAGTGACCAACCCAGAATCGCCAGGTAGTTGAACACGGCGTCGGAGAGGAACCCTTCATCGCGGAACTCCGAAAGGGAGGTTGCGCCATGGCGTTTGGACAGTTTCCGCCCATCGGGCCCGAAGAGCAGGGGGAGATGGGCGTAAAACGGCTCAACATGGCCCATCGCCCGGGTCAAGAGAATGTGTTTCGGGGTCGACGGCAGGAGATCCTCACCTCTGGCCACGTGAGTGATCTCATAGTCCACGTCATCAACGGTGGACGCCAGGTGATAAGTGGGCGTTCCGTTGCTCCGCAGGATGACGAAGTCGTCGATGTCCTGAGCCTCGAAACTCACGGTGCCTCGGACCATGTCATCGACCACCACCGGTGCGTCCTGGGGGATCGCCAGGCGGATCACACCCGAGTCAGCGGAAATGTCCGGCCGCCTGATGTAGTAGCCCGGGTGCCTGCCCTCCTTCTGAGCCAGCTGCCGGAGAGACTCCAACTGAGCAGAGGGACGGTCGTCGTAATAGGCGGCGCCTGACTGGATGAGGTCGCTCGCTATCTCCTGATAACGGTCGAGACGGTCGGATTGGCGATAGCTGCCGTGGGGACCTCCGACGCCAACACCCTCATCCCAGTCAAGGCCAAGCCAGCGGAGTGACCCGAGGATTTCTTCTTCGAACTCCGGCGTGGACCGCTCTCGATCGGTGTCGTCGATGCGGAGGATGAAGATCCCGCCGCTGTGACGGGCGAACAGCCAATTGAACAGGGCTGCCCGAGCAGTGCCGATATGGAGTGTCCCCGTCGGTGAAGGGGCCATCCGAACCCGAACGCTCATGGAGATACGAGTCTGTTTGTGAGAGTCCCGATGCCGTCGATCTCAACCTCCATGACATCCCCTGGCTCGACTTTGCTCGCGCCTGCTGGTGTTCCGGTGAGGACCACGTCGCCGGGCAGGAGTGTCGTGAATGCCGTGATGTATTCGAGGATCTCGGCGACCCCGAAAATCATGTCCGAGGTGAAGCCGGCCTGCCGGACCTCTCCGTTGACCCTGCAGATCACGGCGAGACGCTCGAGAGGATCCAGTTCGGTCTCGATAGCGGGGCCGAGCGGGCAAAACGTATCGAAGCCCTTGGCCCTGGTCCATTGGGCGTCCTTTTTTTGCAGGTCACGAGCCGTGACATCGTTGGCAGCGGTGTATCCAAAGATGTAAAGGGATGCATCCTCGGCCGAGATATTGCGCGCCGGTCGGCTGATGACCACTGCCAGTTCCGCCTCGTGATGAACCTCTTTGCTTGTTCTCGGGTGGATCACGGCTGCGTTCTGACCGATGACCGCGGTCGCCGGTTTCATGAAGATCAGCGGCTCCTCCGGGATCTCGCCACCCATCTCGTCAACATGGTCTTCGTAGTTCTTCCCGACGCAGAGGACCTTGGTCGGAATCACGGGAGAGAGGAGACTGACACTGGGCCAGGGGACGACGGTTTCGGTCGGCTCCCAAGCGACAAACGGAGAACCCTTGTAGACAACAACGCCTTCAGTGTCGGCAACCCCGTAAGCGATGTCGTCGCCGGCCTTCATGCGAACGATTTTCATAAGGGACGGGACGCTAATACGGCATCAGGTATTGAAAGACCGCCGGTAAATGTAGCGAATCTGTCCCACGTTGTTGACGATCAATTCACGGTCGACATCAGCCACAGCTGCCTCACCTGGTCGCTGCTCGTGGGGAACGGCAGCCAGCCATTTCTCGCGGCGCTCTATCAGCTCGGGTTGGGCATCCTCGCCGTATCCGCAAAGGAAAAGCGCCACCTCGATGTCCTCTGGAACCGGAGCACGGCCGCATGCCGACGCTCTAGCCATCACCAACCCCGTCACTACCGACTTGAGTCGTGGATCGTCAGTCGGCAGATCAGCGTCGGCAACCAGCCGCAACGCCCACCCGGGGTCGGGTCCGGCGTGCCCGAAACGGCCTCCTTGGGGTACATCGGTCGGTCCTGTTGGAACACCAGGCTTGGTCGAGCGCCACTTGTTGGCGGGTGCCGGCTCGAGCTGGTGCCGTGGCCTGGTCGCCTCGGTGATCTCCACGTTCGGCTGCGTGGCCACTAGACGAAGACGAGCCAATGCTTGTGGTCGTCGAGCTTTCCGGCGACAGCAGCTGAATAGAGGTCCTGTGCTTTTCGTGTGACCGGACCGGGTTCACCAAATCCCACCGTTCGGCCGTCGATCTCCCGGATCGGCGTTACTTCGGCGGCCGTCCCGGTGAGGAAGACTTCGTCGGCGGTGTAAAGGGCTCCACGGGCAAGGTCGACCTCACGCACTTCCATTCCTTCGCTCCTCAAGAGCTCCATAACGGAGTTGCGGGTGATGCCCTCCAAGATTCCCGAGGACACCGATGGCGTACTGACCACCCCGTTGCTGACGGTAAATAGATTCATCCCGCTGCCTTCCGAAACCGTCCCGCCGTCGTTGAGCATGATTGCCTCATCGAAGCCGGCCCTCACAGCCTCCTGCTTGGCGAGCGTCGAATTGAGATAGCCACCCGAGCCCTTGGCGGTCGGGATCAGAGATGTGTGCGAGATCCGCCTCCAGCTAGAAACCATCGCCGTAATCCCCTTGATGACTGCTTCCTCTCCAAGGTAGGAGCCAAACGAGAAGGCAGCCATCATGGTGTGGACATCGCTTCCAGCAGGATCGATACCCATCGCGCCTAATCCGTAAAAGACCTGCGGACGGATATAAGCCGACTCCAGATTCGTGACACCGAGCAGCTCCAGACAGGCCTGGTCGAGCTCGTCGGCGGTGTACGTCATGGGAATGCCATATGCCCGAGCCGAAGCTTCCAGGCGGACCATGTGATCGTGAAGCCTGAATACGGCGGTCCCCTCCGGGGTGTCGTAAGCCCGAATGCCCTCGAAGACACCCGTTCCGTACTGCAAAGCGTGCGATAGGAAGTGGACGGTGGCGTCGTCCCAGGAGATGAATTCGCCGTCACTCCAGATATGAGATGCTGGTTCCATCGGCTAAAGGCTATACGCGACCGGTCGGCACCGAAAACGGCTTCTAGGCTCGCCGCCCATGCATCGTCTTTTGGCCTCCTGGTTCGGCACCGGGCTCATCCTCGGGAGGGTCCGTGGAAGCGACGCGGGGTCCGGCACCGTTGGTTCGCTGTTCGCTGCAGTGATTGCCCTCTTGATCGGATCACGATATGGCTCGCAGGCCCAGATCGCTGCCACGGCGATCATCATCCTTCTGAGCGTGTGGTCAGCCGGTCGATTCGCCGAGGACGAGGGTGATGCAGGTTGGATTGTGATCGATGAGGCAGCCGGGATGTTCCTGGCGCTGATCGGCCTGAGTCTGTGGCCAGGACCGATTGTGGCCTTCGTCGTGTTTCGGGCTGCCGACATCTTCAAGGACAGTTTTCCTGGTGTCGCCGCCGCCGAGCGTCTTCCGGGAGTCATCGGCGTCACCGCTGACGACCTCGTCGCGGGGTTCTACGGGCTGGCAGCCGGCCACATCGTCCAGACATTGTTCTAAATTGTGTGCTCGGAGGTGCAAATGGAGTGGCAGGTGTCCACGATCGTGACCGGTATCGACGGTTCGGATGGAAGCAACCGGGCAGCCGAGCGTGCCGTCGCAATAGCCAGACATTGGAATGCGCGATTGCTGCTCGTAACGGTTGTTCGCACACCCGAAGGCTGGTGGGGTATCGGCGGTGCTCCCCCATCGCCGGAGGCCCTCTCTGCCGCGCTCGTCGAAGGCCATCAGAAGGTTCTCGCCGAGACGGAGGGTCAGCTCGATCTTGACGGGATCGACTACCAGACGGTCGAAGAGCTAGGCGATCCCGTGAGTCGCCTCATAGCTGTTTGCGAGATCAACGAGGCCGACGTGCTCGTTGTTGGTCGTCGTGGCGCCGGACTGGCGGAAAGAGTGATTCTCGGGTCGGTCGCCGACCGGCTCTGCCACCTGGCATCGTGTCCGGTCCTGGTCGTTCCTTAGTGCCCCCTACGCAAACATGCTGGCGACCGTACTTACGTTGGAGAGCACTCAGGACTCGACAGTCACCCCGCGCCAGAACGCAACGTAGTCCTTGATCTCGTGGGCTGCCTGGGACGGGTCGGGGTAGTACCAGGCAGCATCGCTGTTGGAATCTCCGTTGACCACGACGTCGTAATAACTGGCATTGCCCTTCCAGTAGCAACGTGTGTGGTTCTTCGAGTCGACGAAGTAGTCCCGATTGATCGATTCGGGTGGGAAATAGTGGTTGCCTTCGACGACGATCGTCTCGTCACTCTCGGCAAGAACCTCACCGTTCCAAACGGCCTTGGGCATTCTTGTTCCTATCGCTAGCCGACTCACATCGGAACCGGTTAGATAGCCGGCCTATTCCCTCCTACGCTCGAATGGTGCCAACCGTCGTGATCATTCCGGTCAAGTCGTTTCGGCTCGGCAAACAGCGACTGGCCTCTGCCCTCGACGACGCCCAGCGATCTCGGCTCGGGCGGGCCCTGGCTACCCACGTGGCTGAAACAGTTGAAGAAGCCGGGCTGCTCGCCATGTTCGTGACTGGTGACCCCGAGGTCGCCGCTTGGGCCACCTCATCGGGATTCCCATCGTTGCCAGATCCGGGGCAGGGGCTCAACGCCGCAGCCGCCGCCGGTGTCGAGTGGGCGGATCGCTCCAGGAGCAGCTGGATCGTCCTTCACTCTGACCTTCCCCTGCTCCAGGCTGAAGACCTGGGTGCATTGGCCAACACCCGCACGGATGTCATCGCCCCATCGTCCGATGGTGGGACTTCAGCCATTTCTGCTCGCAGTTCGATCAAGTTCGCGTTTGGGCCTGCCAGCTTTCATAAGCACTTGCCTCAGCTCCGCTCGCCGACGATCGTCGCCAGGACGGGTCTCCTGCTCGACATCGACTCGCCTTTTGACCTGGCCTCCGCCCTCTCCCACCCTCGGGGACGCTGGATGAGGACGGCCCTTTCGTGAATCTCGAAGACAGAAGAGTTGCCCTTCGGCTCTGGCTGGATATCGCAGTCACCGCGGTGGACCCCGAAGCGCTGACCGCCGACGCCCTAACCGACTTCGAGGAGGATCCAACGGTGATCATCGCCATCGGAAAGGCCGCGGCCGCGATGTGTCGCGGTGCTTCTCGGGCCCTGAGTTCCGTCAGCGGAGTCTGCGTCACCAACGCCCCTGGAAGGGTCCCCGATGGAATCGAACTTCTCATCGGTGACCACCCGATTCCCGGAGACGCCAGCTTCGAGGCGGGAAAGCGTGTGCTCGAGGTGGCTCGATCGGCAAGTGGGCGGTGCGTGGCCCTCATTTCAGGCGGTGGATCGGCCCTTTGCGAGCAGCCACTGCCCGGAATCGACAGGTCATACCTCCAGGAAGTGAACACTCTGCTTCTGTATGGAGGTGCGTCAATCGAGGAAACGAATCTGGTCCGGCGGCATCTGTCGGCGATCAAGTGCGGGGGAATAGCCCGAGCCGTCAGTGGACTTCTCGAAACGTACTTGGTCTCTGACGTTGGTGGTGCTGTGCCGGGTGTGGTCGCCTCGGGTCCGACCATCCCGATGTCAGCGGATCCGAAGGCAGCGAAGGGTCTCATGAGGCGATTCGGTGTTCCCATTCCCGACGCGGTTTGGGACGCCATGAACCAACGGCTGCCAGACGCCCCTCCTTCTGCCAGTGTCACCGTGCTGGCCGACGGACGGGTCGCTGCGGAGGCTGTTGCTGACGCCGCCCGAGAGGACGACATCCAGTCCCGGGTCAGCGAAGGATGGATAGTGGGCCCCATCGAAACAGCTCTCGACCATTTCTTCGCCGAGTCAGGTTCCGGAGTGACCATTGCCAGTGGTGAGCCAACGGTGGACGTTCGCGGCGAAGGCACCGGTGGTCGCAATTCTCACGCCGCTCTCCTGGCGGCGGCTCGCCTCAAGGGCCACGAGGGCCTGTTCGCTTCCTTGGCAACTGACGGTATCGACGGGCGGTCAGGCTCGGCCGGAGCAATAGTTGACGGCACCACCATCGATCGGGGTGGAGACCCGGAGGACAGTCTTGCCAACTTCGACTCCGCGAGTTATCTCGATGGCACCGGTGACCTGATCAGAACGGGCCCGACAGGGACCAATGTGGCCGACCTCTGGCTGCTCTGGCGATCATGAGTTCGACAGTGAACCTATATTGATCGGGCATATCGTCTGAAGGACTAATGGAGAAGACAGTCGTCATTACCGGAGGAACCGGGGGTCTGGGGACCTCACTGGTGAGGCGTCTCATGGTTGAGGACTATCGACTCGCCGTCACTTACCTGCTGCCCGACGAAGCACGAGAGTTCGAGCAGGAAATTGACGTGGACGAGGACCGGTTACTGCTGACAAGGGTCGATGCCACCAACCCCGAGGCCGTTGAATCGCTGTTCAAGGACGTTTCCGACAAGTGGGGAGCGATTCACGGCTTGTGCTCCCTCGTGGGTGGGTGGGCCGGGGGCCGTGACGTTGAAGAGACCGACGACGTGCGGTTCGATCGAATGCTCGATATCAATCTTCGATCCGCCTTCTATGCTGTCCGCGCCGCCGTCCCCTACCTGAAGGAAGCTGGTTGGGGGAGAGTCGTTCTGGTTGGCAGCCGGGCCGCCATCGACTTTCCTGAAAGCCAGGCTGCCTTCAACATCGCTAAAGCAGGGGTGGTCGCGCTCGGTCGCAGTGTCGCCCAGGAACTGGACGGTACGGGTGTCACGGCCAATGTGTTGATGCCGTCGGTGATCGACACTCCCGTCACCAGACAGTCTTTGCCGTATGCCGATTACGTCAACTGGCCAACCCCGGATGAAATCGCAGCCGTCGCCCAGTTCGTGCTCAGCGATGAGTCCGGGGTTATGAACGGGGCCTTGATACCGGTCTATGGCCGCGCCTAGAGCTCGATCCAATTCATCCCACTTGTAGCGGTATTGGTCAATGGCGAGATCGAGTCGGGGGCTGGTGCCTACGTCGACAAGATGAAACGACTCGAACGATGCCTCCTTCGCAGTCGGCAGCCACGCCACGCAACATTTCGGCGTCGAGCCGGCGACTCCGGTCAGATACTCGTTTAGAGATAGGAGAACCGGGTGCGTGTTTGGCCCAACTCAGGACGGCTTGGGCCGTGACCAGACGGGCTCCCGTCAAAACACGTCTCGCCGATATGCCGTGGCAAGAGCGTCGGCGTACTCATTCCACCGGTTGCCCGTGTGGGCCTTGATCCACTGAATATTCGCCATGGGTCGCGCCTGGGCGAGGGCGTAGGCCTCCTGGACCAATTCGAGATTGGCGATCGGCCCGGATGATTTCTTCTTCCACCCTTTCTCCTTCCACCCGGCGGCCCACTTGGTGATGATGTTGACTACCAGTTGTGAGTCCGTGTAGATGTCGACCGGCGAGTCGGCAGGGACCATCTGGAGACCCACAATCATCGCCCTGAGCTCCATGCGGTTGTTGGTCGTGTGGGCTTCGGAGCCGTAGTCCTGACTGACCATCTGGTCATCCACCACGAGGAGGGCGCCCCACCCGCCCGGCCCCGGGTTTCCTTCAGAGGCCCCATCGGTGAAGACACCTGTCTTAGGACCTTCCGTGAACCTGGCCAACACCTCCGATGTCGACATGTCGCGGCTCTTGGTCACCGACGGCGCGGAGGGGGTCTTCGAGTTGCGACAGTCGAGGCATTGTCTAGGTGTCCAACCCGGATACTGGTCGAGGACCTCCTGTCGAAGGTCGAAGGACTTGCCACAGGTCTGGCAGGTGAACATTCACCTACTCGACCTTCTCGAAGACAGACACGAACTGAGGGGGGTGGCCCTTCCCACACCCGATCTCGAGCACAGGTCGGCCATTATTCAGGGATGACACTGATCCGCCTTGTGGAGATCGGACGGGTCCCGCTGATTGATCAACACATGGTGGGAAGACTCATAGTGGGGCATTCGGCGAAGCAGGCTATTCGAGCGATTCGAGGTGTGTTGCCACTGCGTAGTCGAGGATCTCGGGACCTCGCTCGGTTATGGCAACGTGTGAAACCGACGTGTTCGCAGGTGTAAACAGAGATTCTGCATGGGTGTCGCTGGTCATCGTCAGCGACGATATGTAAGCGCGGATGGCGCCGCCATGCGCAACGACGATCGTTGGCTCGTCCGCTGCGTGTTTCAGCCCGCGAACGGCGTTGGAAACGCGGGAGGTCAGCTCCCCCCAGCTCTCGCCGGTCTCCCCTCGCCTCAGATCGACCCCCTCACGAAAAATCGTCTCGAGCTCCTTCGGCCACCGTTCGGCGATTTCGGCGGTGGTCAGACCCTCCCAATTGCCCATGGAGACCTCTTTGAGGTCGTCGACCGCTACGACCCCGTTTACTGCCATATATCCGGCCGTCGAGGACGCTCGCTTGAGAGGAGACGAGTAGACGATCGATGCCTGGCCATACCAATCTCCAAGGGCTTTCGCCTGACGGCGCCCGAGATCGTCCAGGTCCCAATCACCCCGTCCTTGCCACCGCATTTCGACATTGGCGCGGGTGCGACCATGCCGAATCAGCGCCAGGACCGGGTTGCCCTCGGCGAGATTGGCTTCGACGAGATGGGATCGAGGGCCAAAGTGACCTGTGTCGTTGAAGGACGCGAGCCGGGGGCGGCCGTACTGCCATACGACTCGTGTAATCGCTGTGTTGGATGTGAAGGCGTGCGCCCGGTGGTCCCGCCCGGCCATATGGCGGTGAAGAACGGCCTGGAGAAAACCGCCGTGAGTGACCACCACCGCTTTCCGATCTTCCCCGAGTGACTCGGCCAGTCGGTCAACGGCTGTTAGCGCTCGTCTGCCGGCCTCTGCGAGGCTCTCACCGGTGCCTCCCATCGGTGCGGTTCGAGAGGAGATGGCCTCATCGAGCTCGTCGCCGTGCTTTGCCCGGATCTCCTCGCGTTTCATCCCCTCCCAACGACCCAGGTCGATCTCGGTGAAGTCTTCGTCGATCTGAAAGTCTGTGGAAAATGATCGCGCGGTCTTTTGAGCCCGTTCAAGCGGTGAGCTCACGACCACGTCGTACTCCCAGTCGGAGAGACGCTTCCCGAGCGCATCGAGGCTCTCCTCACCGTGTGATGACAGCGGGCCGTCGGTGCGACCGTTCCACACGCCATCGAGGTTGGCCTGTGACTCCGCATGGCGAACGAAGATGATTTCCTTCAACGTGCTCCTGGAACGATATGGGATCTCCATGATGGCCTCCGAACCCCAGAATACGAATCGGTCTCGATCACGGCGAGAGGGTTTCATCGCTTGTTGACAAGTAACTCTACATATATAGAATTAAATGGTCATGGCCCGTCGCCCATCATCTCAAACTCTTGCGGTGTCCGCCCTATTTCTCGAGTCGACGGGCCAGTGGCATCACGGATACGACATCTCCAAGCGGCTCCGCATCCCTTCCGGGACATTGTATCCGATCCTGATGAGACTCAGCGACCGGGGTCATCTGGAAACTCGCTGGACCGAATCCGAAACCCCCGGCCGTCCGGCTCGCCACATGTATCGGCTAACCGCAACAGGCCGTGACTGGGCCGCGGTGGCCGTAGCCGATGCGCGAAGGCAGAACCTAGGAGTTCGGCAAACGGCCGAGGGCATGGCATGAGCCGCCTGAGCCGAGCCCTCTACCTCCTGATGCCGGCGCGGAGTCGGGATTGGGGCCAGGGCCTCCTGGCAGAGATGGAAGAGATCAACAACGCTCGCGAATCGACTCGGTGGCTCCTTGGCGCAGGCCAGGTTGTGCTCCGGAGTTGGTTCAAAAAAATCCTGGGAGGTGATTTGATGAAGACCGTTCTCGCCACCCTGTCGACTATCAACGGGGCCATGGGGTTGTTCCTGGCAGGGCTTTACGTTGTGACCGACAACACCCCTCCAATAGTGATCATCCTGGCGCTTGGCCTGATCATTCAGGGTGGCTACACACTCGCCCACCTGATGGGGCGACTCGAGCGATTCCAGCCCTGGTCGATGCGAGCGCTGCTCGTCGGGGAGACTGTGGCCCTGGTCATCGGTGGCCTCGCCTTTGTCGCATCGGGTCTCCGCAATGTCGCACCGCCCAACGGGGACTACGAGTACGGGCCGTTCGTCGTAGGGGCGTTGATCGCCACCCAAGCACTGGCTGCGCTGGTGGTTTATACGAACGTGAACATCAGACGTTCCCCCACACCCTCGGCGTAGCAGGCAACCCTCGTTACCGTCATCCCACGCGGGCGTGGCACGTGTCGCCCATGTCCCTGCGATGGCCCTTCTTGTCGGGTCCTTCGAGACCGGCGTTGACACATCTGAGGAGCGGGCTCGAGTTGATCTGGAACCAAGTCGACCGAGCAATCCAAAACGGCGGTGTTGGGCCGCCGTCTTTCTGGCTCGCGATCAACCGATGAAGGCCGAAGCAAATATCAGCGAAACGATGGTCATCACCTTGATAACGATGTTCATCGCCGGACCTGAGGTGTCCTTGAAGGGGTCGCCGACGGTGTCGCCTATCACCGCGGCGGTGTGAGCGTCGCTCCCCTTGCCACCAAAGGCGCCCGCCTCGATGAACTTCTTGGCGTTATCCCAGGCTCCACCGGCATTGGCCATGAAGATGGCCAGGAGGAAACCGGTCACGAGCGCACCACCGAGAAGACCACCAAGGGCCTCGACGTTGATGAACCCCACAACGAGCGGAAGGGCGATGGCCATAGAACCGGGTATGACCATTTCCCGGAGAGCGCTCCTGGTAGCGATATCGATACAAGCGGTGTAATCCGCCTTGGCCTCGGGGTCGCCTTCTCTCAGACCCGGGATCTCACGGAACTGACGTCGGACCTCGTCGATCATCAGGGAAGCAGCTCGACCAACGGCGTTCATCGTCAGCGCGGCGAACAGGAACGGGAACATCCCCCCGATCAACAAGCCGATGAACGTCGGCACCCGCGAGATGTCGATGTGTTCTAGGTCGACCGCCTTCGTGAATGCGCTGAAAAGGGCCAGTGAGGTGACGGCGGCTGATGCAATGGCGAAGCCCTTCGCCACGGCGGCAGTCGTATTGCCCAGCGAGTCGAGTGTGTCCGTCGCCTTACGGACCTCGGGGTCGAGATGAGCCATCTCGGCGATTCCTCCGGCGTTGTCGGCGATTGGGCCGTAGGCGTCAACAGAAATAATGATGCCGAGAGTGGCAAGAACACCGATGGCTGAAATAGCGACGCCATAGATGCCCCCGCCCTCGCCCATCGCCCAGTCACCGGCAAAGAAGGCGACTCCGACACCGGCGGCAACAGCGGTCACCGAGTAGGCGGCCGATCTCATGCCCTCGGCAATCCCGGAGATGATCACCGTTGCCGCGCCGGTCTGGGACTGGCGGGCGATCTCTTTGACCGTCTTGTAGTGGTCAGAGGTGAACCACTCCGAAATCTTCCCGACGAACCAGCCGACGACGAGGCCGGCCACGACGGCGAACCAGATACCCAGCCAGTTGTCGACCTTGTCACCAAAGATCCATGCGGCCAGGCCAGCGACACCGAGCGCAGTGGCAATCATGGCGAAGTTGGTACCCCTATGAAGAGCTGCAGCAAGGTGATCCTCGTCCTTGGCCTTCACCAGGAAAGAACCGATGATCGATGCGAACATGCCGAGTGCGGCCACCGCCAGCGGGAAGATGATTGCCTCGGCCTGGAACTCACGACCGGCGAACACCAGAGCCGTGTAGGCGATCGGGGCGACTATGGCTCCGACATACGACTCGAAGAGGTCGGCACCCATTCCTGCGACATCACCCACGTTGTCACCAACGTTGTCGGCAATGACCGCCGGATTGCGCGGGTCATCCTCCGGAATTCCCTCCTCGACCTTTCCGACGAGATCGGCGGCGACGTCGGCAGCCTTGGTGTAGATACCCCCACCGACACGGGCGAACAGTGCGATCGAGGAGCCTCCAAGCCCAATGGCGGTGATTATGTTTACCCAATCGGGGTCATCGAGGAGCTGCTGAAAGACCAGGAATCCCAGACCCACACCGAGCAGACCCAGGCCGGCAACGGTGAATCCCATGACGGCTCCCCCGCGGAACGCCACGGGTAGGGCCGCGGTGATACCACCCGTCCTGGCGGCTTCGGTGGTGCGGGAGTTGGCAGCGGTGGCGACGCGCATCCCGATCAAGCCAGCTAGCGCGGAAAGGGAGGCGCCGAAGACGTAGGCGACGGCTCCCCACGGTCGGCCCCAGTCGAGAAGCACAGCTATCAGGGCCGCCATGATCAGGACAAAGACCGAGACCCAGGTGTACTCGCGCTTCAGAAAAGTCATCGCGCCAGTTCGGATAGCGTCGGAAAGCTCGACCATCCGCTGGTTGCCCCGGGGGGTGGCCAGCACCGCACGGGTGTAGTAGACCGCCAGCAGGAGACCGAGGGCACCCGCGAAAAGCGCGATGTACAGAATGGTGTCCGTCATGCTGAGAATTCCTCCGGGAATGACAGGGGATCAGAAGCGCCGCCGGAGTATAGGGAAGCGCCTCGTCTCACGAGAACCTCGCTTGGTTTGGTCCGTATGAGGTGTTCCAGTGACACACCACTAGTTCGGTCCCGAGCCGAAAGAGCTCTCGTAATCAGGTCCGGAATCGTTGGCGGCTATCACCCTCGGACAGCGGTCGGAGCTGCTCGAGATGGGGTTGTGGACCCCCGGGAACGGGGACAAGTGACCGATCTCTGTCATGGCCAAGCGGTACCGATTGGCCAGCGAGTCGCGAAAACCCGGAATCAGGAGCCCAGATTCCGGGTTTTCGCAATGTGGCGATGACAAAAACAGTCGCTCAGATCGTGAAACCGCTGGTGACCGCGCTCTTGAACGATGCGGGACCTATGCCCATCCAGTTTTGGGATGGTTCCTTTCTGGGCACACCGGGAGCGAACGTAATCATGGTCAAATCGCCGGAGGCCCTCCGTCACATCCTGTGGGCACCGGGTGAGCTTGGCCTTGGCAGAGCGTATGTGGCCGGAGAGATCGATCTCGAGGGTTCCATCATCGAGACCCTTACGGCGGCTCAAGACATGGCGGGGAATTCTCCCGACGTGGTCCGTCAGAAACTTCGTGCTCGAGACGTTCCAACATTGATCTGGACAGCCCGCAAACTTGGGGTTCTCGGCTTTCCCCCGGCACCTCCACCCGAAGAGGCCCGCGTCCGTGGTGGTGTCCACTCCAAGGATCGTGATGCAGCGGCGATCGCACATCATTACGACGTCAGCAACGATTTCTACCGGCTGATCCTCGGAGAGACGATGACCTACTCGTGCGCTTACTTCGACTCCAGCACCGCGAGTCTCGACGAAGCACAGACCGTCAAGTATGACCTGATTTGTCGCAAGCTGGGGCTCGTGGCCGGGATGCGGTTGCTCGACGTTGGCTGTGGATGGGGAAGCATGGCAATTCATGCTGCCTCTCACTACGGCGTCGAAGTAGTGGGAGTGACCCTGTCGCGAGAGCAGGTCGAACTAGCTCGGGAACGTGTCGCCGAAGCCGGTCTCGCCGACCTCATCGAGATCCGATATCAGGATTACCGCGATGTCGGCGACGGGCCCTATGACGCAGTGTCCAGCATCGGCATGTTCGAGCATGTGGGGTCGTCGAGGCTCGAGGACTACTTCACCAGTATCAGAGAAATGCTGATCCCCGGTGGACGCTTCCTCAACCATGCCATCTCTCGACCTTCCGGCTCCGGTCCACTGCCCAAACGATCCTTCATAGCCCGATACGTGTTCCCCGATGGCGAGCTTCATGAAGTCGGTCGGGTCATCAGTTCCATGCAGGAACTCGGCCTGGAGGTCAGAGACGTGGAGTCGCTCAGGGAGCACTACGCCAAGACTCTTTCCCACTGGGTGGCGAATCTCGAAGGTTCTTGGTCCGACGCAGTCGCGTTGGCCGGACCCAACCGGGCCCGCATCTGGCGGCTCTACATGGCCGCATCGGTTATGAATTTCAAGGCCAACAGAGCTTCGATACACCAGGTTCTTGCCGTCAACACCCCCGATAGCGGCAAGAGTGAAATGCCCGCCACGCGAATGGGCTTGTCGAGAAGCGATAATTTCGACAGCACACTCGGGCCCGGTCGTCGGGGTTGAGGACCTCCCCGCGGACGTAACGACTGGCGACGGTCCGCTCGCGGGCGAATCCGAAGAATCCCATCACCGTCCAACCAAACCCAACCTCTCGAATTCACATTCGAGTAGTCGGCCAGTCGGGTTCCGTTGACTCAGAGGGCCGGCGTGGCAGTCGAGGAATACGCGGACGCTCGCCCCGGTTCAACGCCGTGTGGATATCGCAGTCAAAAGTGCTCTTGACCGCGGCGGCGTCATTGATATCACGACGCTCGGAGCGAGGAGCGGAACGCAACACAGGATCGAGATCAACTTCCATCACCTGGACGGGAGCTACTACATCACGGGTCAGCCCGGCCGCAGACGTGACTGGCTGGCGAACATGAAAGTCAATCCCAAGTTCACGGTCCATCTCAAGCGCGGCCTGACCGCAGACGTCTCGGCCGAGGCGGAAGAGATCACCAACCAAGATCAACGAGCGAAGGTGCTGTACCGAATCCTCACCGAGAGCTGGGGCAACGAGCCGGCCAAGGCCGAACACATCCTTCCCCGGTGGGTCAAGGGGGCGCCTCTGGTTGAGTTCACCATCGCCTGACCCGGGGATCACGAGCGACACCGCCACCCGGTTCGAATAGCCCACGGTTCCACGGCTTCGACCGTGGCCAGGCTCTATCATCGCAACCAGGACAACTTCACGGTGGGGGCAGAGCTTGGTGGAGGAGGCGCATGATCGGCGTCTATGGAGGCACGGGTTTCTATGAGTTGCTAGACGACGCCCGCGCCGAGGATATGGAAACACCTTACGGGCCAACCTCGGACCACATCATGGTCGGAGCCGTGGAGGGCATCGACGTGGCGTTCATTGCCCGACACGGGCAGGGCCACCGGCTGCCGCCGCACGCCATCCCCTACCGTGCAAACGCGTGGGCAATGAAGGAGCTTGGAGTTACGGATGTCATCGGCCCGTGTGCCGCAGGATCTCTTGTGCCTGAGTTCGAGCCCGGGGATTTCGTGGTACCCGATCAATTGGTCGATCGGACGTGGGGCCGAGCGTCTACTTTCGTCAAAGGCCCCGATGTCAACCACATGTCGTTCGCCGACCCGTATTCGGAGCCCCACCGTGAGTTGGCTATCGCCGCCTGCCGAGCCGCCGGTGCGTCTGTCCACGACGAAGGGACCACCGTTGTGGTCCAGGGCCCTCGATTCTCGACACGGGCAGAAAGTAGATGGTTCGCGGAATCAGGCTTTCACCTGATCAACATGACACAGATGCCCGAAGTCTCCCTGAGCCGTGAGTTGGGCATGGAGTATGTGAACATCGCTGTGATCACTGACTATGACGCTGGTATCGAGGGCAAGATCGCACCCGTCACTCACGAGATCGTGCTGAAGCGGTTTGCGCTCTCGATAGATACCCTCCGGGGCGCCGTGCTTGGTCTGATCACGTCGATCGCCGCGTTGGGTGAGCAGTAAGAGTGACCCAACACCAGGATCTTCTCATGGCGAAGCTCGGCCGTCCCCCGCCGTGGAAGGACCGATCGTCTCGCCTACGTGCGCTGGCAGAAGGTGCACGAACCCAATGGGGCCTCTGGATTGCGGCGGCCGCCGGCTTGGCCGCCTATGGGGGATTTGTCCGACTCGATGCGAGCAGCGGCACGTTAGGAGAGAGTCTGACCCCGCAGACGATCGGGTGGTACCTGCTCGCGTTCGCCGGGTTTCTTTTGGCGCTCTGGTGGAACGAGCGTCGACCGGTGCCCCTGGTTTGGTTGTGGGTCATCCCGATCGTCTTCCGGCTATTGCTTCTGATCACGACGCCAACTCTCAGCGACGACGTATATCGGTACCTGTGGGACGGAAACGTCGCTACCGCAGGCGTCAACCCGTATGCGTACGCACTCGATGCGCCGGAGCTCGACTCCCTGCACATATCGGCACGTGAGCTCGCCAACAACCCGTCGCTGGGGTCTCCCTACCTCCCCGTGGCCCAGGTGACATTCGTAGCAACGGCCAGCGTGGCGCCGTCCGAACCGCTGGCGTTACAGACCGTCATGGTTGGTTTCGACCTCGCTGCGGCTGTGGTGATCGTCGGGCTGTTGCGAATGGCCGCACTGCCGATGCGCCGGGTGATGTTGTACCTCTGGAACCCGCTGGTCGTGGTCGAGGCGGCTCATGGCGCCCATCTCGATGCGCTCATGGTGTTTCTGGCCCTGTTGGCCGTGTACTTGACCCTGCTCCAACCCGCATCCCGAGCGAAGTGGGCGGCACCCGTCATCCTGGCGCTGGCCACTCTCACCAAACCGCTGCCTCTCCTTCTCCTGCCGGTCCTGTGGCCTAGATGGGGCCGGTCGCAGCGGCTGGTCTACGGGACCACGGTGGCCGCGGTCCTGGTCCCCTTCGGATTGACGGCTGGATGGGGCCTCGTCGGGGGGTCAGACGGCACGGGCCTGTTTGGATCGGCGAGGGTCTACAGCGGCTGGACATTCAACAGCGGCGCTTATCACTGGTTAGCCGGCTGGCTGGATCGTTGGGAAGTCGCCGATCCGGCCGGGGTGGCGCGTTTCATCGTGGCGACCCTGATGGCGTCGGTGCTGGTTGCAGTGTGGGCTCTTGCGCGACAACGGGGGAGCCCGCGTGACACACTTCGACTCATGGCGCTGGCGTTGATGGCGTATGCGCTTCTCACACCGACATTCCATCCGTGGTACCTGGTGATCGTGGTTGCCTTTCTCCCTTTCCTTGGCTCGTACAATTGGTCCTGGAGTTGGTTGCAGGTGGCACCTTGGCTCTATCTCAGCGCGGCAGTATTCCTTTCCTACCTCACTTACTTGGACCCCCTGAACCACGGCGAGATCGAATGGGTGAGGAAAGTCGAGTGGTACCCCACGCTCATTTTGCTGGCCTTGGCCGGAGTGACCCGCTACCTGTGTGACCGGGACGTCAGGAAACGCGACCCGGCCCCGCAAGGACTGGCGGGACGGATGCTCATCGCACAAAGCGCCGAGGCGAGCTGACCGCCCAAACTGCTGTCTTCGAGACAAAAGCCAGCTCCAACTACAGTCGAAAGCACACGAGACCGAGGCACGCGCATGGGTCGACAGTCCTGCGCCGGACTATCTCGTGCCGGAGTGGTGTTACGCCTAGAGGTGCCCATGGCAAAGATCTTGTTAGCCCACCCGCTGTTCCTGAGCAGCAACAAGGCGGAGACCGCAGCGGCGAGCCCGTACTTTCCGCTCGGTCTGTTGTACCTCGCCGCCTATGTGCGGGAGGCAGGGCACGATGTCGCGGTCTTTGACGGTACGTTCGCCGATGATGTGTCGGCGTTTGCTGAAGCTCTCCAAGCTGAAACGCCCGACCTGGTAGGCATTTCGGCGGTCATGCCCACGAGGAGTGACGCTCTCCTGCTGGCGAGGATGGCGAGCGACTATGGCGCAGTGGTCATCCTGGGTGGACCTGACCCAACCGTGTCGCCCGAGGCTTATCTCGCCTCGCCGAGCGTCGACGTCGTGGTCCATCACGAGGGTGAGCAGACCGTGGTCGCCCTCGTCGAGCTCTTCGCAGCCGGCGAACTCGATACGACGGCGTTGGAGTCTGAGCCCGGAGTCGCCTTTAGGAAGGACGGTCAGCCAAGAATCAACGAACCTCGCCGTCCCATCGAGAACCTCGACGAATTGCCGCTGCCTGCACGCGACCTCATCGACATGGACCGCTACCTCGATGTTTGGGAGGACGAAAGTGGGTACTCGTCGATGACCATCGCCACATCTCGTGGCTGCCCGTACGGCTGCGAGTGGTGTCGCGACGCTGTCCACGGCAACGGGTTCCGGCAGCGCTCTCCGGAAAGCGTCGCCGAGGAGATGAAGACGATCAAGGACACTTGGGACGTCACCCGCCTGCGAATGGTGGACGACGTCGACGCTATCGATCGGGGCTGGCTCGAAGCATGGGCGGAGGCCTCCGAGGCAATCGGCGCCGCCATCCCCTTCGAAGGGCTAAACGAACTGTCTCGGCAGGACATCCCTCTACTTGACGTCCGGGACAGCTTGTGAAGCAAGCGAAACATATTCTTTCCCACCGTGAGTGAGGACCTGCACGCACCCCCACAGAACAGAGCCGATCGAATCGAGGCGCGCTGAGCGCGGGTCACACCCGGCGGTCCGGATGACCCACCGCAGGCCGGTGGCCCAGGAATGATGGTGGAGAGAGGGTGAGGGAATCGCTCACCCCCGAAACCGTGAGCTTGCTGCTCGCCGGACTTACCCTGACTATCGCGCTGACCGTGGTTACTTCCATCACGTCATTCGTGGTGGGAATCGGGGTCGGCACCCTTCGCCTTTCCGCCAACCGGCTCATTCGGAGTGCCGCTGGGACATTCGTCGAAGTGTTCCGCAACATCCCGGCGCTGATCCAGATCATTTTCTGGGCCTTCGCTTTCCCCAGCCTCTTCCCTGCCGACACCAGGATGTTCCTCTTCTTCGACAACTCTGTCATGACCTGGTTGACGACGGTGACCGGCCTCAGCCTTCCCTACTACGCACTCGCAGCTTGCTTCGGTCTCACACTGAACACCGGCGCCCACATGGCCGAGCTGTTCCGGGCTGGTGTAGGCACACTCCCACGTGAGCGGATCGAAACGGCGCGACTGCTCGGGGCAGGCACCCTTGCCTTGTTCTGGTGGGTCCTCCTCCCTGGAGGGGTCCGTGCCGCATTCCCAGCCATCACAACGCGACTCATCCACAACATGAAGAACACGGCCCTGGCCTCGTTCGTCGCCGTTCCCGAGTTCTTCCAGACCGTGCAGGCCTCGATCACGCAATCCTTCCGCGCGGTCGAGTTCTTGACGATTGCCGCGGTGGTCTACTTGCTGCTTTCCACCGTCATGGCGGGGCTACTTCGGCGCGTCGACATCAGGCTGAATCGGGGGAGGATGCATGTCAGACCAGATTGACTTTCTGCTCGACAGCCTCCCGCACCTGCTATTCGGTTTTCCCGGGCAGCGGCCGGGTGGCCTGGTGATGAGCGTGTTGCTGGCAGTGGCCGGCTTGGGCGTTGGCCTTGCCGTGGCCGTGGTGGTGGCCGCCGCCCAAGATGCCCGATCCCGGTCGCTCCGGCGGCTTGCCGACAGCTACGTGCACCTGTTTCGCGGAATCCCGCTGATCCTCCTCGTTCTGATCATCCATCAGCTGGTAGCCAGTGGTCCGATCCTCGGCCTCAATAACACTCCGCTCGGGTCGGCCGTCATCGCGCTCGTCCTCTACAGCAGCGCCTACCAGGCCGACATCATCCGCACCGGGCTGCGCTCCGTGCCGGTGGGCATGGTCGAATGGGCTCGGGTGATCGGCGGTTCCCCATGGCAGGTCTATCGCCTCGTCAAGCTGCCATACAGCCTGCGAGTGATGCAGCCCGCACTATCCGGTCAAGGAATCACCCTGTTCAAAGACACTTCGGTAGTGGTCATCATCGGTGTGGCCGAGCTGACAACCACGGCACGGATCGTGCTGGGCAGCGACGTCGGCAATACCCCGTTTTGGGTGGCGACATATCTGACCGTCGGGCTGTTGTACTTCGTCGTGGCGTTCGCCGTGTCGCGGCTCGCCCTGAGAGGTGAGCGTCGGTACCAGGCGGGCAACCTGGTTCGCTCTCTTGCCATCCCGACAGCCAAGACCGGCAGTCGGCTGTGAATCGACTACTCCCCGATATCCGGCTGTTTCGAATGTGTGTAAATCCCGGGTTACGCGTATGAAAATTCGTGGGTTCGTCCTCGTCTTGACTGCGGCAAGCATTGTCGCGAGTGCTTGCTCGAGCGGAACCGATGAAGCCGACTCGACGCTTACCGGTGTGGAACAGTCCGGCGTGGTGCGGATTGGTGTCAGGAACGACAACCCGCCGATGAGTTTCCTCGACGATCGCGGAGAGTGGGTGGGATTCGACGTTGATCTGTCGAGGGCAATCGCTGACCTTCTCGGCTTCGAGCTGAAGCTCGTCGTTGTTGACAGCACGACGAGGATCAGCTTTCTCCAGGCACGACGGGTTGACATGTCGATTGCGAGCATGAATCACACCCGGGCTCGGGACGAGGCGATCGACTTCAGCATCACCTACTTTTGGGACAACCAGTCTTTCCTGATCAGGACAGGCACCTACCGATCCATAGATGAGCTGATCGGTCAGACTGTGGCAGCCAACGCCGGTAGCTCGGCGATTCCCTCGTGGCGGGCATATGTCGCCGAACGCGGAGGAGAAGCTCCTGAGATTGTTGAGTTCGACGACAAGCTCGCCGCCATGCAGGCCCTTCGCGACGGCGCTGTCGAGGGTTATTCAGAGGACAACATCACG
>SMXW01000093.1 GCA_004356805.1 Acidobacteriota bacterium | reverse complement strand
GTGTCGGAGAGAGGACTCGAACCTCCACGGGGTGTTAAACCCCACCAGGTCCTTAGCCTGGCGCGTCTTCCAATTCCGCCACTCCGACGAGTGTGAAGAGGGACGATTGTATCGCCGGCGTCAGATCAAGACGAAGGTGAGTCCGAAGGTGCTGGCACCGAACAGGACACCGATGATGACAGTGAGACGGTCCAGGTTGCGCTCCACGATGGTGGAGCCGGTGAGACTGGATGTCGACATCCCTCCACCGAACACATCAGACAGTCCTCCGCCCTTCCCCGAGTGCAGAAGCACGAGGGCAATCACAGAAATGGACAAAGCGATGTGAACAATGATCGCTAAGGCTTGGAACACATCCATTGCAACTTCTCGGTTTCAGACGATTGTAAGCCCGCCTAACGGCGGGGAGGGAACATTACCAGCCCTAGTCGGCTTGGCCTAGCCGGCCTGCTTAGAGACAGCATCTGCCGCGGCCTTTGCCGCTTCCTCGTCACCCAGATATCGACTCGACATGGGGTGCATCTCGTCATCGAGCTGGTAGACCAGCGGGATTCCGGTTGGAATGTTCAACCCGACGATGTCCTCCTCGCTCACTCTGTCGAGATGTTTGACGAGAGCGCGCAGCGAGTTCCCATGGGCCACGATCAGGGGCGTTTGATCGGCCTGCAACTCAGGGACGATGACCTCGTGCCAGTAAGGGAGCATCCTCCCCACAACATCGGCGAGACACTCCGTTGCCGGGAGTTCTTCGGGGTCGACGTCGGAGTAGCGGTCGTCGTGTGAAGGATGACGTGAGTCGTCCACATCCAAAGCAGGGGGACGAACGTCGTATGACCGACGCCAGGCCAACACTTGCTCCGAACCGAACTTGTCGGCGGTTTCCTTCTTGTCCAATCCTTGAAGTGCCCCATAGTGACGCTCGTTCAAACGCCAGCTCCTCCTTGTCGGGAGATCTGTCCAGCCCGCCTCGACCAAGGCCAGGTTGGCCGTCTCGATGGCTCGGGTCAGGACAGAAGTATGAACAACATCAGGCTTCAGACCTTCCTCCACCATCAGTCTCCCGGCGGTACGCGCCTCTTGTTCCCCTTGCGGTGTCAGACCGACGTCGGTCCAACCGCTGAACAGATTCTCCAGGTTCCATGTGGACTGGCCATGGCGGAGAAGAATCAGGGTGTGACTCAAATCCAATATCTCACAATCGCCGCGAACTTGTCCGGGTCGAGAGACGCTCCACCGACCAAAGCGCCGTCGATGTTCTTCTTCGCCATGAAGTCCTTGATGTTCCCCGGGTTGACCGACCCACCGTAGAGGATGCGCACCGACCCGGCCGCCTCGCTGTTGGTCATGTCGCTCACCGTCTCTCGAATGATCTCGGTGATCAACCCGGCGTCGTCGGGAAGAGCGGTTCGTCCGGTGCCGATGGCCCATACGGGTTCATATGCGATGGACAATCGTGACACCGACTCGGCATCCACTCGGGCGAGCCCACCTTTGATCTGACCGACGATCACTTCTTCTGCCTGGCCGCTTTCTCTCTCTTCGAGAGTCTCGCCGACGCAGACGATCGGTCTCATTTCTGCCGAGAGCACTGCCCGCGTCTTCTTGTTGACCATCTCATCGGTCTCTCCGAAATGCTGCCGACGCTCGGAGTGACCAACGATCACATGGCCGACTGCGAGTTTGGCGAGCATCGAAGCCGACACCTCTCCGGTGTAGGCACCCTTCTCTTCCCAGAAGACGTCCTGGGCACCGAGCCCGAACCTCATCCGGTCCTGTTCAATGACGACCTGAGCCGATCGAAGCGCCGTGAACGGAGGCGCAACCACAACTTCCACCCGTTCGTAATCTGCCAGATCGAGCCGGTAGGAGAGCTTCTGAACCATTTGGATCGTCTCCAAATGGTTGGTATGCATCTTCCAGTTACCGACGATCAGTGGTTTACGCTCGCTCATTGCACCCATCTTTCCAGAACGGCGACGCCGGGAAGAACTTGACCCGCGAGAAGCAGTAAACCCGCTCCGCCCCCAGTGGAGAGATGCGATACTGAGCCGTCGAGATCGAGCAGACGCAAGGCCGCGGCCGAGTCGCCTCCTCCGACGGCGGTGAATCCGTCACACGCCGCCAAGGCACGGGCAACTTGCTCGGTTCCGTTGCGGAAATTTTCCCACTCGAAGACCCCCATCGGCCCGTTCCAGAAAACGCTTGCCGAAGAGTTGATAAGTCCCCAGAATCCGGCGCTGGTTTCGGGGCCGATGTCGAGGCCCACCGATCCTTCGGGAATATCCGAGGCCGCCACCACCCGTCTCTCCGCATCTTCCGAGAACCGACTTCCCGTCGCGATGTCGACCGGAAGGATGAGCTTCCGGCCGTGTGGTCCCTTCAGGAGGCCTCTCACAGCATCCACCATGTTGTCCTGGACCAGTGACTCTCCAACCTCGAGCCCCCTCGCCACGAGGAACGTAAAGCACATTGCCCCACCGATCAGCATGCGGTCCACCTTGGGAAGCAGGTTTTCGATGACCGCGAGCTTGTCGGAGACTTTGGCTCCACCCAACACCACTGTGTACGGACGATCCGGATCGTCGACGAAACGGCCAAGTGCTTTCAGCTCGGCGTCGAGAAGAAGGCCGGCTATGGACTCAACCCGCTCGGCCACACCCACAGTTGATGCATGGGCACGATGGACACTTCCAAAGGCGTCCTGCACAAAGATATCGACACCCTCGGCCAGCCACTGTGCGGTTTCGGGGTCGTTGGTGGTCTCCCCGGCCAGGAATCTGGTGTTCTCCAGAACGGTGATCTGACCACCCTGTTCGAACCCCACTTCGAATTCGGTCAGTGCTGACATGTGAGTCGCCACCGGTTCCAGCGAAAGCGTCAGATCACGGCCCTTGGGACGTCCAAGATGGGAGCACACGGATACGACTGCGCCCTTCCTGACCAGGTCAACAAGAGTGGGAAGGGCGGCGCGTATCCGAAAATCATCGACGACAACACCGTCGCTGAGCGGGACGTTGAGATCAGAGCGGACCAGGACATTGAGGCCCTCGACATCGACGTCGCCAATCGTCAGATAATCAGGCAAGTCTTCAGGCCTTTGGTTCGGCAAGGTCTTCGAGAACACGCCCGAGCTTCATCGGGTCGTGCGCCGGCCAATCTGCGCGTTGATCGGCCACATCGGCGAAGACGACCCGCCAGCCATGGCGGGAGGCGGTCTCCGAGTCGATCGTGATCGATTGGTGACCCTCAGGCAGGTCGAGGTCCCCCTCATGGGCTACCACCACACCCGGCCCTTCAATACCTGCGTGGATCAGAAGGGCCTCGAGATGGTCTTCGCCGGTCATCCCTAGAGTCTCGCCATCCTGGGTGACCAGGTTCAGCACAAAGACTCTCTGGGCTGCCGCGCCCATGACGGCGGGTGCCAGCATCTGCACCATCAAGGCCGATATCAGTGACGTGTAGAGGCTTCCGGGCCCAATGACGATCTGGTCGGCTCCGGCAACCGCCTCGAGTGCGATTCGGCTGGCTGCGGTGTCTATCGGGTCGATCGACAGGTCCGAGATGTGGCCTCTCGATTCGGCGATCGCCGCCTGACCGGCGATGCTCCTGCCGTCCACATTCGCAGTCAATGTCACCGGCTGGTCTGCAACCGGGATAACGGTACCCAGAGTGCCAAGCATCATCTCTGAAGTGGCGACGGCGGACGGAAAGTCGCCAAATAGCTCGGTCAGAGCCGCCAGGATCAGATTTCCCAGTGAGTGCTCGTGGATGTCACCGCCTTCGAAGCGGTGGGCGAACAATTCGGACCACAGGTTGGGCTCGGGGGTCAGCGCCAGAAGACACCGGCGTATGTCGCCCGGAGGCGGGATACCCAGCGAGGTGAGACGGCCCGAAGATCCACCGTCGTCGGCGACGGTCACGAGAGCCGAGATCTTCGATGCGTAGGTTTGGATTGCCTCCAGCGCGGCCGCTTGACCATGGCCTCCCCCGATGGCAGCAACTACAGGGCCATCGGGATCGAGAAGAAGTGACGCGAGGGCGATCTCGGTCTCGGGCTTCACCGATCGATGTCTCGGTGGCGAACGGCGGCACGTATGCCATGTTCTGAAATCCGCTTTTCCAGTTCCTTCGCTATCGCCACGGAGCGGTGATGACCACCGGTGCAACCGATTCCAATCGAAAGATACGATTTGCCCTCTGACTGAAAGCGGGGGATGAGAAACGCCAGCAATTCGTCGACGCGCTCCAAAAACTCTTCGGCTCCTTCGGAGGCGAGGACATAGTCACGAACCGGCTCGTCGACCCCTCTCAGATCCTTCAACTCTGAGACCCAGTGAGGGTTGGGGAGAAATCTGACGTCGAACAGAAGGTCGATATCGCGGGGCGAACCGTGTTTGAAACCGAACGAGCGAATCGAGACACGCATCGGCCGTGTGGTCTCGTCCTCGCTGAACAGGGAAGTGAACCGCTCCCGAAGCTCATGGACATTCAAGTTCGACGTGTCGACGATCACATCGGCCACTTCACGTAGTCCCGACAGCATTTCTCTCTCGGCGACGATCGACCCGCTGATGGTGTCGCGTCCCAGCGGGTGGGGCCGACGGTTCTCCTCATAGCGACGAACTATCACACTGTCATCAGCGTCGAGAAAGACGATCTTGGTGACGATCCCTTCCCGTTCCAGGGCGATCAGTGCGTCCTGGAGATCCTGGATCGGTAGTCCCCCGCGTGAGTCGATCACGACCACGAGGTGCTTGCGGGCCTCCGGGATGTCATGCGCCTGAACGGCCAACTCGAGAAGCGCTGGCGGAAGATTGTCGATAACGGTGAAGTCGAGGTCTTCAAGGATCTTGGCGGCAGAGGATCGACCCGCCCCGGACATGCCGGTTACCACGAGAACTTGTGGGGCGTCTGTTGCGGCAGGGTCCATCCTGGTCCTCGCTCAGGAGTGAAGCGAAGCGTACAGGTCGTTGGCTACCTTTTCCGGCACCACCTCTGCAAGGTCATCGAGTTGCGCTGCCCTTATTCTCTTGAGAGATCCGAAGTGTCGCAGGAGGTCCTTCTTGCGTTTCGGACCGATCCCCGGGACGTCGTCCAGCACCGAGTCGACCATCGACTTCGACCGAAGCTGCCGGTGATAGGTGACGGCGAACCGATGCGCCTCGTCGCGGACCTGCTGGAGCAGGTAGAGGGCTTCGGCGTCTCTTGGTATTCGGATAGGCTCGGGTCGCCCGGGGAGATAGACCTCTTCCATCCTCTTGGCTAGCCCGATCACGGGGATGTCGAGTTCGAGTTCGTCGAGAACCTTGACCGCCCTGCCCAGCTGGCCCACTCCCCCGTCGATCAGAACCAGACTCGGCGGGTAGGAGAACTTGCCCTGTTCCGAGACAGGCTTCTCCCGTTCCCGCAGGTAGGCCTTGAACCGCCGCCGGATGGTCTCTTCCATCGAGGCAAAGTCGTCCTGGCCTTCGACACTGCGGATCCTGAATCTGCGATATTCGCTCTTTTTGGGCAGGCCATCTTCGAGAACGACCATCGACGCCACAGTGTTGGTGCCCTGAAGGGTCGATATGTCGTAGGCCTCGATGCGAAGTGGCGGCTCAGCAAGACCAAGTTCCTCTTGAAGTGACCGCAGAGCCCTGGCTCGGGCGTTGTGATCTTTCTGCCGGCTGAGCCGGTGTCGGGCGAAGGCTTCGGCTGCGTTGACGGCTGTGGTTTCCATCAGTCGGCGTTTGGCGCCGCGTTGGGGAACACGGAGACTCACGTTTCGACCTCGCAGATCGACCAGCCACTCGTGAAGCAGATCGGCCTCGTCCGGCTCGATCGAGACGAGAACCTCTCTCGGCGGCGTCTCGTTGCCGTAAAGCTGACGAATGATCCGTCCCATCAGTTCGGCGTCGGTCAACTCCTCGACACGATCAACCACCACTCCTCGG
>SMXW01000092.1 GCA_004356805.1 Acidobacteriota bacterium | reverse complement strand
ATCGTGTCGTCCAGACTGGCCAGAAGGTCGATCGCGCTCCAATGTGTCGTCGCCGGGCGTTGGCTGAGCAGACCCGCAGCCGCAAACACGAGCGAGCCGGTGCACACAGATGTCATCAATGTCCCGGCGGCGGCATGCTCGGAGAGAAACAGCTTGACCCGTGCATCGTCTATGTGGCGTCTTGTCCCGCGGCCTCCCGGATACACAATCACGTCAACGCTCCCCATGTCGTCGACAGAGGTGTCGGTGATGATCCTCATGCCTTTCGCACAGGTTACGGTTTCGCCGTCCGTTGAAGCGGTGAAAACGTCCACCTCGTCTTCCGGATGAGTCAGTTGCCACATGCGCAGCACTTCCCACGGACCGACCAGATCCAACTCCTCCATATCGTCAAAACACACGAGGGCTATGCGAGTGGTCACTTTGGGGGCATCCGCGCCGCGGCATCGAGTCGAATTACCTCACCATTGATCATCTGATTCTCGACTATGGCCTGGACAAGATGAGCAAAGTCTTCCGGGGTTCCAAGCCGCTGAGGAAACACATGGAGTTTCGCCAGAGAGTCTCTCAACTCCTGAGGGGCTCCAGCGAGGAGAGGCGTGTCCATGATCCCCGGAGCGATGGTGACCACCCTGATCCCAACGCTCGCCAGGTCACGAGCGATGGGCAATGTCATGGCAACCACTCCCCCCTTCGACGCCGAATATGCGGCCTGACCGACCTGGCCCTCAAACGCTGCTATCGACGCAACGTTTACGATCACGCCTCGTTCGCCCGTTTCGCCAGGGTCGTTCGCCGCCATGGCCGCGGCGACGTTCCTGATCACGTCGAACATGCCGACAAGGTTGACTCCGATGGTGAACTTGAACACATCCAGGTCAAACAACACCCCGTCACGAGACACCACTCTTTGCGCGGGCGCCACACCCGCTGCATTCACCAGCACATCGATGGACCCGAAGGCCTCTCGCGCACCGGAGATAGCTCCACTCACGTCTTCCGGATTGGACACGTCACAACGGATAAACCGGGACTTCTCACCGAGGTCTTCCACCGCCTCCTTGCCACGCTCCTCATTTATGTCGAGCATGACCACCGAGGCGCCGTGACGGACCATCCTCTGTGCCGCGCCAAAGCCGAGACCAGAAACACCACCGGTGACCACCACAACCGAATCTGCCAACTGCACCAAGCACCTCCATCGAACAGGCGGCGACGCTACCAGCGACCGTGCGCACCGATCGCCGGGGGTCGTTGGATGATCGGGGTCTTCGATTCGGGAGTGGGAGGGCTCTCGGTGCTCAAGGAAATCAAAGCGCTCGCACCTTCCGCCGATCTTCTCTATGTCGCTGATCGTGCCAGGGCGCCGTTCGGAACCAGGAGCCTCGACAAGGTTCGCTCGATGTCACACGAGTTGGCCGCCTGGCTGATCGACCGGGGAGCAGAAACGCTCGTCGTTGCATGTAATACCGCGTCCGCTGCCGCCTTGGATTCATTGCGAGAATGGAGCCCGGGGATTCCGATCGTCGGGATGGAGCCAGCTGTGAAACCGGCCGCCGTCAGTTCAGAGACAGGAGTAATCGGTGTGTTCGCCACCGAAGCCACATTTCAGGGACGTCTCTTCGAGTCCGTCGTGAGCATCCACGGGAGAAACGCCAAAGTTGTCACCCAAGCCTGCCCCGAGTGGGTCGAACTGGTTGAGCAAGGGAAGTTCTCCGGGTCTGATGTCGACACGACTGTCGCCGCCGCCCTCGCTCCCGTGATCGATCAGGGGGCAGATGCTCTGGTTCTGGGTTGCACTCACTTTTCCTTTCTCCGGCCCACCATCGAGAAGATCGCCGGGCCGGAGGTCATGGTCATCGATCCCGCACCAGCGGTGGCGGCTCAGACGATTCGGGTAGCCGGCGCCATCGAAGGCGAAGGTCGGCTACGGCTGGCCGCGTCAGGTGATACATCCGTCTTCGCCCAACTGGCGCGCGATGTCGGCATCGCCGACTGGTCCGGAGAGGTCCTACCCTTCTCGGCGTGACGTCGCCCTCTCATCCCCACCTGGTGTGGATTCGCCACGATCGTGCTCTCGTCGGTCGGGGCCCATCCCAGAGTTTCGATCCAGGCACTGGGCCTCTCCGCTATGAGAGAGCCCTGGTCGCCCTGCGCAAGAGTGGGAAGCAGATCGCAATGGCATCGTTTACCTTCGACCCGACCGAAACTGGCTCGGTGATCGAGATGCCGGAGGATCTCGTTGAGACGGCTGCAGGGGAGATACCGGCGTTCGACTTTTTCCCACTCCACGGTCGGGTCGTCTCCGACGGCGCTGAGGCCTGGCGATCCGGCGTACACGCGGCGCAGGAATCGATTGAGGCCAACCTGGTCGAGAAGGTGGTGGTGAGCCGCCAAGTCGACATCGAATTCGATTCCGAGGTGCCGATCAACGGTGTGATCGACCGACTTCAGACAACCGAGCCGGATTGTTACACATTTCATGTCAAAGGCCTGGTGGGAGCCAGTCCCGAACTTCTGGTGTCTCTTCAGGATGGTCAAATCTCGTCTGTCGCCCTGGCGGGAACGGCGCCGGACATGGAGAGCCTCGCCTCCAACAAGATGGATCGAGAACACGCCCTTTCGTCGTCATCCGTGGAGCATGGGATCTCGCCCCACACGACATCGCTGGACGTGCAACAACGAACGGTGCTCAAATTCGGCGAGATCAACCATCTGGCGACAGGATTCGCCGGGCCGGCCGTAACCGGCACCACCGTGATGGACGTGCTGTGTTCCCTTCACCCGACGGCAGCCGTGTCAGGCAAGCCCGCTGACACCTCGATGAAGGTGATCAGAGATATCGAGCCCAGGTCTCGTGGCAGATACGCGGGACCCGTCGGATGGTTCAACGTTGACGGGGAGGGGGAGTTCGCCATCGCCCTTCGCTGTGGTCTGATCACGAATCGGAAGGCCACCCTCTATGCCGGTGGTGGGATCGTTTTGGGCTCGGACGTCGACTCCGAGTTCGCCGAAACCGAGCTGAAACTTCGCCCGATGCTCCAGGCGCTAGGCCTGAAATAGAGACACTGCCGACCGACTGGCGTCATCGAGGCTTTCCCAGGTTTCTAGGTCCGCTTCGCGTTCGATCGGTACGCGGATCAGATGCCGCCCGCCCGCGTCGAGTCGTTCTGTCGACGCGGCATAGGCCTCCTGGGGTGTTCGGACCGTAGTGAACCCGAGGTCGTGGAACCGGGCCAGTTGCTCGATGTCCCGCCCGTGTGGAGTCACAAAGAGTCTCTCGTAGGACGGGGCATGGACCGAGAGCGGAAGAGCATCGAACAGCCCACCGCCGTTGTTGTCGAGCACAACCATCACCAAGTCATCGACAAATTCGGAGAGGAAGCCGTTGGAGTCGTGGAGCAACGAAAGATCACCCGATATCGCCAACGTGCGCGGTGTCGTCGATGCGACGCCAAGCGCAGTGGACACAAACCCATCAATTCCCGAGGCACCTCTATTGGCAATCACATGCCCTCGCCTGATGAGATGCGCATCGACCTCTCGAATGGGGAGCGACGAGGCCACGACCAGCGTTCCCCATGAGACGTCGTTCAGAGAACGAACGATCGACGCACCCGTGGGAACCGCGAGCTTGTCGAGGGTCTGGTTCACGGCTTGGCGGATCGACATCTCGGCCGCCATCCACGCATCGACCCACCCGGAAGCCGCCTTGCTGGTGGCTGCCCTCATGAGGGTCGCCACAGGTTCTGCGTGGAGGACGACGGTGGCGTTGTTCCTGGGGTCGATTCTCCTCCCCCAAACATCAACACGGATTCTTTGCTCGACTGCCGACTCGATCAGGTCCTCGAGACGCTGACTCGGTCCCACCGCTCCGATCACGTACACCGTCTCAGGGATCAGATGCTCGGGAACGCCATCCACCAACACGTGGTGGTAGGCGCTCACAACCGACTCACCACGCATACCGGACAATGCCGTCGCCAGAACCGGCCACCCGAGAGTCTCGGCCGCCTTCATCACGCCACCGCGGTCATAATCACCCTCTCCGGCAATGATCAGCCCACGCGAAGAACCGACCAGGTGCAGATCCGCGGGCCCCGGCACCCGGATAGCCGGATCGATCCACGGTGCACCTGCCGCCCGACCATCGATGGCAAACGGATATTCAGAAACTAGCGTTCGCCCATCATCGGCGACCGGAACCGTCGGCTCGCCGAATGCCAGGTTGAGATGCACCGGGCCTGGTCGGTCTCCTTGACCAAGCGCTCTGGCAACGGCCTCCGAAACTGTCGAACGCCACGATTCGTTGAGATTTGCATCCGACCCGGGAGCCTCGACGTCGGTGAAGAACCGCACCTTTTCGCCGAAAAGCCGTGTCTGGTCGATCGTCTGGTTTGCACCTACACCACGGAGTTCCACCGGCCGGTCCGCTGACAGCACGACAAGCGGGGTCAAGGACATGTCCGCCTCAACTATGGCCGGGAAGTAATTGGCCGGAGCCGTGCCCGACGTGGACAACACCGCAGCCGGAAAACCGGTCGCCTTGGCTCGCCCCAACGCGTGAAAGGCAGCCGAACGTTCGTCCAACACAACCCTGGTCTCGAGCTGAGGATGCTCCGATGCCGCAATCGCCAAGGCTGCCGAACGAGACCCCGGGGAGATCACCACCAGGTCGACTCCACCCCTGGACAGCTCATCCACAACGGCCCGCGCCATCGCCGTGCTCGGGTTCGGCTGATTCAAGTGAGCACCTCGGCCGCGGCTCGCAACTTGCGGAGCAACTCGGCGGAACGTGTCCGTTCCGGTCGCCACCGCTCGAGAAGATCTGGGTCTGGTTCAGGTCGCCGAACTTCGAGCAGGCCGTTATTGGGAATCAGCGGGCTCAGGGTCGGATCTCCATCGATCAAAGCAACGGTTCCCAGGCCGCAGGCGTAAGGCAAGTCATCGAGAAGCGACGCTGCAAGCAATCCGGCGTACATGCCTACGGAGGTCTCTAGCGCCGATGAAATGACCACCGGGACTGTGGAGCGCCCGGCGACGTCGAGCACCCGCTCCACCCCTCCCATAGGCTGCACCTTCAGAATCAGCACATCGGCGGCGCCCGCTTCAAGAACTCGCAAGGGATGCGGGCTTTGTCGGACAATCTCGTCGGCTGCGATAGGGACTTCGGTGCGTCTACGTAGCTCGGCCATGTCCTCCACCGTGGCGACCGGCTGTTCCGCATACTGCAGGTTGAATCGTGAGAGAGACTCGAGACGCCTGGTGGCGGTGTCGAGATCCCAGGAGGCGTTCACGTCGATGCGCACATGTCCGGCGGCGCCTAATGCATCGCGCACAGCCGACAACCTCTCTTCGTCGTCGATCTCGGTGTCGCCGGGATTCCCAATCTTCACTTTCGCCGTGGTGGCGCCCGACTCCATTACCAGTGATGCGGCGATATCTGGAGCGACTGCGGGAACCGTCACATTTACCGGTATCGTCGACCGGCCAGGGTCGGGGATCTGCCCACAGGCGAGTTCGAGGGCTGCCGCCAACCATCGGGTGGTGACAGCGGGTGGGTAGTCGGGGAAGGGTGAGAACTCGCCCCACCCGGAGGGGCCCTTGATCAGAACAGCCTCTCGGTGGTCGACACCCCGAAAACGATGCCGCATGGGAATCCGGACCGGGTAGAGCTCAAGCGCTTCAAGTGCGGAGGTCATTCCCCCTGCTCCTCCCGGAGGTATGAGACGAGACGCTCGAGTTGCTCGTCGTTCAGAGAAGAGGAGAAGGACGGCATTCTGCCGCGCCCATGCATGATGGTGAACTCGAGGAACTCCCGCGGGCGGCTAGCTGCGTTGGAGCCGGGGCCGAGCGCAGGCCCGATCCTGCCCGTGAGGTCAGCGCCATGACAAGTGGCACATAGCTGTCCATAGATCTCATCGCCGGCTGCGTCATCGGCCACGCGGCCGACCGAACATGCCGACACGACAAGGAATACCACGGCTGCGAAGCGTCGCACAACATCGATGGTATGAGGCGAGGGCTTCCCAACCTCAATCAGATTCGACACGCTGGGCGAGATCCCGGACCATTTGCGACTGGTTGCGGGGCACTACGAGAACTGCATCTGGTGTTTCGACGACAACCACATCACTCATACCTGCGACCGCCACCGTACGGGATGTGGCTTTCACGAAAGAGTCCTCGACATCGATGAGAACCGTGTCGCCGGACGTGACGTTCCCCCGATCATCTTTCTCCGAAATGGACCAGAGGGCCTCGAAAGATCCCACATCGTCCCAACCCACATCGATAGGCATCACCACCGCCTCCTCCGTCTTCTCCATGATTGCTTGGTCCAGAGAGATTCTCTCGACATCGAGAAATTCGGCACCCAGTTCCACGATCCCATCGACCGGGGCCCGCATCGCAGCCGTGACACCGGCCAGAATCACCGGACAGTGGCGCCGGGCTTCCATGAGGAGCCCTGCAGCCGAGACGACGAACATTCCCGAGTTCCAGACGTGGTTTCCGTCCGAGGTCAACCGTTCGGCCTCCTCCTGGTCGGGCTTCTCCTTGAAGCGACGCACTCTGTAGGCACCCGGCAACGGTTCCCCCAACTCGATGTAGCCGTAGCCAGTTTCGACTCGTGAGGGCACCACCCCGAAAGTCACCACAGAGCCTTCTGCCGCGTACTCGACGGAATGGATCACAGCGTCGGCGAAGACGCCCGGAGCTCGAATCAGATGATCGGAGGGGAGAATCACCAATACATCGTCTGGATCGGATGACAGCGCGGCCGCCAGTGACGCCGGAGCTGTGTTCCTGCCCTCCGGCTCGACGAGTATCAGGTGAATGTCAACACCAGACTCAGCAGCAAAGGCCTCGACCAGCTTGGTGTGGGCTGATCCGGTCACGACGATTGGCGGCGATACACGCGGTTGGCCGGCAAGACGACGCAAGGCTTGGACGAACAGCGATTCTCCCCCGGTCAGCGATGCAAACTGTTTGGGAAGCTCGGGTGTCGAAAGCGGCCATAGACGGGTCCCGGCGCCGCCGGAGAGAATCACAGGTCGAATCAATGCCACCGACTGAGCGTACCGGCCACGCTTTGGGCCCTCGCGGCACGTTCAGTCGGAAGAAGAGATTGAGACGTAACCACATTCCTCGCAGACGGAGCGGCCTATCCCAATTCCACCTGGAACTTCCACGAGTTGGTGGACATGGTTGCGGCCCTTGCGACCGAAAGCACTCTTCACGGCACCCATGATTCCTGGCTTCTCCCGGGGCGCACCGGCGAGAGCAGGTTCAGGCGGAAAATCTCCGTCGAGGTCTGGCTCTGGGTCCGGCTCTGGGTCTGGCTCTGGGTCCGGCTCTGGGTCTGGCTCTGGGTCCGGCTCTGGGTCCGGCTCTGTGGCAGGTTCCTCAAACTCGCCCAGATCCACAACTAGCTGCTTGGAGACCTGCTCGGCACGCGTCGCCACCAGTTCCGCTGCGGCCTTCTTGGCTTCCAAACGCTCCTGCTCGGCCCGCGCCGCCGCCACCAGTTCCGCTGCGACCTTCTTGGCTTCCAAACGCTCCTGCTCGGCCCGCTCTTCCTCCAGTCGCAGGTTTTCGGCACGCTGCGTCTCAAGTCGTTCCATCTCGGCCTGGATGGCCTCCTCGCGCTCGGCGTCGTGTCTTTCTTGTTCGGCGCGTTCAGTATCGAGTCGTTCGATCTCTTTGCGCTTCTTCTCGATACTCGCCAGTTCTTGACGTGCAGACTCGGTACGCTCAGCTTCGAGAGGCTCCTTGTCGGCGCGCTGCTGTTCCAACCGCTCGGCTTCCGCCCTGGCGATCTCAAGTCGCTCACTTTCGAGACGCTCCATCTCGAGACGGAAGGCCTCAATCCGATCGGCTTCCTTCTGCTCGGCCTTGAGACGCTTCAGCTCCAGGCTCTGCCTCTCTGCATCGAGGCTCGCCCGCTCTTCTTCGATGGCCCGCCGCTCTTCTTCGAGACGCTCAGATTCAACACGCTGCTGCTCGCCACGCTCTTCTTCGATGGCCCGCCGCTCTTCTTCGAGACGCTCAGATTCAACACGCTGCTGCTCGCCACGTTCTTCTTCGACACGTTGTGCCTCAAGACGGTCCCTCTCTTCGTCAGTGGTTTCGCCAATGACCGGCATCAGGGTCTCGGCCGCAGGTTCGACCGACTCGACACTCTTGGGGTCGACGGACAGAGTCCCGACTTCTTTTGCCACCGATTCCGCGGTGATCTCGTCTTTCCGGACAGGCCCTTTTTGGCTCAGGAATCCACCGCGCTCAGCCTGAAGGTTCTCGACCATCGCCTCGCGTATCTCTGAGATCCTTGAGGGTATGGTGCGTTTACGTGATCGACGGACAGCAACCAACCGGCGGGCGACGTTCATTGACTTGAACCGGGCCCATACCTCTGCCATATGTTCGACTCCGCGATAGGCGAAGTCGATTGGATCGTCAGCGAGGAAAGTTATCTCTTCCCCCCCCAGCTCCACCTGAAAGGCACTCGAAACAAGACGCCGAGCCTGGACGTCATAAAGAGACCACCGACCGAGAGATTCGCCCTCGAGGGTCACCTCAACCTGAACGTCTTCGATCAGAAAGGTGGCCGGAACCCCCGGGTGGTCGACTTCTGGTACCCGGATTTGTCCGGTGAATTTCACCGCATTACCTACCCATCAGCCAAAGACTAATTTGGATTTTCACAGCTTACGATCCCATTGGTCGGCGGAATGTCAATACCGGTCTAGCGGTAGGCGTCCAATGGAGGGCAGGCACAGATCAGATTCCGGTCGCCACCCACACCGTCGATCCGACCAACCGGCGGCCAGTACTTATCGAACCTGAGGCTTTCGACGGGAAAGGCT
>SMXW01000091.1 GCA_004356805.1 Acidobacteriota bacterium | reverse complement strand
CCCCATCCCAGGCTGGCCGCTGAGATCGGTCGGTTGAAGCCTGTCAGAGTCCACCTCATAGGCAATGTCGACGTGATTACGCCACTCGATGCCACCGTGCTCAAACATGGCATCGGCGACGCCGTCGATTACACGAAAACCGTGCTCGGGGTGACCGAGGAAGTGAGTCTTCCTGCAGAACCTGATGCGTCGACCCTCGTGGAGACTGTCGCTGCGATCCGGACCAGAGACTATGTGGCGATCCCGCCGACATCATCTGCTGCGCCCGAGCCAGGTGCTCCTGTGATCAACACTGACGAGGTGATCCGGGGTCTCGCCGTGCCCACGACGGCGGACTCGATTTGGATGGTGGACGCGGCCGATCCGACAACAATCCTTCTTGCCGCAGCCACCGGACGGTCCGTCGGCGCGACAACCATTGCCATCGACGGCGAGAACCTCCTTGGCTACCCCGAGGTCGGTAACGCCATCGCAGGTCACCCAGCCGACGCGATCAGGTTTGTCGGCGGAGCACCGGCAGCAGATCCCTGGCAGCTCATCGTTCTCTCCAATGGACAACAAGTGCCCGGCGGTGGGTTCTATATCCTTCCCAAGGACAACCCGCGTCGATACTTGGCTTTCTACGGGCATCCGGGAATAGCCTCTCTGGGCGTGCTCGGCGAACAGGGACCAGATGCGACCCTCGAGCGAATGACGCCGTTCCTCGACGATTATGCAGGCGACGGATCACACGTTGTGTCGACGTTCGAAATCATCACAACAGTTGCCAGTGCCAGCGTCGGTGACGATGGCAACTACAGCACCGAATACCCCAGCTCGAAGTTCGACGACTGGATCCGGGCTGCCAGGGAAAATGACGCCTACGTGGTCCTCGATCTTCAGCCGGGACGCAGCGATTTTCTGACACAGGCCAAGCGCTACGAAGACCTACTGCTACTCCCGTTCGTCGGGCTGGCTCTAGACCCCGAATGGAGATTGAAACCCGACCAGGTGCATCTTCAACAAATCGGAAGTGTCGATGCGGCCGAGATCAACGAAGTGGTCGACTGGCTGGCAGATTTTGTGCGCGACAACGGCTTGCCACAAAAAATGCTCATGCTTCATCAATTCGCCGACTTCATGATCCGAAACCGAGAGACGCTCAAAGAGCGACCTGAGATCCAGATGATCATTCAGATCGATGGCAACGGCACCGAGCCGCAGAAGGACAGAACCTATTCCAACCTGACCACCGGAGCCGCCGGCGCTCATTGGTCGTGGGGTTGGAAGAACTTCTTCGACGAGGACAAACCGGGGCCACCCAGCCCGGCGAGCACCCTGAGCAAGGACCCGACTCCCGTCTACGTCAGTTATCAGTAGACCTGCCAACATCGACCCTCGCGTAGAAAGGACACTCATGACAAAGTTCGCCTATTTCTGTGGCCACGAGCAATGGCAGCCCGAGGAACTTGTCTCTCATGCCGTCCTTGCCGAAAAGGCCGGGTTCGACATGGTCGTCGTGTCGGAGCATTTCCACCCGTGGGTCGATGACTCCTCCGCTTCTGGCTTCGCCTTCTCGACAATCGGGGCGATGGCTCAGGCAACCGAGAGTCTCGAACTCGCCACGGGAGTGACGACCCCACTGTTCCGATTTCACCCGGGGGTGGTTGCCCAGGCTGCGGCGACGCTCGATCGTCTGTCGGGTGGACGATTCACACTCGGGGTGGGCACCGGCGAGAACATCAACGAAGGGCCCCTCGGCTACCAGTTCCCCAAGTATGCCGAGCGCAACGCCCGCATGTCGGAGGCACTGCAGATCATGAGACAGTTGCTCGACGGCAACAAGCTCACATTCGACGGCGAGTACTACCGGACCGATCGGGCCCGCCTCTACTCCCCCCCGCTCGGACCGGTGCCGATCCTGATGGCTGCCGGCGGACCGAAGTCAGCCGCTCTCGCGGGTCGACTTGCCCAGGGAGTCATCGCATCTGTCAAGGACCCGGCCGAGACCGTCGAACGGGTGATCGAACCCCTCAAAGCAGCCGCATCTGAGTCCGGTAACCCTGATCCGGCGCTTCTGGCCACACGCTGGTCGCTCTTTGCTTCAAATGATGAGGAGGCCTGGGAGGCGCTTCAAGCCTGGCGAGGGCTGCGTGCCCCCGGTCGGCTCGAAGCAGTCGATCCTCAGACACTCAGGGAACGAGCCGACCAGCTCCCCCGTGAGGAAGTCCTTGGCCGCTACAGCCTCGTAGACACCGCTGACCAAATCGTAGACGTCTACCGGCCACTGGTGGAGACGCTGAACGCCGACATCGTCACCTTCCAGATGGCATCCCTCGACCAACCCGCCCTGATCGCCCTCCTGGGCAGCGAGGTCCTCCCCGCCCTCAAATCGCCTTCCTAGTGGTCTGTCGCATTCGACCTTTCCGCCGTGTAGAAAAACGGGTTTAGCCGACTCGCGTAATCAGCTCGACTAGTTGAACGAGTTGCTGTATCACAATCGGTGACAACCCGGGCAGGCTGGTTGCCATCAGAAGTGAGGGGACGATGTCCTTGAGCTCGGCGAGGATCACCCGCGCATCGTCGGTCTGTGTGCCGAGCAACCGCTCCACAGGTGCGAGCATCTTGTCGGCGAGTCCCGGGCCAAACGAGGCAAAGAGGTCGATCCGATAGCCGTCGATGTCTCGAAGCACCATCACACGATCACCACCCGTCTCGGGGGTAATGACGATTGTCTGAAAGTCCGTTCCGTCCTGACTAACCGTGGACCCTTCGGCCGTCGTGACCGTCCCGGTGAGATAACTCCCTGAGCCTTGGGCAAACCCGGCCCAGAAGTTCGCGGCAACCAAGGCATCACCGCCTCTCAGAGCGTCGGCCACCTCACTAAAGGTCGCTCCTTCGGCGAGCGATGCCAGGGCAGCGTGATTTGGCACGGCAAGATCAATGGCCGCGATGAAGTCGGGGGCGTTGAGACGGTCGACGAGTTCGAGCACGGCCTCTTCGGGGGTGTCGGCTCCGGGGCCAACGGTGCCACTCGGGGAGACGGTCTCGGCGCTTCCACCACAGGCGACTAGGGCCATTGCCATCGCAGTCAGTAGTCGACTAGGTCTCATCGCCCACATATCGGGGAAGTCTCCCTGTCGTCCACAGATCTCGGCGCCGCTCGGCGATGTTGAGACCCAGCGCCAACCAGAGCCATGTCAGATAGGCGAGACCCGCTACCTCTTTGATCCAGCGCCATGGGTCGGACAAGGCGCGCTCCCACGCCAGCGACCAGAACGGTGCCTCTCCGGCAGGAATCTCCAACCCGAAGAATGGCCAGAGAAAGATCTCCTGGTTCACCCACATGGCGTCCAGGACGAGATGAAGCAGCCATCCGATTCCCAATGCCATCCAGGCGCGCCGGCGTCGCCCACGTCGCGTGAACACGAGAACCAGAGCCATGTAGATGCTGGGCAAGAGCAGGGAATGAAACCAAAGCTCTCCTGTGGAGTAGCGATCAGCCAGGATAAGGGTGCCGACCGGAAGATCGATCAGGTCAGGAAGGATCGCACCAAAGAGCAGAAACCGAACATCGACTTTGGGATCGCGAAAGATCCACCGGAACAGCCACAGGCTCGCCCCAAGATGCCAGAACAGCATGAGTCAAGCGACGAGGATCCTGCGACAATGCACGCATCGAGGCAAATCGGAACTGAACGCCTCAACCTCCTCAGCTGGCGAGAAAGCCATGTGGCACCCACCACATACGTTGTGGTCGTAAGTGGCAACAGCGACGCCTTCCTTGATCCGCCGCAGCTTCTCGTAAAGCTCCATGAGGTCGTCAGCTATCAGGTGAACGGCTTCCTTCTTCCGATCCTCCTTGCGTGCCAGCTCCCCGTCGATCTGTTTCCACTCCCGCTTGATAGATGCTTCTAGCTCCGTCTTCTCACTGTTGGCGGCTTCGATTTCGGTTTCGAGGGACTTGACCTCGTCGCGGGCCGGGTCGATGTCCTCCAGCATCTGGAGGACCCGCTCCTCCATTGCGTCACGCTGTCCTCTCAACCCCTGAACTTCGAGCCGCATGAACTCGGTCTCCCGGGCGCTCATCCCGCCGGCGAACAACCGCGTCTCGTGCTCGTTCAGCTTCGTCTCGAGAATCTCGAATTCCCCCTCCGATTTGTCCAACTGAAGTTCGAGCTGTTTCAGAATCGTGGCCGAGGCGTCTCTCTTCGCCTCGACGTCTTGAAGCTCGGTGTGAACCTTCTTATAGACCTCCAACTCGGGGAGGGACTCCCGTTTCTCGAGGAGGCGATCGATCTGCAGATCCAGGGTTTGGACATCGAGAAGACCGGCGAGACTCAGTAGCTCCATGCAGTTGCGGAGGCTAGTGGCGATCTAAGTCCAAGTTTGCGGGTCGATGGTTGTCAGGTCGACCACCTCCACATCGGTGACACTGGCGATGAGCTCCACAAGAGCCCTCATCCCTGGCCGCTCAGTGGCAGTGTGACCAGGGTCGACGATGGCAAGACCGAGATCTGCCGCCCGAACTGCCCGATGGTGGGGAACATCGCCGGTCACGAGAGCGTCGGCTCGCTCAGCGGCTGCTGCGATGAAGTCTGACCCCGAGCCCGGGACAACTGCCACCCGGTCGACGTTGGCGTGTCGATTGCCGGTGATGCGCAGCCCATTGGGGCCGAAGGCATCCGAAACAAGGGCGTCGAGGACTGCAAGCGTGGCGTCGAAGTCACCCACCCGACCAATGGCGGGTGTGCCCTCTAGAGGATCGGCGCCAAAAGGCTCAGGTTCCCGGATTTTGAGAGTGGATGCGAGGGCGTCGGCCGTTCCTCCGGGGGCTACGTCAAAGTCGGTGTGTGTCACCAGGAGGTTTACCCCCATCGACACCAGGCGAAAGGCGCGCGCCTCGGCTGAGCGTCCCGCCAGAAGCTGGTTGGTCGGCTCGAATAGAAGCGGGTGATACGTCACCAGCAAATCGACGCGTTGTCGCTCCAGGGATTCGATGACCTCTTCGTTCACCTCGTGGCAGACGCCCACCTTCTCGACCGACGCATCGAGGTCGCCCAGCTGAAGTCCGACCGGATCCCATGAGGCTGCGTTGTCGGGTCGAGTGTGTTCGGCTACGGCTTTGGTGAGGTCGCGAACTCGTGTCACAGCCCGGATCGTAGAGGGCGACGTATCCTCCTCTGCAAAATGGACCTCTCCCCCGCACTCGACTGGCAACCACCCGACCACTGGCAGCGGCTGATCGTTATCGAGTCACACGCCGGCGGTGAGCCATTCAGGGTGGTGATTGAAGGACTGCCATCCATCCCCGGTGGGACCGTCATGGAAAGACGCCGCTTCGCCCAGGAGCACCTCGACGGGCTGAGGATGGCACTGATGTGGGAGCCCCGCGGACACGCCGACATGTATGGGGGTTGGATCGGCTCACCTGTCGCATCCGACAGCGATTTGTCTGTGTTGTTCCTTCACAACGAGGGATTTTCCACCATGTGCGGTCACGGCATCATTGCACTGACGAAGGTCGTGCTGGATACCGGAATCCTTCAGATCGAGCCGGATGAGACCACGATCCGAATCGACACCCCGGCAGGCCAGGTGACCGCCACGGCGGATGTCGAAGATGGGCGGGTGACCCGGGTGCGGTTTCGGAACGTGCCGTCCTTCGCTCTCGAAATCGACTCGACGATCGCTGTCGATGGAATCGGGGAGGTGACCTACGACCTCGGGTTCGGCGGAGCCTTCTACGCCTATGTGGACGCAAACTCGGTCGGTGTTGACCTTTCCGACGCCGCTGGGCTCGTCGCTGCTGGACGGGCGATCAAGAATACGATCGGCGAAAGTCGACGCATCGAGCATCCCCACGATCCCGAGCTCGCCTTCCTCTACGGGGTCGTATTCACAGGGGAGCCGGCCAACTCGGCCAACGACGGCCGGAACGTATGCGTCTTCGCCGACGGTGAAGTCGATCGCTCTCCGACCGGCACCGGTGTCAGTGGTCAACTTGCAATTCTCCACGCCCGTGGCGAGATCGAGATTGGCCAGAGGATCACCATTGAGAGCATCGTCGGCAGTGAGTTCACCGGCCGGATCGTCGAGACCACCACGCTCAAACAGTTCGAGGCCGTAGTACCCGAAGTCTCGGGCACCGCCCACATCGTGGGCAGGAGTGAGGTGTGGATCGACCCGGACGACCCCCTCAACCCCGGATTTCTGATCAGATAGATCAGCCGTCGGTCGACATGGTCTGCCCGGTTGGCTAGTCCTCTTCGCCCTCGGTGAGCTCCTTGGACGCCTCGTAGCCGCCCTCGGCGTCCGGGATCTCGTCCGGCACCGCAACTGCCTGGAACCCCTCTGCGACGACTCCTTGCTCGTCGGCGTAAACGGTGCCACCCGACGCAGCGGTAACACCGGTCTCGAGGTCCTCAACGACCTCGAGACTCGAGACGACTACCGCTTCATCGTCCTGGGCCATGACGGTGCCCGAGAACGCGGCCACCCCTGCTTCTTCGTCGGTGATCATCTCGAGGTTCGCGGCGGTGTCGGCGTCAAGGGTGTGTTCTGCGAGTTTGGCGTAGCCCTCCATTGCAACTGCGAGCTCTTTTGCCCACTTCTGGTCGATGACCGCCATGAACGACGACGTGTTCGGCTCCAGTTCCGCTGCAGCCTCCATCAGCTCATCGTTGGTGAGGGCGTGCTTGGCGAGGGCGCCGGTACCGGCGCCGATCCCGGCGCCGACAAGGGCGCTCCCGATGATGGCCGGCGGGAATATGAGGCCGACCAGTCCACCGATCAGGGCGCCTTTACCAGCCCACTTCTTGGCAGATGGAAGATTCACCTGCTCGACCGAGGTCTCGCCGTCGGCGGCTCTCTTGATCACAGCCGCCTCGATGATCTCGATTGATCCGTCGCTGGCCATCTGCTTGAGCTGTTCGACCGCTTGGTCGGCTCCGTTCTCGCTCGGGAACGTGGCCATGACTATCTGTGTTGCTTCCATGCCTGTCGGCTCCTCATTCATTCGGGGGGGGCGAGCATAAACACGAACGTTGGTTGACCGCCAGACGAAGGCGGCACTTCAGTAGATCTGGTCGACGAACTTCTGCTCCTGGAAGGGTGACCTCACATACGGGATCTTCTCCATGACGGGCAGCTCCACCGGATCGGGTGTGACGTCGGTGTAGTCAACCTGGGAGAGAATGTGGCTGATGCTGTTGAGCCGCGCCCTTCTCTTGTAGTCGGATGGCACCACATACCAGGGAGCCTGCTTGATATCGGTGAACCGGAACGTCGTGTCTTTTGCCATCGAATAGCGCACATATTGACGATGCTCCTCCAGATCCATGTCTGAGAGTTTCCAACGCTTGAGAGGCTCCTTGTTCCGTGATTCGAACCGCTTCCGCTGT
>SMXW01000090.1 GCA_004356805.1 Acidobacteriota bacterium | reverse complement strand
TTGTGGAGCAAAAGCTGCGTGGGACTCCTTGCCAAAGTACTCAACGGTGAAGCTCTCCCTCGCCTGGAAAGAGGGGTCGAGCTGATCCTTCGGACTCGGGTGGATCATCATCGAGGCGGAGGCGTCCTCAAAGGCACCGGCCTCGATCAGGGCGACCTTGCCGCCCCCACCCTCCTCGGCGGGCGTGCCCAAGACCGTGACCCGGATCCCCAGTTCGTCTGCCATCGCCGCGGTGGCGATCCCGGCGCCAAGAGCAGCCGTGGCGATGATGTTGTGGCCGCAGGCGTGCCCTACTCCGGGAAGGGCGTCGTACTCGCAGCAGATGACGACGCGGGGACCGCTTGATCCGGCGTTCGCCTCGAACGATGTTTCCAGACCGTATGCGGGATAGTTGACGTCGAATCCATGCTCACCGAGGAACTCGCCTAGTCGGCGCGAGGACTCGAACTCCTTGTAGGCGAGTTCCGGGTTGTCGTACATCCACTTCGACATGGATTGCAGTTCGCCCTCGACCGAGGAGAATGCCTGCTCTGCGCTCTGTTTTCGACTCATGCTCGAACCGTAGTCAGTGTCCTCGATCGTGTGCACGACCTCAGAAAAGACCCAAGGGCACAACTTTCAGGAAAGTCGCCGGTCATCACAGTGGACCCGGCGCGTGTGACTGCACACGCTCAGAGTCGGTCCCAGACGTTCTGCTCGGCCATGTCGATGATTGTGTAGGCCATGGCGAGGGCCCCGTCGCTGATGGCACGCTCCCCGGATGGCGTGATCGTGGCGGCGGCGAACTCGGGCTGATGGTTGACGGCGTCGGTCTCGACAGCGATGGACGGATGAATGGATGGGACGACATGACTCACGTTGCCCATGTCGGACGACGCGAAGGTCTGCACTCCCGTCTCGGCGAATGTCGGCATCGGTCGACCAAGGGCGTCGCAACTGGCGACGAACATCTCGGTCATGGCACGGCTGCTGACAAGGTCGGTGTAGGGCTCACCTTCGGTGGAGACCTCGAGACGGCACCCCGTCGAGGTAGCAGCCGCTTCGAAACAGCTCATGATCCGTTCCTTCAGTTCGTCGAAGCGCTCTCTGGTCCCGGCTCGGACGATCCACCGTGACTTTGTGTAGGCGGGGATCACATTCGGGGCGACGCCACCATCGTCAAGCACGCCATGGACGCGGTCGTCCGGAAGGAAGTGCTGTCGCAGAGTCGAAACGTTGTTGTAGGCCTGGACGAACGCGTCCAGAGCGTTGATCCCCATGTGCGGCGTGGCGGCGGCGTGGGCCTCCTTGCCGTGGAACTCGACGGTCAGTCCCTGAGCTGCGAGGAGCCTCGGGTCCGCAAGGTTTCGTATGCTCGGATGGATCAACATCGAGGCTGCGGCATCGTTGAAGGCGCCGGCATTGATCAGGTCGATCTTGCCGCCGCCGCCCTCCTCCGCGGGAGTTCCGAGGACGGTGACCCGGATCCCAAGTTCCTCGGCCAGACCGGCCAGGGCCGCTCCGGCGCCGATCGAGGATGTCGCGATTATGTTGTGACCACAGGCGTGCCCTACTCCGGGCAGGGCGTCGTACTCGCAGCAGATGACAACGCGGGGACCGCTTGATCCGGCATTGGCTTCAAAGGCCGTGTCGAGCCCGTAGGCCGGGTAGGTGACTTCAAAGCCGTGGTCACCGAGAAACTCGCTCAGTCGTCGGGACGACTCAAACTCCTCGTAGGCCAGTTCTGGGTTCTCATACATCCACTTTGATATGGAACGGAGTTGCTCCTCGACGGCGGTGAAGGCGTGTTCGGCGTCCTGCTTTCGGCTCATGCGGGAGACCGTACATTCCCCGGCGAGCGCTTTCTGGGCGGCCAAATGATCAGATGCGACCCGCCATGCATTAGGCACACGTTTTGGGTGTTGATCCGCTCAGTCCCCCGACTCCCGGAACACTGCGGTGAAGGTTCGGATGAGGATCTTCACGTCGAGAGGAACCGACCTGGTCTTGACGTACAACTCGTCGTAGTGGGTTCTCTCTGCCATCGTGATGGTGTCACGACCCTCGATCTGGGCGAGACCGGTGATTCCCGGTTTCACGTCGAAGCGAGGATTGTCCAGGCCGATCATCTCGGCCTCCGCAGACACCAGCGGCCGCGGCCCGACCAGCGACATTGGGCCACGGACAACGTTCCAAAGGTTGGGCAATTCGTCGATCGACCAGCGGCGGAGGAAGTGGCCAACGGCTGTGACCCGATCGTCTTCCTCGATGCGAATCGTGGGCGCCATCTCGGGGTGTCGTGACGCTTCGAGACGCGCCAGATGGTCGGCGAAGACCTGTTCGTCGCTGTCTGCCTCCATGGTTCTGATCTTCAACATGCCGAAGGGCCTTCCGTCCTTGCCGATCCTGGTCTGCCGGAAGAAAACTGGTCCAGGGCCGGTGATCCGCACGGCAATGCCGGCCAGGAGGATCAGTGGTGTGGTCAACACGAGAACTATCAGTGAAACTGCGATGTCGAGCGTCCTTTTGGCGACGGAGGCAGCCGCCAGGGAGTCTTCCTTGATCGCATCGGCATCCCGGACGATCACGGCACCGGCAACGAGGGCGACGAGGACAATGATCTCGCCGACGACGAAGGCAACAGCGACCCTGGTCACGATTTCCAACGACGCGGCGAAAATGACAGCCGCCATGGCGGAAAGGAGACCGCTCAGCCAGGCGATGGCCAGCCTCAGCGACTGTCCGCGCGCCACCAGGATTTGACCGACGAAGAGGCCGCCGCCGGCAAACACCACTCCAAAGGAGATGGCGGCCGCGGTGAGACGACTCGGTGCGAAGTCGGGCCCAAAAGCCACCTCGACGACCCACGGACCAAGTAGTCATCCCATGCCGGCGGCGACTACGGCCAAGCCTGACGCGGCCCATCCCATGCCTCGGGCCCATGCCCGCAACTCCTGACGTTCCCCCCGTGCTGCCATTTCGGTAAACGGGGGGAGGACCCGGGCCAGAAGGTTGTATCCGAACGTGAGGGGTGCTCGTCCCAAAGTGAATGCCGCGAAGGCGATGCTGATTTCGACGGCCGAACCACCCAGCACCCCGACGGCGAGTGGTCCGACCAGAAGCAGCGCCTGCGAGGATGCGGCCGCCAGGACAAGCCCGGTGAGCAGGCCCCGGTCATCGAGGGTGTTCTTCGCATCTTCGTCCAATTCCTCGCGGTCGACTTCGACGCGACGAAATGGCCTCCATGCGAGCACGACCAACGGACCAAGGATCAGACCGAGAGCGAACCCGGTGGCGGAGGGCCGTACCAACGTCACTCCGGCGGCGACAATCAGACGAACAAGGGAGGCACTGCCCGAGGACATGCCATAGGCACGGAACCTTCTCCAACCCGCCAGATGGCCACGGGCAACTGCAAACAAGAAGTGGACGCCAATGGTCAGCGCCGTGAAGACGACAAATCGGCGGTCGCCGTTGAGGTAATGATCGGCCCCGAGGAAGGCGAGCAGAGTGGCCACCGCCATCGTCGAACCAGCCAACCAATATGCCCGTGCAGGGAGGCCGGATCTGGACCGATCGATCGTGAGTCTTCTCACGACCAGTTGCTCGATCGGCAACATGATCACGATGAACGTCAGGAAGTGGATGGTGAGGAGCACCGAGACGGGTGAGAAATCCTCGGCACCCAAAGTCCGCCCCCCCAGCAACTGGAACGCATACGCCCCGATTCCTGCAACGAGACTGCCGACGACGATGTACGCGGTGCCGTCGCTACGGAGATAGGCGTAGCGGGCTTGGGGTTGTTGCCCTTTCGATGAGGTTCATGGGGGTTGTTTCTTGGTCTCGTGGAGGAGCGAGTAGCCGGAGAATATGCAGCGTTTGATAGGTCTTCTGGCCTTGTCGAAAGAAACGGATAGTTCGAGCGAATCCGTAGGATTCCGCCGAGGTGGCCACGTCTACTCATTCCTCCGATACCCCACAGCCCAAGCGCGGGTATCTCGCCGCGCTCGCTTCCGCCTTATTGCCCGGGTTGGGACAGGCCTACGCCGGTCGTCGTCTCGTCGGCCGCTGGCTCCTCATTGCCGACGCGGTGATCGCCGGTCTTTTCCTGCTCTGGCTTTTCTTCTTTCGAAGCGATGTCCTCAAGATCTGGGTTTCGTCGGGGGCTCTAGCCGTGTTGATGGTGATCAATCTGGCGATTCTCGCCTATAGGTGGTTGGCCGCTTCAGATGCCTACTACTCGGTCCCCGAGTCGAGCGCGCCAAAATGGTTGACCAGTCTGGGTATTGCGGCCGTCGGTGTGGCGCTGGTCGTGCCACACCTCTCATTTGGCTATCTCGTCGTCGTCCAGGCAAGCCTCATCGACACCGTGTTCTCTGCGTCGGAGCCGGCCCCGTCTGGAGTTCCCGGTGTCATCACATCGACCGCAACCCCCGATCAGACGACGACCACGACCAGCCCAACGCTGTGGGACGGTCTGGAGCGTCTCAACATCGTTCTGCTCGGCGCCGACGCCGGCGAGGGCCGGAGAGGGCTTCGCACTGACACGACCATCGTGGTCAGCATCGACCCATCGACGGGAAACACGGCGATGTTCTCGGTGCCCCGGGATCTGTCAAACGTACCGCTCCCCGAAGGTATGGGGGTGTGGGACTGTGACTGTTTCCCCGGCTTGATCACCAACCTCTATCAGGCCGGTGTTCAGAATCCGGAATCATTCCCCGGTCCCAACGACCCACCGATCAACGCCATAAAGGGGGCCGTTGGTGAGATATTCGGGATCCCGATCCACTACTACGCCCTGCTCACCCTTGATGGGTTTGTTGATGTCGTGGACGCCCTCGGTGGCGTGACCATCGAAATACCGGAGACCATCTTCGACGACACCTACCCGCATGAGGACGGGAGCATCGAGAGCATCGAGATCAAGGAAGGGACCCGACACCTCAACGGTCATGAGGCCCTTGCCTATGCCCGAATAAGACGAAACTCAGACGACTTCAACCGCATGAACCGTCAGCTCTGTGTTCTCGAGGCTGTCTTGGAGCAGTCAAGTCCCACCGAGATCCTTTTCCGGTTCGGTGCGATCGCCGAGGCGATGAAGAGAAGCCTGGTGACCGACATCCCACAGGAGCGTCTCGCCGATTTCATCGACCTGCTGCCGGTGATCTCCACAGATCGGATAGCGACGTTGCGGATTACACGAACCGAGTACAAGACGGGCAGCTCGACCGGTCGCACCTACTACGACATCGCCAGGATCAGAGAAGACGCTCAGGCCCTGATGGCCAATCCCGAGATTGCACAGGAAGAGTTGGGTCTGGACGATCTCGACGACACCTGCGGTTTTAGTGAAAACTGACGAACGGCCTCAATTGAACTGAGGCATGACCTCTCTGGCGAACAGCTCGATGCTCGAGGCGTCGTAAGCGGCATCGGGGAAGTAGACGATGGCATAGTCCATCCCATTAGCTTCCCATTCTTTGAGCCTGAACACGATCTGGTCCGGGGTCCCGGACATCGAGTCGAGTAGGGACGCGTTTTCCTCTGCCTTGTCCTCGGGGATGTATTCGGAGAGATGACCTCTCAGCCAGGCCTTCTTCTCATCCACCTCGGCCTCGTTCTCCCCACACACGATGTTGAGATTGGTGGAGCGGACGATGGCGTCATAGTCGGTGCCGACGTCGTCGCAGTGGCCTCTCAACACTTCCGACTTGTGCCGAAACTCGTCGATGGAAATCCCGAAGTTGGTGTAGGCGGCGTATCGGGCGGCGATTCTCAAGGTCAACTGCTCGCCACCACCGGCGATCCAGAAGGGTATGTGTGGCTTCTGGACGGGCCTCGGCCGAGAGATGGCTCCCTTGAGTTTGTAGTACTTGCCCTCGTAGGTGACCTCGTCCTCGGTCCAAAGCGCCTTCATGATCTCGACGCCCTCTCGAAGCATCCCTAGACGGACCGCCGGAGCGAGGAACTCGTAGCCGTAACCGTCGTGCTCGTGCTCGTACCAGCCGGCGCCTATGCCCATCTCCAACCGACCGTTCGAAATCACGTCGATGGAGGCGGCGACCTTGGCCAGATACGAGGGTGGCCGGTAGGTGTTGCAGGTGCACATCTGCCCGAGGCGGACGGTGTCGGTCGTGGCCGCCAGCGCCGCCATCAAGGTCCAGGCTTCATAGGTGACTTCCTGTGTCGGCTCGGGGACCGTGTGGAAGTGGTCGTACACCCAGAGCGATTCATAGCCCAGTTCCTCGATGGTCCTGGCCACCTTCAGCATGGTGGGCCAGTGCTCGTCCGGGCTCAGGCCTGCCAGGTCGAGTCTCCATCCTTGTGGTACGAACGCTCCAAATCTCATGAGAGCGAGGCTATCCAATTCCCACGGATGGCGAACCTGAGGGGATACATCCCAACTCCGTCGAGGCCCTTGTGTCGGTTGCGGTTGTCACTGGAGTTACCTCTGTTCAGGTTGCTGTACATGACATCCCAATCGTGTCTCGGCTCGGCCTTGACCTGGTGTCATCAGCGGATCTCAACTCGTGGATGTACATGCGGAGCGTCTCGACCGTTTGGTGGAGTTGGTCCACTGCCTCGTCCAGAACCGTGGAGATCGACTCCTCCGTCACCCGATCGGACAACCCCTGGATGCCCAGTCCGATGGCGAAGAGATCCTGGATGATTATGTCATGCAGGTCGCCTGCGATTCGATCGCGGTCTTCGACAATTGCGATCGCCTCGAGACGCTCGCGAAGCCTGGCGGTACTCACCGCAGACCCCCCGATGAGGGCGAGTGCCTCGATCAGCGAAACGTCGGACTCGTCGAAACCCCCCGGCTTGTCCGTCAAATAGAGGTTCCCGAAAACGGAGTCCCCGGCCCGCAGGGGTACCCCCGAGAAACGACTCCATCGGTGGGTGCCCATCAGGAAATCCATACGAGTCGGCGTAGGTGGAGATCTCACCGACAACGATGGTCTTCTTTTCGCTGACGAACGTTCCCGACACACCACGGCCCTGCGGAAAGGAACCGATACGCCGCGCAGTCTCGTCGTCGAGCCCCTCGTGGATGAAGTCACTGAGCACGCCGTGGGGCCCAAGGACTCCCAGTGCCGCATATCTCGCACCGGTGACGACTCGGGCGTCGGTTGACCAGACGGCGGAGGACTCGATCGAGGTCGACTTCGCCTACCACCCCTGCAGCGGCACTGATCAGATCGGAGAGGCGTTCGACCTGTATTGCGGTGGTCATCTATAGGAGACGTAACCTGGCGTTATCGTGGCGTCGGATGGCTAACCACGTACCTCAGGTTGTATGGCCCGGATACGGGCCATACAACCTCGGGTTGGGGATGGTTACCTTCGTTCGATGAGAGATTCCAGCATCAGACGGTGGTCGAGAGTTCATAGAAAGCTCTTTCGGATGACTCAAGGCCGCCTTGGCAAACGATTGGTCGACAACGACATGCTGCTGCTCACTACTTCAGGACGGGCCACGGGTGAGGCACACACGGTGCCACTGCTTTACCTCAGGGATGGTGATCGGCTCGTGGTGACCGCCTCGTACGGTGGTCGAGACCATTACCCGGATTGGTATCTCAACCTGGAGTCGGGCCCCGAGGTTGTTGTGGAGCTTCCGGGGACTCGCGTACGGATGGTTGCTCGGACGGCCAACTCCAACGAGAGGGCTCGTTGGTGGCCTCGCATCGTTGATGCGTACCACGCGTATGCCGCGTATCAGTCGAGAACCCAACGCGAGATTCCAGTGGTTTTTCTCGACCCCCGTCCGTAGCCGCCTAGCTTCATCGCGAG
>SMXW01000089.1 GCA_004356805.1 Acidobacteriota bacterium | reverse complement strand
CGGCGATGGTCTGATGTCATGCGATTCTTCCTTCGGAATCCCCTGAACGATCTCCGTCACATGCGGACGCGAAGGCTCTTCGGGTCGTACATCGGGCGGAGCGAGGCTTTGGCATCAAAACGTCGGCTTGCAACTTCAATCTCGAACCCTCCGGAGTTGACCATATCCGCACTGACCCCATCGCCGTGTTCGACATAGCCCATGCCCATGGCGCCCCCCAAAGTGTGTCCATAGGCACCGGACCGCAGATATCCCACTGCCGCGCCCTGGTAGAGAATCGGCTCCTCGCCGTATAGGAGCGGCTCCGGGTCTTCGAGCAGAAACTGGACAAGCCGAGAGGTCAGTGGACGGTTCTCGCGCTGCCGCAGCAGGGCATCGCGGCCAACAAACCCTCCCGGCTTCTCGAAGTCAACTGCGAACCCGAGCCCGGCTTCGAGTGGTGAGTCTGTGTTTTCGATGTCAAGGCCGTAGTCACGTCTACCGGCTTCCGTTCTGGTGCTCTCCAAGGTTTCCATGCCGGCGTTGACGAGACCGAAGCTCTTCCCGGCCTCGGCGAGAGCGTCGTAGACACCGACCGCGAATTCGGAAGGCACATACAACTCCCAGCCGAGCTCGCCCACGAAGCTCATCCTGAATGCCATACCTCTGGCGTGGTGCAGATCCACTTTCTGGGCGGTAAAATACGGGAAATCGTCGTTACTGAGGCTGGTTGTGGTGATCTCGCTCAGCACTTTGCGGGAATCGGGCCCTTGAAGGCTGAGAAGCGCGTACCCAGAGGTGACGTCAGTAACAGAAACGCCCATATTTGACGACGCCCCCCTCCTCAGCATTGTCTCAACACGTCGATGGAACGCCTCCGCGGCAACCACAAAAAACTCGAGTTCACCGAGGCGCGTGATCGTGAGATCTGCCTCGACGCCGCCCCGGTTGTTCATCCACTGGGTGTAAACACACCGCCCAACAGAAACGGCGATGTTGTTGCCTGAGATCCGGTTGAGGACATCTTCGGCGCCGGGCCCCTGAACGAGAAACTTCGACATCGACGAAAGGTCGAGCAATGCGACGTTATTGCGGACTGAATGGTGCTCGTTGGCATGGAACTCGAACCAGTGCTTGCGTCCGTAAGACAGCTTTGGGACAAATTCTGTGTCCTGGGGACCGAACCAGGCCGGGCTCTCCCATCCGGCGGACTCAGCAAAGTGTGCTCCGGCTGCTTCGAGACGATGGTGTACGGGCGAACGCCGGACGTTCCTGGCGGTTGTCGGGTGTGAGTGTGGCCATGAGCCGGTGGAGTGAAGTCTGCCAAGCAATTCCACGCTTCGCTCGCCGAGGTACGAACGATTCGCCTGAAATGGTGAGAGCCGAGCGATATCCACACCTGTCACATCTACGGGTGCAACACCATCGACGATCCAGTTCGCCACAATCGACCCCGCCCCGCCCCCGGTGAGGATGCCGAGGGAGTTCATGCCAGCCGCAACGAAGAAGTGTTCCAACTCCGGGGCTTCTCCGATGAGGAACCCGTTGTCAGGCGTGAAGCTCTCGGGACCTGTGAAGAGCTTCCTCACCCCGACATTCTCGAGCTCGGGGAGGATCTCCATTGCACGCTTGAGAAAGGGAGCCAGCCGGTCCCAGTCAGATGGGATCTCGCCAAAGTTGAAATCATCAGGGATCCCGTCCAGCGACCACGGTGCGGATACCGGTTCGAACAAACCGACCATGAGCCCTCCGGTCTCTTCGAGGTAGTAGGCGTAGCGGTCGGGGTCCTCGAAGATGGGGAGGTCGGGAGACACGCCGTCGAACGGCTCGCTGATCAGGTACGCATGCTCTATGGCTTGGAGCGGGACCGAAACACCGGCGAGAGCTCCGAGCTGGCGGGCCCACATGCCGGCACAGTTGACAACGTAGTCGGCTTCGATGTCTCCGCGGTCGGTCACCACTCCGGTGACACGACCAGCCGACTTGGTGAACCCGGTAACCACCACACCCTCGATCACTTTGGCACCACCGAGACGGGCCCCCTTGACTAAGGACATGGCCACGTTGACGGGATCGGCACGACCCTCATTGGCGGTGTAGAAGCCGGCGATGACCTCACTCGCATCGAGTTGCGGCCACATTTCAGCGACCTCCTGAGGGGATATCGCCTCTCGCTCGATCCCCATCACTCGCATGAAGTCGGCCTCTCTGCGGAGCTTGTGAGCGCGCTCGGGCGTGCTCGCGGTCTGGAGGTATCCCACCGGACGGAACCCGGTGGAGAGACCGGTTTCATCCTCCAGAACCTCGTAGAGATCTCGGGAGTATTTCGCCATCCATGCCAGCGTCTCGGTGGTCATGCCTCCGGAAACGACGAGTCCGGCAGCATGCCAGGTCGTGCCTGATGTGAGTTGGTGACGCTCGAGGATGATCACATCGCTCCAGCCGAGCTTCGTGAGGTGATAGGCCACGCTTGCCCCGATGACCCCACCACCGACGACTACAACACGCGCCCTGGTTGGGAACCCCTCCGCGAAGGCTGTGTCGGCGGTCACTTGATTGTCATTGACCGGCAATCGGACGCTCAACGAATGGCTTGCCGGAACAGTGCATAAGCCGTACGGTATTCGTTATTGGACGGATGCGCAATTGGCTGGGTAAGGTGGATTCGTGGAGCTTTCGAATCACCGTTCCAATGGTGGGAAAGAGCCTCTGTCTCATGTGGAAAAGCCTTTAGGCAAGTCCGCACACCTCTCCTTGTTTGCCCCGGCTCCTCAGATCACCAATTACTGTCGGCTCCCATGACAGAGAGGACGTCCGCGGTCAGTCTTCACAGTGTCACCAAGCGCTTCGGCGAAGACGTTGTCGCTGTCGACGATATCGACCTTCAAATCCAGGACGGGGAGTTCTTCTCGTTACTAGGACCTTCCGGGTGCGGCAAGACCACCACGCTTCGGATCATCGCCGGACTGGAGTTTCCGACAGAAGGAAGTGTTCGCATTTTCGGTGAGGAGATGGGGCTGCGACCGCCGAACAAACGACCGGTCAACACTGTCTTTCAGTCATACGCCCTCTTCCCACACATGAATGTCGCCGACAACGTCGGTTTTGGTCTGAGGATGAAGAAGGTCGATGACTCAGAAGTTCGACGACGGGTTGGTGAGGCGATCGATTTGGTGCGACTCACCGGGTTGGAGAAACGGTCACCCAAGGAATTGTCCGGAGGAGAGCAGCAACGAGTTGCCCTGGCCCGCGCCCTGGTCAACCAGCCAAAGGTGTTGCTTCTCGATGAGCCACTCGGCGCCTTAGATCTCAAACTACGTCAGACAATGCAGCTCGAGCTCAAAGACATACAACACGAGGTGGGGATCACCTTCGTCTATGTCACGCACGATCAGGGTGAGGCACTGACGATGTCCGACCGGATCGGGGTCATGAGTGAAGGTCGACTCGCTCAGGTTGGGTCTGCCGAAGACGTTTATGAGTCTCCGCAGAATCTCTTTGTCGCCGGTTTCGTTGGGGAGATGTGCCTCTTACCGGCTGTGATTGTTGAGCCCGGGACAGTGAGGCTGAACGGTGGCGAGGTCATACGGGCACGCACCTCGGCGCCGAACGGGACACCGGTAACCCTCACGGTTCGCCCTGAGAAACTTCACATCTACTCAGCCACCTCCGAGGCACCTCCTGGCCGTAACGCCCTCAAGGGCTCGATCGTCAGACAAACCTTCTTCGGCGAATCCCTGGTTTATGAGGTTCAGATCAGCCGTTCCGACACGATCGAGGTTCGCGTCGAGAACATTCCAAGTATCCGGCGATGGAGCGTTGGGGATCAAGTCATCATCGACTTCCATCCAGAAGCAGCAATGGCGATCACTGAATGACACTTCTAGACGAAAAAGAGCAGGTAGTAGAGGAGGCGGTCAACCCCCGTCTGGAGCGCAAGGCACGTAAACAGGAGTCGTGGCGGGGCTTTTTTCACGCGGCGCCTGCCTACGTCTACCTAATTCTCTTCTTCGTGCTGCCGCTGCTCATTATCTTTGTTTTCTCGTTCGGCAGTCGTAGCAATACCGGCAAGCCCCTACTGGAGAACTGGAATTTCGACTCCTGGGGGAGGCTTGTCGATCCATTGGTACGAACCATTGCCATCCGGTCTCTTTGGATGGCGCTCCTCAACACTGCCGTGTGCCTGATGATCGCCTACCCATTCGCCTATTGGATCGCCACTCGAGCGAAGCAGCGCACGCGCACACTTCTGCTGATCGCGGTGCTCATCCCATTCTGGTCCAACTTCCTCGTCCGCACCTATGCCTGGCGAATGCTGCTCGGCTCCGACGGGTACATCACCCAGCTTGGGGAAGCCACCGGGTTGTGGGGCCGGATGCTGTTTACCCAACCCGCCGTGTTCATCGGCTTGTTGTATGGATACCTGCCGTTCATGGTGCTCCCCTTATACGCCGCCCTCGAGCGCATGGACTGGGGCCTGATCGAGGCTGGAAGAGACCTCTACGCCTCGGGCTCCAAGGCGTTCCGGAAGATCACCCTCCCACTGTCCAAGCCAGGGATCATCGCAGGATCGATTCTTGTCTTCATCCCCAGCCTTGGCGCCTACGTGACCCCCGACATCCTCGGTGGAGCCAAGACAAACCTGCTCGGCAACCTGCTCGTCACCCAGTTTCAGGCGGCGCGGAACTGGCCGTTCGGATCCGCCCTGTCCGGGGCGATTCTGATCGTCATGCTGGTGGCGACCATGATCTACTTCCGCACCGGGGGCAGGACAATATGACGAGGCTGCACCACGGCGCCGCAGCACGCCCCGGCGTGGACCGATCCCTGGCCATCTTCGGCTCGTTGGTGTTCGCCTTCCTCTACCTGCCCATTCTGGTTGTCGTCGTGTTCTCCTTCTCGGGCTCAGAGAGTGTGGGGAGATGGGGTGGGTTCTCCCTTCGCTGGTATGAGCAGATGCTGAAAAACGAGCAGCTCTTGAACGCCCTGGAGAACTCGGTCGTGGTTGCGTTGGTTTCGACCGTCGTCGCCACCGTGCTTGGCACCGCCGCGGCGCTCTCCTTGGACCGCTACCGACGGTGGGTCGGCCGCGGTGCCTTCGACGGGTTGTTGTACCTGCCGATCATCATCCCCGACGTCACGATGGCCGTCATGCTCCTGTTGTGGTTCACCTCGACCGGCGTCATTCCGCTCGGTCGCGGTTCAATCACGCTGGCACATATAGCCTTCAACATCTCGTTCGTCGCCATCGTGGTCCGAGCTAGGTTGGCCCACATGGATCCGGCAATGGAGGATGCCGCTGCCGATCTGTACGCCAATCGATGGCAGGCGTTTCGACGGGTGACGCTGCCCTTGATCATGCCCGGAGTCCTCGGTGGCGCCCTACTCGCCCTGACCCTGTCGCTCGACGATGTCGTGATCACCAGCTTTGTCCAGGGCCCGGGATCGACGACGCTGCCCGTCTACGTGTTCGGTCTCATAAGACGCACGGTTACGCCTGTGATCAACGCAGTCTCGACGCTCATGATCGCAGTTTCGATGGTGCTGGTCCTGGCTTCACTGACACTCCAGAATCGAACTGGACGAAGAACTGAATCGAAGGGAGACAGACCAATGAAGCGCAAACCGCTGATCGAAAAGGCTGAATCGAGGGAGAACCAACAATGAAACGCATGTAGCTGAACAAGGAAACCGAATCGAAGGAGAAAAACTGATGAAACGCATATTCGCGTTGCTGGCCGTGATGGCACTGTTGCTGGCGGCCTGCGGCACTGACACCACCGAGACGACCGAGGCAACCGGGGGAACCGAGACCACCGAAGCGCCGCCCGAGGGCATCCAGGCTGCGGCCAACGCCTGTGAGGTGGGGGCCACCGATGGTCCGCTCAACCTGTACAACTGGACCGATTACATCCCAACGGGGCCGTTGGCCGAGGAATTCGAGGTCGACGACCTTCTGGCGAAATTCGAAGAAGAGCACGGCGAAGAGGTCACGCTCACATTCTTCAACTCCAACGAGGCCATGCTCGCCCAGATCGACGCCGGCGCCTCCTACGACGTGGTCGTGCCTTCGGACTATATGGTGGTCACCATGAGGGACGCCGACCTCCTCGTCGAACTAAACCGAGCGGCGATCCCCAACTTGGATGCGAACATCGCTGAGCTGTTCTCGAATCCGGGGTATGACCCGGGGAACCGGTTCTCGGCTCCGTATCAGTGGGGAACCACCGGTATCGGTTATCTCTACGGTTCGATCGACGACACCGAAGGCGTGTCATGGGGAGTGCTCTTCGACGAAGAGATGGCTGCACCGAACGCGGGGTTCATCTCGTTGCTCGACGACACAAGGGAGACGCTGGGATCTGCCCTGAAGTATCTGGGCTACTCGTTGAACACGCTCAACAAGGACGAAGTCGACGAAGCCGCCGACCTGATCTTGTCGACGAACGAATGGATCGCCGCGTTCAACTCGACCTCATATTGGACCCTGCTCTCCAGCGGCGAGGTCAACGTGTCGCAGGGCTGGAACGGCGATTTCCTAGGCGAGTACGACCGGATCACGGAGTATGACGCGGACGGAGAGGTCACGTACAGCGGATACGATGACTTCGGCTATGCCATTCCGATCGAAGGCTCTGCGGCCTGGGTCGACACGATGGCGATCCCGACGACAGCCGACCATCCGTGCACGGCACAGACGTTCATCAACTTCATACTCGACGCGGAGAATGGCGCCACGTTGACCAACTTCAACTACTACGCCAGCCCGAACGAAGCATCGGAGGAGTTCATCTACGAGGAGATTATCGAGGACCCGTCCATTTACCCGGTACCGGAGACGATGGCGATCCTGGAGTTCTTCTTGGACCTGGGAGATATGAACAACTACTACGCCGACGCCTTCACTAGGGCGAAGGGCTAACCCAAGCCTCGACTCGAAAGCGAAAAGAGGGAGGACCGGTCCTGCCAGGGGCCGGTCCTCCTCGCTCAATTCGATGTTGTGCTCCTGGACAGAAATCTCTCTAAACGATCGGCTGCCTGTTCTCCACTCTCGACCGCACCGTCGATCGAGCCGGACCCGAGTGTGTGCTCACCTGCAAACACAACACTTCCTTCTTCTTCGAAGACTTCCAGGAATACCTCGTCACCCGGCCTG
>SMXW01000088.1 GCA_004356805.1 Acidobacteriota bacterium | reverse complement strand
GGTCTACACCTCAGAACAAGAACGGGTCGACGCGCTTGCCGACTGGATCCACACCTACAACCATCACCGCAACCACACATCCATCGGCGGACCACCCATCAGCCGTGCAACCAACGTGGCTGCTCAACACAGCTAGCCGGCACCACCCTCCTCCCTCGACTCGACGAGCTGACCTCTGCCCCCCTGCACTACAGCCACCTCTATGTGAGGGTTGACAGTCTTGGGGTCATCCCGTAGGTTTTCCCTTGTTCGGTCGATCGACCGAACATCTGGACGAGGTGAGAAGTGACCGAGAGAGACACCCGCACGAAGATTCTCGACGCGGCCCGGCGCTGTCTCCTCGCTGACGGATATGCGGCGCTTTCGACTCGAAAGGTCGCCGAAGATGCGGGGGTTCCGTTGTCCCAGATTCACTATCACTTTGGATCGAAGGAAGAGCTCATCCTGTCGCTTCTGAGGAAAGAGAATGATCGACTGTTGGGGAGGCAGGCCGAGATGTTCGCGAGGGAGATCCCACTCTGGGAGAGGTGGGAGCAGGCGTGTGACTATTTCGACGAGGACATTGCGTCCGGCTATGTCAGGGTGTTACAGGAGATGACTGCCGCCGGATGGTCGTCGGAGGCGCTCGGCAAGGAGATGCGTCAGATCATGGGAGAGTGGGGAGAACTGCTCTTGAAGGTGGCGAAAGACTCGGAGAAAAAGGGTCTGAGCTTTGGCGGGCTGACTGCCGAGGAGGTTGTCGCTCTGGTATCGGCGTCCTTCCTGGGTGCCGAGACAATGATCCTTCTTGGCTATGAAAGCGATCGGGTGCCGTTTCGGGCGGCACTGAGGAAAGTGGGCGATCTGATCAGGATCGCAGAAGAGGAGGCAACCCGTGCGGGCTAGATACCCAGATTCGGACGGGTTCGTCGATCGCAACGGGGCCAAGGTCTACTACGAGGTCTACGAGAACGAGGGGCCGACGATTCTCCTCGCCCAGACATGGCAGACCTGTCATTCCCGTCATTGGAAGATGCAGATCCCATATCTGTCCCGTCACTTCCGAGTCGTCACCTACGACCCGGTGGGCAATGGCAACTCGGACCGCTCCTCGGTCGTCGAGCGTTACACGACCAAGGAGGTCATCGCAGACGCCATCGCAGTGCTGGATGCCACTGAGACCGAGAGCTGTGTGGCCGCCGGACTTTCGATGGGTGGAGGTCTGGTGACACTGTTTGCCGCTTTTCATCCTGAGCGTTTCGACGGGATCGTCCCCATCTCCCCGGGGCACCCATGGGGGATCCCACTGCCGGACCGGGAGTCGATTCCGGATCAGATGTTCGAACCCGTCAGCAACCCGGAGGGCTGGGAGAAGTACAATCTCGGCCACTGGCGAGCCGACTGGCACGACTTCGTCGACTTCTTCTTCGGCCAGTGCACCTCGGACCCGCACTCGACAAAGCTGTTCGACGACATGGTCGGGTGGGCGCTGGAGACCACGGGCGAGATCATCGCTATGGAGTCGGGCGTCGAACCGTCGTATGACCTCGACGACCTGGAGCAGAAGGTTCGCTCCATCGACATCCCGGTTCTCATCATCCATGGAACCGAAGACCGGATCATCAATTACGAGAGCAGTGTCATCCTGCAGAAGATGATCCCCGGAGCGGAGTTGGTGGCACTAGATGGGTCAGGCCACATCCCGACCGGCCGCTATCCGGTCAAGGTCAACCACCTGATCAAGGAGTTCGTCGATCGGGTCTATGGGATCCAGCGGCCCCAACCGGCATGGGCGCGCGGCCATGGCCGTCGCCGGCGGGTCCTCTACATCTCCTCACCTATTGGGCTTGGCCACGCTCGCCGTGACCTGGCGATCGCTGACGAGCTGCGCAAGGTCCATCCCGATGTCGAGATCGACTGGCTGGCCCAGGACCCGGTGACAAGAGTGCTTGAAGCCAATGGAGAGAGCATTCATCCGGCATCCCGAGTGATGGCCAACGAGTCCGCCCACATCGAGGACGAGTCCGGGGAGCACGACCTGGCCGTCTTCCAGGCTCTTCGGGAGATGGACGAGATCCTTTTGTCGAACTTCATGCTCTTCGACGAAGTGATCGAGGCCGGACAGTACGACCTGGTCATTGGTGACGAGTCATGGGAGGTCGACTATCACCTTCATGAGAACCCCAACCTCAAAAAGACCTCGTATGCCTGGATGACCGACTTTGTCGGCTACGTCCCGATGCCGTCACGAGGCGAGCGTGAAGCGTTCGTTGCCGCCGATTACAACGCCGAGATGATCTCCCAGATTGCCCGGTACAAGCGGATCAGGGACAAAGCGATTTTTGTCGGGCACCCCGAAGACATCATCGATGGGACATTTGGGCCCGACCTGCCGGTGATCAGGGAGTGGACCGAAGACAACTATGACTTCGCCGGTTACGTCACCGGGTTCGACCCGGCGGCTCTCGGGGCTCGGGAAGAGTTGAGAGAAGAACTTGGCTACGAAGAAGACGAGAGGGTCTGCATCGTCACGGTTGGTGGATCCGGTGTTGGCGAGTCGCTGATCCGCAAGGTTGTCGAGGCATATCCAACCGCGAAACGAGCTGTTTCTGATTTGAGAATGATCGTGGTCACCGGACCACGAATCGATCCGGAGCGCCTCCCTCAGGTCGAGGGCATCGAATACAAGTCCTATGTCGACCGTCTCTACCGGCACCTGTCAGTCGCCGACCTGGCCATCGTCCAGGGAGGTCTGACGACGACGATGGAGCTCACGGCGGCAAAGACGCCGTTTATCTACGTGCCTCTTCGCAACCACTTCGAACAGAACTTTCACGTCCGTGCCCGACTCGACCGCTATGGGGCGGGACGTCACATGGAGTACGAGGACATGCAACCCGACAACCTCGCCGAGGCGATCTCGAATGAGATCGGAAGGAAAGTCGACTATATGGACGTAGAGACAGACGGAGCGGCCAAGGCGGCGGCGATGATCGCCGAGTTGATCTAGGAGGCCAATGACACTGGCCCCCCAGAGGTTGATGGCGTCACAAGAGGACATCGACGCGGTCCGGGCCGATGCATGCAAACACCTCGATTTTCTCCATATTGTGAAAGCGCGCGGGGAGTGGAAGCTGTTTCACGTCGCCTACCACCATCTCGAGGACGACGAATAGCCGGTGGCGGACGGTGACGCCAAGATCCCCCCTAGGCTGGCGCCGATGGAAACTCCGTCCAAGGGTCTGAGCCGCATGCCGTTGCGAATCGCCGGAGTCATCGGATTGGCCAGCGCTGTGATCTACATAGGCGGGGCGCTCGGCCAGGAGGACACCTCGTTGCTGCCTCAGGCGTTCTTCTGGTTCGGGGTGATGTTGACGGCCGGGCTGCTTGCCTGGTTTGCAGACCGTTTCGAGCACCGGGGAAGACGATCGGCGATGATCGCAGCGGGGCTCTTCTTCGTGGTGGCAGTGTTCTCCGGGGTGGTCTTTGCCATGGTGTACCTGTTGACAACCGTGCTCTCCGTTGCCGGTTTCGCAGTGACCTCGCCCTCATCCGGGGAGACCTCGCTTGAACCATGATGGGCTCTGGGCGGTCGATTCCATTGCTGTGGGTGGGGAGTTGGTCCCACCTTTGCCTGGAACCGACCTCAGCCTCGAGTTTGCCCATGGCCGAGTCGCCGGCAGTGGAGGGAACAATCGATTCATGGGGCCCGTTACCAACGACCTCACGTTCGGTCCCCTCGCCACCACGATGATGGCCGGCCCCACCGACCACATGTCCCAGGAACGCATCTACACCTGGACCATTTGGGATCAGTCGACTCTCATGAAGTCGACGCCAGCGAATTGCGTCTGATAGCCCAAGGGTTGGTGGTTGTGACTCTCCAACGTACGGGAACCGAGAAGGCTTCGAAAACGTCTTAGAACATAAGGAATTTGGGGGGTTCACAAACCCCTCGTATTGCGTATAGTTGAGTGCTCGGGGTTCGCTGCCCCAATGCACATCTTTTTTGCCCCTGCGGAGGACTGGGAAAACTCATGGCTGCTACTGGAACGCGTAAAAAGAAGACCGAGAAGCCACGACGCGTCCGTCTTCACACCAAGCTGACGGATGAGCGCGGGCGCCTCACGACTGATCTAGTTTCCCAATACCTGACAGCGATTGGCGAGTACGACCTGCTCACTGCCGAGCAAGAGGTCGAACTTGCCCAGAAGATCGAGACGGGTGAGGAAGCCGCCGAGAAACTCGAGGAAGGCGACTACTCGGGTAAACGGAGAGAGATCGAACTTCGTCGACTGGCGCGACGTGGCGCCCAGGCCAAAGATGACTTTCTCACTGCCAACCTGCGTCTGGTTGTCGCCAATGCCCGTCGCTATGCCAACACCTCCGGCATCGACTTCCTCGACCTGATTCAGGAGGGCAACCTCGGTCTGATCCGCGCCGTCGAGAAGTTTGATTGGCGCAAGGGTTTCAAGTTCTCGACCTATGCCACCTGGTGGATCCGTCAGGCCATCACCCGGGCCATTGCCGATAAGTCCCGCACTGTTCGCATCCCCGTTCATCTTCATGACACCCTCGCCGCCGTGCGTGCCGCCCAGGCTTCACTCAAAGCCGAACTGGGACGCGATCCCCGTCCGGACGAGATTGCCGAAGAAGCCGGTGTCACCACAGACAAGGTCGAGCTTGCTCTCAGTGTCGCAGATACTGTTTCTCTCGAGCAGCCGATCGGTGAGGATGGTGCCCAGCTCGGTGATTTCATCGAGGACGAGGACGCCGCCGACCCGGTTCAGATGACCGAGGAGATGGACGTTGCCAACTCGCTGCGCGTCTCGATCGAGCGGCTCCCAGAGCGAGAGGGTCGCATCCTGGCGCTGCGCTATGGCTTCTATGACGGCGTGCCACGCACCCTCGAGGAGATCGGCGACGAGTTCAACTTGACCAGGGAACGGATCAGACAGCTCGAGAAGCTCGCTTTGTGCCGTCTTCGTCACCCTTCATTCGGTATCCGAGAAGCCGATCTGGTCTAAACTCCAGCTAGTTGCATATAGAAAGACCCACCAGTAGGTAGGTCTTTCGCAGTTTGGGGCCATCTGACCGCCATCCAGGTGAGCCGAAACTCACGAGAACGGATACGGTGGCACCCGATGAATCTCGGAGACTTGGTAGGAGACGCTCCATTTGTGTGTGGCCCCGACACGACAGTGGCGGCAGCGGCTCGGGCAATGGAAGAGTCTGATCTGGGTTCTCTTGCTGTCGTCGAGGGCACGGCACTGCTGGGCCTGATCACCGAGCGGGACATTCGCCGTGCGGTCGCTCAGGGAGCTGATCTCGATGTCATCCAGGTCTCTGGCGTCATGAGCGACGATCCGGACACATTCGACCCCGATCTCGATGTCTGGGACGCCGCCTCTTGGATTGGCGTGTCCGACTACCGCCATATGCCCGTTGTCGATGACGGCGGTTCCTTGCGAGGTGTGGTATCGATCCGGGACCTCCTCAAGGCACTGATCGACACCGTCTAGCCGGTCCGACTCAGGCCGGATTACCGATAATTCGAGATCTCAGTCGCAGGTGGTCTTCTACTCTTCACCCTGGTCGGGCCTGGTAGGGCTGGGGCCTTGACTTAAACCAAACTTGAAGTTGTAAATTGCGGTTCGATCATGTCTGAAAGAGTTATGACACCTTGGACCGTGGTGCGTGACGGAAGCCGGTTGATCTGGCGGTTCGTCAAGATGCACCCGGTTGCCTTTTCCATCGCCGTCTTTGGGGCGGCCATGTTCGCTGCTGCCATTCTTGCCTCGGCTCTGGTGATTGGGTGGATAACCGACAACGTCATCATCCCGATCCTCGACCAGGGACAGGAGCCCGACCTCCTTCCGATCGCTGCCGCTGCCATCATTGGCGTGGCAGCCTTCAAAGCGGTCGGAATCGTCCTTCGTCGCACCGCCGCAGGATGGCTGCAATCGGGCACTCGCCGGGACGTGCGCAACGAATTGCTGGCACACCAGCTCTCTCTGAAGATGTCCTGGTATAACAAACAGACCATCGGTGACCTGCTGGCGGTGGCCGATTCCGACGTCAATCAAGGGACCGGTGTCCTTGGTCCGCTTCCCTACGCCACCGGTGTCACGATGCTGCTAATCGGGACTGTCTCGATGATCAGCCTCATTGACCCTTGGTTGGGCGTCAGCGCCGTTGTCGGCCTTGTCGCGGTCATCGCCATAGATGTCCATGGGAGCTGGGTCACGTATGGAATGTGGGAGGAGGTCCAGGAGGGGAGGGGAAGAGTCTCCTCGATTGCCCACGAGAGCTTTGACGGTGCCCTCACCGTCAAGTCGCTGGGTCGAGAGCACTACGTGTCTGGCCGATTCCGAGAGGCAAGCGAAGCACTTCGAGATCGGCTCATCGAGGTCAATTCGACCTGGACGAAGTACCAGGTGATCATCCGTGCCCTTCCCCAGCTGCTGATAGTTCTCTTGCTTGTGGTCGGTGCGGCACGCATCGATGCCGGTGCCATCACCGCCGGAAATGTTGTCACGGTCGCCTACCTGCTGTCATTGCTTGCTTTCCCGATTCAGCTCATCGGCTTTGTTCTTTGGGATCTGGCCGGGAGCCTTGCTGGATGGAAGAGGGTTCAAGCGGTCTTCGATGCCGACGCGCACATTGAATATGGGGAGCGAGCCGCGACCACCGATGGCGGAGCTGCTGCAATTCTTGGTTCGGCGGTGGACTTTGCTTATGACACGGAGCCGGTCCTCACCGGACTCGATTTAGACATCGCGGCCGGTACGACTCTTGCTGTCGTTGGGCCCACCGGGTCTGGCAAATCCACGTTGAGTCTGCTTCTGGCACGTCTCTGGGATCCCGACTCGGGGCAGATCCATCTCGACGGGCGTGATCTGCGCACTTTCGCCGGCTCCGAGCTCCCCAAGGAGGTTTCATACGTTGCCCAGGATGCCTTCCTATTCGACACGACTGTCAGAGGAAACATCACGCTGGATGCGGTATTCAGTGATGCCGACATAGCAACAGCGACGCGGCTGGCCGGTGCGACGTCATTCATCGACGAGCTTCCCGACGGTCTCGACACCGAGCTCGGCGAACGAGGAACGACGCTCTCGGGCGGGCAAAGACAGCGACTGGCACTTGCCCGAGCTCTGATACGGAAACCCAGGTTGATGGTGCTCGACGATGCCACGTCGGCTGTCGACCCTTCGGTCGAGGCCGAGATTCTGATGGCTTTGAAAAGTGCGGACCTGCCTTCAACCATCGTCGTCGTTGCCTATCGCCCTTCGTCCATCAAACTTGCCGACGAAGTCGTTTTCCTCGACGAGAAGCGGATTCTCGGCCATGGATCCCACATCGAACTGCTCGAGGCGAGCCCTGGATATGCCCAACTGATGCAGGCCTATGAGAAAGAGGCCCGCCGGCTTCGGGAGGAGGCGTCGTGAGCACGGATTACACCACGGGGACGATTATTCGCCGGGCATTCATGGAGGCTCCGGTGCTCCGCCACGGCCTGAGACTCACGCTGTTCATGGCTATGGCCGGTCAGGCCATAACGGTGGTCACCCCGATCGTGATCCAGCAAATCATCGATGAGGAGATCCTGGCCCCCACCGGTATCGATATGAGTGGAGTCTTGCAGAAGGCGGCTGTCGCCCTTGTCGCTCTGGTCATTGGCGTTGTCGTAGGCCGTGTCGCCTTACTTCGCCTTGTGAAGACGTCCTCATCGGGTCTCTCCGATCTGAGGAGCAAGACCTTCGGTCACATCATGCGGCAGTCAGTACTTCATGTTCAGGCCGAGCGCCGCGGGACTCTCGTGTCCCGAGTGACCTCGGACATAAGCACACTGCAGGAGTTCATGGAGTGGGGCGGAATCGGACTGATCGTGGGATTGAGTCAGGTGGTGCTGGCGACGGCCGTCATGGTGATCTACGAGTGGCGCATGGCGTTGATCGCCCTTGGAGGAGTCGTCATCTATTTGATGATGATGAGGTGGTTTCAACGGATTCTCGCAGCCAAATATGACGAGGTCCGCCATGAGGTTGGAGTTTCCCTCGGGGTTATGAGCGAGTCGATATCGGCCATTCCCGTTGTTCGAGCCTATGGCACCGAGGACACCACCAAGGCCCGGGTGGCCAGCGCAATGGAGAAACGATTCCGCGTGGAGTTCACGACTGGTCGCTTCGGGAACATCCTGTATTCGACTGCCGAGATATTCGCAGGAATCCTGACAGCCACACTCATCGTCGCCGGCGTCCTCATCGGTATCGATCAGGGGATGAGCGCAGGAACGCTGGTGGCCTTCCTTTTCCTGACCAACCTGCTGATCGAACCGCTGCAGATTGTGGTGGAGACACTGGAGTTCGCGCAGTCAGCCGCTTCGGGCTTGCGCCGTGTGATTCGTGTTTTGGATGACGAGGTGGAGATCGAGGAGCCGTCAGACCCCGAGGAGCTGCGACCAGGTGGCTTGAGCGTGCGGTTTGACCACGTGGGCTACGCCTACCCGGGAGGGCCCGACGTCCTGACAGACATCTCCCTCGAGGTGGCGGTCGGCTCGCGTGTTGCGGTGGTCGGCGAGACGGGCTCGGGGAAAACCACGTTTGCCAAGCTGGCAGTCCGCCTCCTCGACCCGTCTGAAGGTGCGATCCACATCGGCGGCGTCCAGGCTCCGAAGATCCCGCTGGCCCACCTCAGAGATCGGGTGGCTTTTGTTCCCCAGGAGGGCTTCCTGTTTGACGACACGATCGCCAACAACGTCAGATATGGCCGCACCGAGTCAGACGACGCAGAGATCTGGACGGCGTTCCACGAGCTTGGTCTTGGGGAATGGGTTGATGGGCTGACCGATGGGCTCGAGACCAGGGTTGGCGAGCGAGGCGGCAGTCTTTCCGCCGGGGAACGCCAACTGGTGGCCATAGTCAGAGCCTGGATCGGTTCACCGGATCTGCTCGTGCTTGACGAAGCGACCTCGGCCGTTGACCCGGTCCTCGATGTTGCACTTCGTCACGCCATAGCCAGGCTGACCGAAGGTCGCACCTCGGTGACAATTGCGCACCGTCTGTCTACGGCGGAGGGCGCAGACGAGGTGTTCGTCTTTGATGGAGGAAGAATTGTCGAACGGGGCCGGCACCGCGATCTCCTAAAGCTGAACGGCACCTATGCCGGTCTTTACGCCGACTGGGCGTCGGGAACCAACAGCGTCTAGACCGATTTCGCCCCCACCGAGCGTGTTGGCTTCATACCTTGGGCGGTGGGATGTAGTGACCGGTGGTGAACCTGCCTTTGTATACATCGACTTCCCAGATCGAGCCCTTGGAGCAATAGAACCTCGACTCGAGGGTCAGTCCCGCCCACATCAGCCGGTTGATCGTTGCCGGGATCACATCTCCATGTGAGCACAGAACGGCGTTGTTTCCGACCAGCGAGTCGACGAGATCGTAGGCCGCATCGATGTCCGGGCCTTCGGCGAGTGCCTCGCTGATTTCGACCTTCGCTCCGATGGCCTTGGCCAGAGGCTTCACCGTCTGGATGCAACGAAGGGACGGACTGGAGACAATTCTCTCTATCCCCGCCTCCTTCAGCGACTTGGCGACGGTATCGGCCTGCCACCGACCCTTCTTGCTGAGGGGACGCCCATTGTCTTTGCCTTTCCACTTGGAGCGATCGCCGGCCGCTCCGTGTCGGAGCAGGTAGAGCGTTCCGGTCTGAGCGAGTTTCTTCAGGTCCGACTCTTTGACGAGCCTGCGGTCGTTGTCGTAATCGAGGATCTTGTTTGCCGTTTTTCGGCTAACCCACCGGATGGCGTCTATTTCATTGTTCTTCTTGAATCCTGGGCTGTCTGGCAAACGGCGCATCACATACCAGGCGACCTCCTTGACCCCGCGGTTCATACGATGCCGGGTCGTGCCGATGGGTGCGACGATCCGGCAGTGGTATCCCGTTTCCTCGAGCACTTCGCGAACGGCGGTCTCCTCGGGTGTCTCCCCCTTGTCGGCCTTGCCCTTGGGCAGCGACCAATCGTCGTATGAAGGCCTGTGAGCGATCAGGATCTTGAGATTCCCCTTGGGTGTCTTGTGTAAGACAAGACCCCCAGCGGCTCGGACAACTCGAGTCACAGCGGGCAGGTTAGGCCCTCAGATATTTTCTGAATGCCTGGCAGTCATTGAAATAATGCTCGAGTGGGTGCTGACCACTGGTGTGGTGAGCTCGCCGGCTCGGGTCAGGTCGATGGTTACTGCGGCGCAGGTACCGCAGACACGTCGGAGGATTCCGGCACCGATGTGCTGGGGATCGCCATATTCATGGAGGCCTTTTCGACAATCGGATCTGCGATGCTTCCGAGACTTGATATTGGGGGCTACGTGGCTCACTCCGAGCAGAAGGCTAGGCCACCGAGGGAGATCAGCGGAAATTTAGTTGGTCCAGGATCCAGTCCACGCCCTCATCCGGCGTGCTGGCAAGGTGGACATCCCCGGGGAAAGCATCGATTTCGGACACGAGGGTCTCAGCCACCGTGCGCCACTCCTGGCCTATCGCCACTGTGGGAACGTGGTGACCGCCATTGCGGCGCACGATGTGATTGATGTTCCAGGCCATTAGCAGCTCGGTTGCGGTTCCGATCGAGCCCGGCAGGGCGATGATCCCCTCTGCCCTTTCCATGATGGCTCCTATCCGTCTCGCCAACCCCTCGGTCTCGATGAGCTCAGCCACGTAGGGGTTTGCGTTGTGTCGGCCGGGGAACAATGCCGGTGCAGTCACTCCTATCACGTGGCCACTTGCCTCTGAGGCGCCTTTGGAGACCGCCTCCATCGTCCCGCCGTAGCCGCCTGTGATCACGGCGAAACCGGCCTCGGCGAGACGTCTGCCCACTTGCTCCGCTTCGGCCCACTTCCTCGAGTCGAGGTCGGTTTGTGACGAGCCAAACACCGCAACCGCGGATGAGTCACTCAACCGGCAAGGACCTCTTCGATCCCGAGCACGACTCTGTCAGCATCGATCAGGGCGTGTTTTTCGATGGCGAACTGAGGCCAAGGCACATCGAACCCGGTGACCCGGACTATGGGTGCCTTGAGGTCGTACATCCCCTTTTCGGCGACCACCGCCGCCACCTCGGCGGCAACGCCGGCAGACCCTTGAGGCTCCTGGACGAGCAGCAGGCGCCCGGTCTTGGCGACCGAATCGAGGACCGTCTCTCGGTCCCATGGGAAAAGGGTTCGGAGATCGATCACTTCCACTGAGGTGTCCGATCGGGCGGCAGCCTCTAGAGCCACCGGAACCATCCCGCCGTAGGTGACCAGTGTCAGGTCGGTTCCCTCTTTTCTCACTCGCGCCCGCCCGATAGGCAACGTGAAGTGCTCGGTCGGCACATCCTCCCGACCGGCCCGGTAGAGAACCTTCGGCTCGAGGAAGATCACCGGGTCGTCGCTCTCGAGGGCAGCAGCCAGCAAGCCCTTGGCATCGGTAGGGGTGGATGGGCAGATCACCACGAGGCCCGGTGCGTGGACAAAATAGGCCTCGGGGGAGTCGCAGTGGTGTTCGTGAGCGCCGATGCCCGCCCCACTGGGAAATCGAACGACCACGGGCATAGAGGTGGTCCCACGTGTCCGGAACCGGAATCTCCCGAGGTGACTGACGATCTGGTCGAAGGCCGGGTAGACAAATCCCTCGAACTGGATTTCGGCCACCGGGCGTGCCCCGGCTATGGCCATCCCCACGGCACTCCCCACGATGCCTGACTCGTTGAGGGGTGTGTCGATGACGCGGTCCTCTCCGAACCTCTCCTGTAACCCTTCGGTGACCCGAAACACACCGCCGGTCAGGCCGACATCCTCCCCAAGGACGATCACCCGTTCGTCCTCCTCCATTGCCTGGTGAAGAGCCGAATTGATTGCTTGGGCCATCGTCCATGACTCGGTCGGCCCTTCTGGGAGAGCGTCGTGACCAATGTGCCAAAGCTCATCTTCGGTGAATTTGGTTTCCGGTTCACCGTGTGCACGCTCCATGGCGTTGAGCTGATCTGCAACGTGGCTCGGTATCCGGGTGAATCCCTGGCGCACGGCATCATCACGGCCGGGAAGGGTTTCGGCCTCGATGGCAGTGATGGCAGCGTTCACTGAATCGGTGATCTCCATCGCCACCTTGTCTCCGGAGTGCTCATCCCACTCGTCGCGATTCTCCAGGAATCGACGAAGTCGCACGATGGGATCCTTGGCTTTCCACTCCTCGACTTCGTCGGCAGACCTGTAGAGAGAATCGTCGTCGGCGGTGGCGTGAGCGCCATATCGGTAGGTCATCGCCTCGATGAGGGTTGGGCCTTTCCCTTCC
>SMXW01000087.1 GCA_004356805.1 Acidobacteriota bacterium | reverse complement strand
GGGCGGTTCCAACTTGGACCGCCCATAACCGGCTGGGAGGGATGATGTGGGCTGTGTGGCCCGCATCCTGTCAGGCGGCGAAACGCGAGGGCCGAACTTGGACCCGTCGAGACACCCTCAGTCTGACAACCGCCTTCATCCTCCTGACCGGAATTCGGCCGCTGTTCGGCGACACCGAATTCTCAGCGGTGTGACTGGAGCGTCCACGGCAACGACCGTGTTTGGCCAACGGTCCTTCCGGTCTAGAACGGGGCGGGTCGCTGATCGACATCATGTTGAAAGTGTCCCCGCATCCGACCTGGGCTCGCTGCGCAAAGTTGTGTTCGTGGGGTGTTTTCCAGTAATACCCATTGCTGTCTACTGATTCTGTCGTAGATACGCGTACAGGGTGGCGGGGGCGTACCTACCGGGTGATCGGCGACCCGGCACGGGGCTATCGAGCGGTGGGTGTGAGCGCGCCTGGTGCCTTGGCCTTGGCCTTGCGTCGGTGCCCCAGCAGACACACCTCGTCGGGCTCATAACCCGAAGGTCGCGGGTTCAAATCCCGCCCCCGCTACGAAGAAAACCCTTGGGATACCTACCTTCCCTGAGGGGCGTTTTCGCGCTCGGCATCAGCCGAGAAGCCCCATGTCAAACCTGTGTCAAACCGGATACGACGACCCGGTCGAGCTCGGCACGGATTCTGTGGTTCAGGACGGTGAGTATCGCTGCGAGCACACATCGCCGTTTGTCGTTTCCGGACTTAACTAGCTAGTTCTGTCGGGTAGTCCCCTTCACGCACACACAACGTCCCTGCGGCCTTCGAGCCGAAGACCCCTGCGTCCGCGTTACTGACACCAACCCGGGGTCGTCGCCGAGCCGGTGACTCGCAGCGACATGAGTGGGGAGCTGGCAGATGGCGTCATCGACCACGCCGAGCAGGTCTGGAGTGTCGTTCGCTGTGGCGTTCCCTGGCCGCAGACGCCCAGCAAGCGCGCCGCCGGTTCTGTCGTCGGAGCAGAACGGGGAGGGGAGAGGCGTACCCCAACACCTCCCTCCGCCCGTATGCTGTCGCGCGAGGTATTCGGCGGGATGACCAAGGAAACTGAACGGCCAGCGGAAGCCCCAAACGCCCGACGACGAATGCGCAGTCACGCCCACCTGATGGGCCAGATCACGCCCAAGATGTAGGACCTACGGAATGTTGTAGTCCCGAGTGTCCCGGACTCGGAGATAGTCGGTTTCGTCGAGCCAATGGCACCACAGGTTGCGACCCTTGATGCTGAGGCGCCGCGAGTAGCCATTTGAGTTCGACCAGGCTGCGACCTCGGCTCGTGCAGTGCCGCTTCCTGCAACCGCCTCGAGCGCGGGTTTGAGGTCGGTGTCGGTCGACATGAGCACCCCCACGTCGTAGTCACCGCGAACATCCATCAAAGCGAAGTCGATTGCCAGAGCGACGTCGATGCCCTTTTCCTTTGGCTTCTCGGCCGGCCAGTTCTGCGGGTACCGAAGCGTCCGCGTAATGACCTCGATCTCTGGAGCTTGCGCCCAGCTCGAGATCTGTCGCTGGGAGGCTCCATAGCCCTTAGGGTCCTTCGTGGATTCTGGGAGTCCGCGGTAGACCCTCACGCCGGCCAGCTCTCGGTCGAACGGACTTCTGTCAACGAGCAGTCGCCCGAGGGCTAGAGGATCGATCTGCCCGTTCCAATGCGGTGCCCCCATCGGATGGAACAGCGATCGAGCGGACATGTAGACATTCTGGTAGTCGAGAAAAAGAACGACCCGGTCAGTCATGCGGCGTCACCTCGACCAAATCGTCCGTGACGGGAATAGATAATCCCCGCCAGTTCGGACCCGGAGGCTCGGACGGCGGGGAACAGTTGGCGTGATTGTACCCGATGTAGGGTCGGGTGTCCACGCGGCGTTCTGTGCTCGCCGTCGACAAGGGTAAAACGAGCTTGGATCTGTCGATGTGGACGGGCGTCGCCATGTCACTTGCCCTCTGTGTCTCTGGCCCGGTCTGACGTCATCCGTCGTCGGGTTGCTTCGTCGCGCACGTCCCTGAGAGCGGCCAGCACCCCGTCTGCGAAGGTGTCGCTGAGTCGTGGCGTTTCCTTACCTTCTAGGTCCTGGGCCCACACGACGCCGGTCCACACCTCCACCTCTATGCCCTCGGTCCCGAGCACATCCTCAAGGAGATCGCGTCCATCTCGATCCTTATCGGAGTTGAAGACCTCGAGCACCTGGTTTACGTGAAGAGCGAACTCCGATGAGAAGTCGCTGACGCCATCTATGCCCCACTCCCAGACGATCTCTTGGATTCCCGTCCGTGCTCCTTGACGGTCGATTACCTCGAAGTCGTCGGGTGTAAGCCCCGGCGCGAGCAACAGACCGAATCGGTAGCCGTTGTCGAGGACATCACCGACCAATCCAGCAGTGGTTTCCACCGCCTGGTCGAACATCGGTTGGTATCTCTCGAGGTTGGATTGATCAGGAGCGTTGGCCAGCGGACGTTTCGAGGCTCGCAGCTGATCGGCGAGTGCCCTCAGCCCTCGCTGCACCGTGTCGGACGGCCCTCTTGAGTCATCAGGGCTCGCCTCTGCCCAGAGATCGTCGGGAACGGAAACAGTTACTTTCATGTCGGCTACCATATTCGTCGGTAGTACAACTATCAAGTAGTACTACCAGAGGAGACGGTCACTGAGGTGCCTGGTCAGTATGGGTGACACGTCAGAAGGTTCATCGGTGGCTGCGTCGTTATGCGGCGTGCGAATCCGGGTTGGGGGCCGCGGACGATCGGCTATCACTTGGAGCGGGAGGGTGTGGTTTCGGTTCCGTCGAGGTCGTCGACCTACCGGTGCTGGTCCGTCACCGCGTGATCGGCTTGAGCTGCGGCCTAACCGTCGGGAGCCACTCATCTCGAAGGGAAGTCGGAGACAGTCTGCTTGGTGGGCTCAACGTAGCTGCCGATGTCCAGTCGGCCGAGAACATCTACGAGAGCTCTCTCCGCGTCGCGTTTCGTTGCATATTCACCCTGCACTCGGTGTTTACGATCTGGGCACTCACTGCCCACGGCCGCGACATCGCCATGGCATAAGACACCGCAGCGTGGTCTTACAAGCCATACACAACGACGAATATTTACACTCAGACGGGCCAGGATGCCCCACATCGCGCGGTTTAGGAAGGTGCCACCCACCGGTGACCGCGTAAGGTTCCACGTTTCCAGAGCAGGCCTCTCCTAGCGACCGAACTCGGGGGGTTTCCCCCTTCCTTATCGCGTCCCCAAATAACGCACTTATCGGGCGGTTGACTACGTCATCGCCGACCGCAAATGCCGGTTATGAGCGGGGTTTGCTGCAAGGCTTAACCAGGTGGATGGACTGACGATCGGAGAATTCGAGATAGCCCAGATGGTCGCGGAATGGATCGAGATCCTCGCGGTCATAGTGATTGGGGTTGCGGTGGTGGCGTCGATGCTGGGCGGACTGATTGTTCGTTTTCGTTCCGACGGAGCTGCGGCGTTCAAGACGTTCAAGCGTTACATCGCCCGGGGTCTGCTCATCGGACTCGATCTCCTGATCGCCGCCGACATAATCAAGACCGTCACACTCGAATTGACGCTTGAGAATGTGGTGATTCTCGGGCTTCTGGTCTTGATCAGAACATTCCTGAGTTGGAGCCTGGAATTAGAGATGGACGGTCGATGGCCTTGGCAATCCCCGATCGTGCCCGACTGACGATTGGAGTCCTGCTCGGCAGGAGACACTTAAACCGTCATGACTCCCAGAGCAAACGTCAACAATTCCGAAAACCGAGTCGTTGTCACCATCCTTTTGCATTGAACTCTGCCAACTCAGATAGGGATGAACCGGGGCTGCCTTCCCGGCTACCCCGCGTGGGCGGGTTGTTCAGGGGCCCCTTTCAGCCACACGTCGATGCTCGGTTTGGGGCTATTACCCAGCCCAGCCTCATCGAGACCCTCCTGGAGGTATAGCCGAAGGTGACGTTGGAATGGGCGTTTCGACCCGGGAGCCACCCACACCTGTACACGAACCATGACCTCATGATCACCGAGCTGCTGGATTCCGCGGACTTCTGCCGGTCCTTTGACAATGTCTGACCATTCGGAGTCAGAGCAGGCAAGGTCAGCGGCGTGTTGAAGGATTTTCATTGCACCCCTCATGTCCGACCCATAGGGGATTGCTATCTCCACGACCGCCCGGCTCGACTCTTGAGACTCGTTGGCCACATAGTTGATCTCGCTGTTGGGCATGTGCCAGAGCACCCCGTCAGAATCACGGATCACCATGGTCCGCAAAGTCACGCGCTCTACATAGCCGTTGACGGTGCCCACATCGACCCTGTCGCCGACACCGAACTGGTCCTCGGCAAGCATGAAGACTCCTCGAAGGAGGTCCTCCACGATCGATTGGGCGCCGAATCCGATAGCAATAGCAAGAACTCCAGCGGATGCGATAGCAGGCACGACCGCGATACCGAAAGTGGCCAAGATTATTATTAAAGAAATGCTGAATATCACAACTGATGCGAGGCTGCGCAACAGCGAACCGATCGTATCTGCCCGCTCTTCAGCCCGTTCGCGGCTACGTTCGGAAACGATATGGGTGTCGGCGGTCACGACACCGAGACGGTCCGACAGCCTGTTGATCAACCGACGTGCCAGTCGATTCAGAATGAGGGCAAGGACGGTGATGATGATGATCTTCGCCGGGGTGCCCAGCAGCCATGAGATCGTCTCCGCGAATGCCTCATTGCCGGTCCAATCAGCCAGCAGGTTGCACAAAGGGCCGAGACCCGCGCACGCCTCCGTCGTCTCAACCACGATCTCGGTTGGCTCCTCGACCTCCTGGGCGAGTCCAATCAGCTTCGACATGTCTGCCTCCTCAGGCTATCGATTCAGGTTCTGTCACAGTAGGGAACACGCGGGAGGGTTACCTCTAGGACTCTTCAATCAAGAAGCAACAAGCCGGGCCACATCATCAATCAGGCATTCATGAGGGAGACATATTGGCTGTTAGGGGCGGGGGGAACCCCTTCGCAACTGTCTGTGACAGTAAATATGCGTGGTCCCCATTTGTGGAGAGATCGGAGCAGATGATGGCGTGTTGGCCTCGCCTATCCAATGTGAATGTCAATAGCGACGTTTCAGGATCAGGAGCTACCTCAGCTGACGAGTTGGAGAAGCTGGCCAACTTGCAACAACGAGGCGCCCTCACCGACGAGGAGTTTCAGGCCGAGAACAGCAAGCTTCTCGCCTAGCCAATGGCCAGCATGTAACGGCTGTCGGCTCAGCAGACTCGAGACATGATGGATGGGGACGGCGTAGCCGTCCCCATTTTCAACCGTGGTTGTTTAGCGCTGGTGGTCGCTGGAGCGGGACTCCGGTGTGGAACCTTTTGGGGTCCCATATTTAGCCCACCACTGCTTGCCTGCGTCGATACCGCCGACTCCAAAAGCGATGGCTAGGGCAATGGTGGCTGAGCCGATGATGATCGTGACGATTTCTCCGGCGAAGCTGACGTTGACAATCTCCATGGCGAAGAGCAGACCAAAAACGATCACTCCAACATGAACGACCCAGGTGAGCCATCCGACGTTCTGCTCATCAGCGAAGGGCTTTACCAGTCCGGCTGCCCAACTCCCCGCCGCTGCGAATACGACCACTATCACCGCTGCCACCAGCAGCAGAGGAATCCATCCCAGCAATCGAATCAGGAGAGCCTGCATCGGCGGAAGGTTGAGAATGCCAGCGACGATCAGCAGAAGCACGACCATCAAGTAGGCGTAGATGATCGTGTACACGATCGAACCTGGCGTTTGGTCGCCGTCAGCCAGCGCCTTCGACACACCCGATCGCTTCCACATCCCCTTGAGAATGTCGGCGTCCAAGAATCCGGCGAGCAACTTGCTGATGAGACGGACGATCCAACGTCCGACAACGAGGACCACGAGGGCGATCAGAATCAAGATTGCCCATTCGATAAAGGTCTCGCCGAATGTCACCAGACGATCCCACAGACTGTCCCAAAAACTCACTTCTTACCCCTTCAATAGCGTTCCAAACGGTGAACAATCTAACACCGAACCGGTGTTGCGATATGGACTGCCTCTTCCGGCACGAATATCAACTCGACGACGATGGCGGGGTCGCCGGGCCGATCATCCGCCCCGAGACCTACCCCACGGCTCCATCCTGAAGCGAATCGACACCGAAGCCTCCACACCAGAACCTACAAACTGACTCGCGGATAATGCCGGCTAAACGGGCGTTTCTCGCGGGAGATACTTGAGAGGTGGAATCTGATCCTGGCTTGGAGCCCTGATGACATGGCTCCAGCCTGGTGTCTCCTAGTCGGGATGGCAGGATTCGAACCCACGACCTCAGCGTCCCGAACGCTGTTCATCGCTTGGATTTGGGTGCTGATTAGCATTTTCGCTGACATCTTTCGTGCGAGATGTCGGGGTTGGGCAAGGCCGGATGGGTCTTGTTCGTGATCATCATCCCGATCCTGGGGGTGCTCGTCTATCTGATTGCGCACGGGGCGATATGCAGAACCGTGCGATGCAGACCCACGCCAACAAGGTGGCATCGCAGAATGCCTAGATCCAGGAGGCTTCAGGATTAGCAGGTTCCTCGGCTGACGAGTTGGAGAAACTGGCCGACTTGCACCAACGAGGCACTCACCGACGAGGAATTTCAGGCTGAGAAGAGCAAGCTTCTGAGTTGAGCGATCAAGCAGGCTATCGCATCAATCTCAGTGAAAGAGACGACCTCGGCGGCCATGAGGAGATCATTGTGTTGACCGTTACGATTGAGGAATCTCTTCTAGCTTGTCTGCGAACAATACGGCAGCGGGTAGGCCGCATGAGCATGGACGCGTCGATTTGAGACTTGCCAAGATCACAGAAGACGCCATCCAGGTGGCGTTATACGACTATCACCGTTCGATGGTCGTGGACACGGTTCGCGTCGAGTCGTTCTTGCGTGCGATCTACAACACGGTGAAGCCCGGCGATGTGGTGGTCGACATCGGCACCGGGACCGGGCTGTTGGCGGTGATCGCGGTGGCTGCTGGGGCACGAAAGGTCTACGCCATTGAGGAGGAGTCGATTGTGAACGTGGCGAGAGCCATTGCGCTGGCAAACGGTGTTGAGGAACGCGTCGAGTTCATTGTTGGCAAGTCCACCGAAATCGAGCTCCCCGAAACTGGCGATGTCCTGATCACCGAAACGATAGGTAACGCTGCGTTTGACGAGGGCATTTTGACGTGGGTCGCTGATGCCAGGTCTCGACTGCTCAAACCCGATGCTCGGCTCATTCCTGGTCGGCTGACTCTGATGGGCTCTCTCCTCGAGCTGCCTCGGGATCACGCTGAATTGGAGAGGCTGGCTTCGGCGCTGTACACATTTGACCTTTCGCCTTTGCGCGACCTGGCCGTTAACAAGATGGCCTGGGACGACCTCAGTCCGGTATCGATCGTGAGCGAGCCGCGTATCCTGATAGATGCTGATCTTCATGAAGCTCCAGTCTCCGTGTCAGGGAGTTGTGTCCTCGTTGCACGCCGAGATACGACTACTCATGCCGTGGGTGTCTGGTTCGAGGCCCTTGTTGCCGACGGCCTGACGTTGACTAACGCACCGCCCAATCCAGCTCCGAGCTGGCAACAAGGCGTCATCATGTTGGAAAAGCCGCTAGAACTCATTGCCGGAGACGAGGTGCGAGTGGTGGTGGACGTCTCTGATGACGGCGCCACATGGAAATATCTGGTCGAAAGAGTCTGATTGATAGGAGGTAGAACATGCCAGGACGAGGCCGACGCGCAGTTCGGCGCACACGAAGAAGAAAGCGACGCAGGCGTAGGCGAAGGATCTTGCTGGTCGGAGGTCTGATCGGTTTCGGTATCTACAAGATGTCGAAGCGCGATGCTGACCGTGTTGAGCAGCACACAGGAATCCCACCCGAAGAGTTGGAGGACGCTGATCTCGAGAAGGCGATGGATGATCTTGGCATCGACAAGCAGAAGATCACCGCCGACGACCAGGAAGAGGGAGGGGGAAGCGAGGCGCCAACTGGGTCAACACCTTCGGGTAAATCGGATCTTGATCAACTCCAAAAACTTGCCGACCTCCACGAACAAGGGATCCTCACTGATGAGGAATTCGCCGCCAAGAAGAAACAGATCCTTGGTATGTGACGGCTCGACGCGCCGACAGAGGGGGACAATGGCATTACTACCTCACATGAAAGGAGGTCTCTGACGAGGGCCAGATAGCCCACCAGCGTCAGGCGTCACCGTTCGTGTTGCCTGAACTGTCGTCTGAGGGCACCTCTTCGACAGCATGGATGAGGTCACTGCCGCCCCAACTCGACACCGGCCTCATCAACCACCACCGTATGCTCCGCTTGTGCCGCATCTGCCCTAAAACGACCATCATGGTCCGGCTCCTCTCAACTCGAGGGGTGTTGTGCAAGGACCGGACGGTGGGCACGTCTCAGTGCAGGCTAGGAGGTCACTCTCCTATCAGGCCACGCTGGCGATCTCCCTCCACCGAAGGTCCAGGACTGCACCGAGCCATACCATTGGAGAAGAGTTTTTGGGGATTGCGTCTGCGAGTCGTACGAGCTCCTCTGGTGTCGTCACAATCGCTGGCGCGGGCTCGATCGCAGGGAGCCTGATGCCCTACAGGGAGGTGATCGCGAGATCAGATCGGTTTCGACGGCGTAGTTGAGGACGCCCACATTGTTCCATAGGTCCGGCGAACGGTTCGAGGTGCCATCCTCCCTGACCAGTCGGCAACGAGGCCACGGACATCACCAGGGTCCAACGATCCGATCCTTCGGCTCCGAGAGCCGGGAGCAAATGCACCCGGAGGGCACTCTCGTCGCGTGCAAAGGTGGATGGCGAATATCCGCCGTGAGACCTACCCCACGGCTCCATCCTCAAGCGAATAGACACCGAAGCCTCCACATCAGAACCTACAAACTGACTGGCGGATAATGCCGGTTAACGGGCGGCTCTCGGGGACCGAATAACCTTCAGACCGTCTTCGACGCTTTTTGTGTTATCGAGGTGTGTAGCCGTTCTAAACGCTTTCGTATCCCATGGTGATGTCGCGGCCGTGGACGGTGAGTGCCCAAATCGTGAGCACCGACATGGTGACGAAGAGGATCGCCCACACCGGGTAGTAGGGCAGCCATGCGAACGCAACCAGACCCGATATCCCAGCGAGAATCACACCCACCGTTCGGGCCCACACCGCTCCAGTGAACAAGCCGATGCCGGCGAGCAGCAACACAACACCGAGAATCAGATGGGTCCAACCCCACGAGGTCGTGGAGAATTCGAAGATCCACTCCTGGGTGACAACGTAGAAATCACTGTTGAATATCGCCACAATCCCGGCGATGATCCACCAGCCACCCAGTAGGACCATCAGGATCCCGGCCAATGCCGTCAAATACACCGCCCCACCGCTGGTTTGGAGGGTATCGCTAGCTGGACGTTCACTCACTTTTCTCTCCTCTGC
>SMXW01000086.1 GCA_004356805.1 Acidobacteriota bacterium | reverse complement strand
CGCTGTCCGGGGCCCAGGACGTAAATGCTTGCTCCGAGCATCTCACCCTCGAGGCGTCGGCCGAGTCGGATGCGATGCCATTCGTACCCGGGATGATCCTGGGTGCCGTCCCAGTCCGTTGAGTAGATGTTCTCCATATGCAAACCCTACCGATGACCGAGCGGAGCCCACCTCTGCGCGACGCCGGCGAATTCGGCATTGCAATCGAGCGACTCGAAGAGTTGAGAGAACTGGCACGGAAAGGCCGAGGATGGTGGCGACTTCTGCCGATTGGAACACGCAAGCGTGTAGGTGGTGCCCGAGGCTTCCAAGCTTCCATGCCCTTTCGTTTCGCCCAGCGGGTCGAGAGGCTCTCTCGCTATTCGCCGGCCGTTTCGGCACCGGTCGTTCGGAGGAGCCTTTACCTTCCCCCGATCCGCCGGCGGCGGACTCCCGCGACCAAACCCATCTCCTGCTGATCGACCGTCACCGAATTGTCGACGAGCTGTTTCTCCAACTTGACTCCTCCACCCGGAGTCGTATCACCCGCCTAGTTGAGGAAATGGCGGCGGGCATGATCGAGTTCTCCGGCTTGTTCGAGTAGCAGGGCGGAGTCCTGCATGAGAAGCAGCAGGTTCTCGACTATTGCCACCGCGTTATTGGTCTCCCGGCGCTGTTCGTGATGGAACTGCTGCTCGGTGACCTTTCCGGCGACCACGAGCGAGACGCCCTGGAAGTGTCAGAGACTCATTGTCCATGCGCGCAGCTGCCGGGCAAGGCTGGCAAGGTAGCTGAGTTTGGGAACTGCAATTCGATCTCAACTAGGGCATTCGGAAGCCAGATCGTCGTATTTACGCGATATGTTTGCGTTCATGGCTGTCGGTGTAGGAATTCGCAGCGAGGAGAGTCTTGCGTCATGAGGGTGGTCTGCGTTGGAGGGGGCCCCGCCAGCCTCTACCTGGCCATACTTCTCAAGAAGCATCAGCCGGACATCGATGTCAAAGTCTTCGAGCGCAATGAGCCTGGAGCTGCCTTCGGATTTGGAGTCGTCTTCTCTGATGAGACCCTTGACCACTTCGAGGAGGCTGACGAGCCCTCCTATCGGGCTCTGACGGAGAGCTTCAGGCACTGGGGCGACATAGAGGTTCGTCACTTCTCTGGTAGGCGATTTGTGTCCGGTGGCCACGGGTTTGCCGCGGCCAGCCGACGACGGCTTCTCGAGATCCTCACCGATAGGGCAACCGAACTGGGTGCAGATCTTCACTTCTCCACCGACGTGGTTGACCTTTCCTCACTCCCTGAGGCGGATCTGGTGGTAGGTGCCGACGGTGCCAACTCGATGGTGCGCCGATCCCTTGCTGACCACCTCCGGCCGTCGATCGGTCAACGCGTCAACAAATACGTGTGGTTTGGCACACCCAAGGTATTCGACAAGTTCCACTTCATCTTCGAAGACACGCCTGTCGGGATGGTCTGGGCTCATATTTACCCCTACTCCGAGGAAGGCAGCACCTTCATCGTGGAGATGGCGCCGAAGACCTGGCGGGGTCTGGGGTTCGACCGGACCGAGGACGACCTTTTCCCGCCGGGAGTCAGTGACGATTACGCCCTGAAACTATGCGAGGAGATATTTGCCGAGCATCTTGACGGTCATCCGCTGGTGGGCAACAACTCCAAGTGGCTCCAGTTCCCCACCATCAAATGCGAGAAGTGGCATCACGACAACGTTGTTCTACTGGGGGATGCCATCCACACTGCCCATTTCTCCATTGGCTCAGGAACCAAGCTGGCAATGGAAGACTCGATCGCCCTGGCGGGCTTGCTACTGGACGGCCGACCCCTGTCTGAAGCACTCGAGGCTTACGAAGAGGAGCGACGTCCCGTCGTCGACAGCTTGCAACGAGCTGCCCTGACCAGTTTGGAGTGGTTTGAAGGAGCCGACCGGTACCGGGATCTGGAACCGGAGCAGTTCGTCTTCAGTATGTTGACCCGAAGCCAGCGAGTCACATACGACAACCTCCGGCTTCGCGACCCGAGCTACATGGAGTCGGTCGATGCTTGGTACGCCGGATCGGACCACGGTTCACCGGTCGAAACGGATGCGTCGATACCTCCGATGTTCCACCCGTATCAGGTTCGCGACGTCGTTCTTCCCAACCGGATAGTTGTCTCTCCAATGGACCAATACTCCGCTGTCGACGGCATGCCTGGCGAGTGGCACCTCGTTCACCTGGGGAGTCGTGCCGTGGGAGGTGCCGGTCTCGTCATGACCGAGATGGTTTGCGTCTCACCCGAAGGACGAATTTCTCCCGCAGACATTGGCATCTGGAGCGACGAGCAGGCCGAGGAATGGGCGCGGATCACGGAATTCATCCACACCCATTCGGAGTCGAAGGTTGGTATCCAGGTCGGTCATTCCGGGAGAAAAGGCTCCACCAAACTGATGTGGGAGGGCGACACCGATCCCCTCGACGAGGGCAATTGGGAGATCATCGGCCCGTCTCCAATCAAGTACCGACCGGACGCCCAGGTGCCGCGGGAAATGACCAGGGAAGACATGGATCAGGTGCGGGATCAACATGTGGGGGCCGCTATTCGAGCCGACCGAGCCGGCTTCGATTGGCTCGAGCTTCACTTTGCCCACGGATATCTCCTGTCCAGCTTTCTGACTCCTCTGGCAAATCAGAGGTCAGATGAGTACGGGGGTTCGATGCAGGACCGAATGCGGTACCCACTGGAAGTGTTCGACGCTGTGCGTGAGGTCTGGCCTGACGGAAAACCCATCTCCGTTCGCATCTCGGCAACCGACTGGGTCGAAGGAGGGTTTGACGGTGACGACGCTGTTGTCCTCGCCGAGGCCCTGAAGAGCCATGGGTGTGACCTGATCGATGTATCGACCGGTCAGACATCTGTCGAAGCGCGTCCCGAGTACGGACGGCTCTACCAAACCCCTTTTAGTGACCGGATTCGAAACGAAGTGGGGATCGCCACGATGACCGTGGGTGCCGTGTCTTCCATTGACGACATCCACAACATCCTCGTCTCCGGGCGTGCCGACCTCTGTGTGATGGCCCGACCCCATCTTGTCGACCCTTACTGGACCATGAATGCTGCAATCGATCTCGGTTATGCCGATCACGACTACCCAAAACAATATCTGTCCGGTCTGGCATCACGGCGCAGGGAACAGGACCCGATAGCACCGGACGTTTTTCGCTAGGACGGTTGATCTGGTGTTGACACCGGAAGACGTGCGTCATCGATTCGAAGTCGCCGCCGACTTTCTGAGATACACGCCAGGAGCGCAGGACTTGGTTCGGGCGGCTCTCCCTCTCAGCCCGCTCGTCGTATCGACTCAGAGGTCATGGAGGAGGGTCGGTTCGGCAAGCGCCGGCACCCCGCTACCGGTCTTCCCCAGAAGCCAGGCCCCGACGCCGGATCAGAGTTGAGAACACGTCCGGGCTACTCGTAGTCGTAGAAGCCTTGTCCGCTTTTGCGACCATGGAGACCGGCTTCCACCATGCGGGTCAAGAGAGGGGGAGAGGCGTACATCGGCTCCTTGAACTCCTCGTAGAGAACGTCGGCCACATACTTTGTCGTGTCGAGACCCACAAAGTCGGCTAGCTCGAGTGGCCCCATCGGATGGTTGGCTCCGAGACGCATGGCTGTATCTATGTCCTCCTTGGTCGCCACCCCGGTTTCGTACATCCGGACCGCTCCCAGCATGAAAGGGATCAGGAGCATGTTGACCACGAAGCCGGCCCGGTCCTTGGCGCGGATCACAGTTTTTCCGACGCTCTCGGCGTATGCCTGAGCCCGGTCCTCCACGCCCGGATCTGACATGACCGTTGTCACCAGTTCGACCAGAGCCATGACCGGAACCGGATTGAAGAAGTGCAAGCCGACGACATGATCGGGGCGGCTGGTTGCCGAGGCGATTCTGGTGATGGGAATCGAAGATGTGTTGGAAGCGAAGATGGCGTCGGAGTCGGTGACGATCTCGTCGAGGTCGGTGAAGATCCGCTTCTTCAAATCCTCGTTCTCGGTGGCGGCTTCAATCACGAGTTGGCGATCGGCCTGTTCGGTCAGGTCCGTAGAAAGGGCGATCCGGCTGAGGATCTCACTTCGTCCGGCTTGATCGAGCTTCTCCCGCTCGATCGCTCTATCCAGGGATTTCTCAATTCGACTCATGGCCGCCTCGGCAGCCTCGGGGTTGATCTCATGAACGATGACGTCGCTACCGGCTCTGGCACACACCTCGGCGATTCCGGATCCCATGAGGCCCCCACCGATAACACCCACACGCTCGATCAACATGGCATTGGACTCCTCGTCGGTTTGACGGCCATGATGGTGTGGGTTTTGTGGGTGTGCCACTTGACAGCACCCGTGGTCCACGGCCCATTCGTGGTTACCCTCCCGCCTTCAGATGTCATACGACCACAGAGCAATCGAAGCCAAATGGCAAGACCGTTGGGCGACCGAGAAAGTCTTCCACGCCGCCGAGGACGGGTCGAAGCCCAAGTTCTACAACCTGTGCATGTATCCGTATCCCTCAGGGGTCCTCCACCAGGGACATGTGCGCAACTACACGTTTGGTGATCTGCTCACCCGCTACAAGATCATGCAGGGCTACAACGTCCTGTCGCCGATGGGCTGGGACAGTTTTGGGCTTCCGGCAGAGAACGCTGCCATTGACACCGGTATTCACCCCAAGCTGAACACCGAGAACCAGATCACAACGATGACTCGCCAGATCAAACAGCTCGGAGCCATGTATGACTGGGACCGCGAGCTCGCTTCGCATCACGTCGACTTCTACCGGTGGGATCAGTGGCTATTTCTCGAGCTCTACGAGCACGGTCTTGCGTACAAAGCGGAAGCTCTCGTCAACTGGTGTCCCAAGGACCAGACCGTGCTGGCCAACGAGCAAGTCATCGACGGTCTCTGTGAGCGGGACGGCACTCCAGTCGAGAAGAAGCAGCTCTCGCAATGGTTCTTCCGGATCACCGAATTCGCGGACAGGCTGCTCGATTCGTTGGACAATCTGACAGAGTGGCCAGACCGCGTGCGCACGATGCAGAGAAATTGGATCGGACGGTCGGAGGGTGTGACATTCACAATCGAGGTCGAACGTGGTGGTTCGTTCGATGTGTTCACGACGAGACCCGACACCACCTTCGGGATGACCTTCTGTGTCCTCGCCCCCGAGCATCCATTGGTGGAGTCGCTCATCACGGATTCCGAAACGGAGACCGAGGCCAGGGAGTACATCGTCGCCGCCGGGCGCGCCTCGGACATCGAGCGGATGGCCGAGGGGGGCAAGACCGGGGTATTCACAGGCTCCTTTGCCATCAACCCGGTCAACGGAGTCGGGGTGCCGATCTACATCGCCGACTATGTGCTGATGGGCTACGGAACCGGGGCGATCATGGCGGTTCCAGGTCAAGACCAGCGGGACTGGGAGTTCGCCACCAAGTATGGGATCGACATCATCCGCACGGTCCAGCCACCGGACGATTGGGACGGCGAGGCCTATGTCGGAGACGGGATCACCATCAACTCGGGCTTCCTCGATGGTTTGCCAATGGAGGAGGCCAAGAACCGGATCGTCGATTGGCTGAAGGAGGAGGAGATCGGCGAGGCGACGGTGCAATACCGCCTGCACGATTGGCTCATCTCGCGGCAGCGCTACTGGGGTTGTCCCATCCCGATGCTCAACTGTGACGAGTGCGGTCTGGTGCCGGTGCCTCGTGAGGATTTGCCTGTCTTGCTTCCCCATGTTGAGGACTACACCCCAAAGGGCAGGTCACCGCTGGCCGCGGTCGAGGACTTCGTCAACACCACCTGTCCCAACTGTGATGGGCCGGCGCAGCGCGAGACCGACACCATGGACACCTTTGTCGACTCGTCCTGGTACTTCCTTCGCTATACCGACGCCCACAACGACGACGCCATTTTCGACCCGTCCAAGCCCGCGTACTGGATGCCGATCGACCAGTACATCGGCGGCGTGGAGCATGCCGTCCTCCATCTTCTGTATGCGCGCTTCATCACAATGTTCCTCTTCGACATCGGTCTCAGCCCTGTCGAGGAGCCCTTTACCCGCCTGTTCACCCAGGGAATGATTACGCTCGACGGTGCCAAGATGTCGAAATCCGCGGGCAATGTGGTCGACCCTCTGGGGCTCTTCGACTCCCACGGCGCCGACGCTCTCCGTCTCTATCACCTGTTCATGGGGCCACCAACCGACGATGCGGCGTGGAACACCAACGGAGTGGAGGGAACGCGCCGGTTTCTGGAGCGAGTGTGGAAGCTGGGATCAGCGGAGGGCGTCTTCGTGGTCCGGGAAGAGACCGATACGGATAGGGAGATCCTGGCGGTGGCCCATCGCACGGTGCGCAAGGTCACCGAAGATATTGACAGATTCCGTTTCAACACCGCAATACCGGCTTTGATGATCCTCGCCAACGAGTTGGCTGACTATGCCTCGGATGAGCCGCTTCAGGAGACCTATGACGAGGCAGTCCGGCTCATGCTGCTGATGCTGTCGCCCATGGCGCCTCATGTCGCCCACGAGCTGTGGGAGATGCGGGGCAACAGCGAGATGCTGGCCCTTCAGGACTGGCCCACCTGGGATGAGCAACTGGTCCGCGAGGAGACGGTGACCATGATCGTCCAGGTGAACGGAAAGGTCCGGGATCGTGTTGAGGTGGCAACCGATATCACTGCCGAAGAAGCGGAGGAACATGCGTTGAGTCTGGACAAGATTCGGGGTTGGATCGACGGTCACGAAGTGCGCAAAGTGGTCGTTCGCCAGCCAAACCTGGTCAACATCGTCATCGGGTGAACGCAGGGCGCGTCCTCACGGAAGCAGGTGTGGATACTGACGAGCTGAGGGTTCTCATCCACCCGATACAGCCTGAGCAAGTGTGGCTGAGATCTGCAACTCCGTTGATGATGAGGTTCTGGGGCTCCGGGATACAGGCGATGACCGTGCGTCGCTGGATCTTTGTCGACCCGGGGCTTCTCAATGGGGATAGGGCGAAACTCAGCCTCCTCATCATCCACGAATTGGTCCATGTCCGCCAATGGTCTGATCTCGGCGTTCTCGGCTTTCTCAGCAGCTATTTGGGGAGTTACCTGCGGGGGAGACGTAAGGGTTTGAACCACCGGGACTCCTACAGGGCTATCGATCTCGAGGTGGAGGCACGTGAGATCCAGGCTCGCTTTCGGTAGCGCGAGATCTGTCGAGAGGGTTCCCTTGGGCGGTCGACTCGGCTAGGTAGTCGGGTATGTGGGTGGAGTGGGAAGGCGGTCGGTGAGCCGCGCCGTGGCAGTAGCTGCTGTCGTGGGGGCGGCGGTGTTGGTCGGTGGGTCGCTCGGCTCGCTCGACCGCCCGCATGAAACTGCTGGCGGCACCGAGTCAAACGTCGAGACTGTCACGGCGAGCATCGACGTTCATGTCGCGGGGTGGGTGGTCTCACCGGGCGTAGTCCGGGTCGCGTCAGATTCGATTGTCGCTGACGTCATCGAGGCCGCAGGCGGTCTTCGCCCTGGAGCGCTGGTCGATCTGATCAACCTGGCCGCCCCGATCCGCTCGGGTGATCAGATCGTGGTTCCCGGCCCTGACGCCATGGCCGGGTCATCCGAAGGGGGACTCCTCGCTCTAAACAGGGCATCGGCGAACGATCTGGAGGGACTTCCTGGCGTGGGACCGGTCCTAGCCGAGCGGATCGTTGCCTACCGGGAGCAGAACGGTCCTTTCACCGAGGTAGAGGATCTGCTCCAGGTCGGTGGAATAGGTGAGGCGAAGCTGGCCTCGATTCGTGATCTGGTCCGTGTCCCTTGATACCTGATCATCCGGCCCTGCCGCCTCCAGTGTCTCGTCCTTGGATAGCGGTGGCGATCGCTACGTGGTTGGTCACGACGCTGATCGCACAAAACTCAACGCTCGAACCGCTCGATCCGGGACCCGTTTCGGGTGTTGCGGTGCTGGCCAGCGACCCGGTGGAGGGTCGATATGGGTACTGGGTGACCGCCCAGACGGAGGACGGCGCACTTCTCTTCGACATCGACCAGTCAGGTGGGTTGGGCCGAGGCGACACGGTCAGTTTCCAAGGGATGCGTCGCGGAGACCCTGGTCGACGGGGAGTCCACGAGTATCGAGCCCGGGTGAGCGTCACATCGATCACACTGGTGTCCGCATCTTCCTCGCCGCCGCTGCGTCTGGGTGACGCCCTGAGAAACCGGGTCATGTCCCGTCTGGAGCCGTTCGATGCGGGCCGCGGTCTTGTCGCCGGGTTCCTGATCGGCGACACCTCAAAGGTTGATGTGGCAGATATCGAGGCGATGCGTCGTGCCGGCCTGTCCCATTTCGTCGCGGTCAGCGGATCAAACGTGGCTCTCTTTCTAGGACTGCTTGTGTTTGCTGCCGGTCCTCTTGCTCTCGGACCGAAACGCCGCGCTCTGGTTGGGTTGATTGGTTTGCCCGTCTACGCGGCAGCGACTCGTTTCGAGCCCTCAGTCATGCGGGCTTCGGTAATGGCCGGCATTGCCCTGGGAGGACGTCTCATCGGTGTCGTTTTGGAAGCATGGCAACTGCTTTCGCTCGCCGTGATCGGTCTCCTGGTGCTGGATCCGCGGCTGACTGGTAGCGCCGGTTTTCAGCTCTCCGTGGCAGCGACCGCCGGAGTGCTGGTTGGGGCGCGATGGCCCCTGAATGGTGGCAGGGTGGTTCGAGCCCTAGCGATCACGGTCGGTGCTCAGATCGCGGTGGCTCCTCTCATCCTCGCCCATTTCGGCTCGGTTCCGATGATGTCGCCACTGGTCAACCTGGTTGCGGCTCCCATCGTCGCTTCCTCGACCTTGATTGGCGCTGTCGGTGTCGCAGGTCCGTCATTTCTGCTCCATATCGCCGCCTGGTTGGCCGATTTGGTTCTTCTGTTGGCGAGGGGAGCTGCGATATGGCCACAGCTCGAATCACTCCCTCTTCTAATGATCCTTCTGGTAGGGGTGGTCACGGTTCGTTTTCCGTGGAGCCGATCGCTGGTCGCCGTTGGCGGTGCGGTGGTCGTTGTGGTTCTGGTTTTGGGTAGAGGGTCTCCGGTACCTGACCCCGGGGTGATTGTCTTGGATGTCGGCCAGGGCGACGCCATCCTGATCCACGGAGGGGATGACAGTTACGCCCTTGTCGACGGCGGTCCAGATGCCCTGGTTCTCGCCGACCGGTTGCGCAAGTACGGAGTAGACCGACTTGACCTGGTGGTTCTGACACACGTCCATGCCGACCACGCCACCGGACTCACCGGGTTGGTAGGCAAGATCTCGTTGGGACAGGTTTGGATGCGGACCGAGCCGCACGTCACCGCAGCATTGGAAGGTTTGACATCTGCCCTACGTGACTATGGCGTGCCAGTCGTTGAACCGCAGGTGGGCGAGATATTTCGCCTGGGTTCTTTGAGCCTGGTGGTGGAGGGACCTCTGCGAAAGTATGCGTCACCCAACGACCAGTCGATTGTTGTCACGGTCCTCGGGTCGGACCGGACCATGCTTCTTGCGGGTGACATTGAAGCCTTTGCCCAGGGCGAACTGTCCCATCTCAGAGCTGATGTGCTCAAGGTCCCGCACCAGGGCGCGGCGACTTCGGACCCTGAATGGTTGGAGGAGGTCGGCGCCGACCTCGCCGTCATATCTGTGGGGACCAACCAGTTCGGCCACCCGGCGGAATGGGTGATAGAGGTCCTCGAAGAGTCCGGGGCCGAAGTGGTGAGAACGGACCAGGTGGGAGACGTTGTGGTTCCCCTCTCCTAATCTCGCTCCATGGGCGATGTGCTGACACTGGGCGACACAAAGCTCCCTCTCGGTGAGGTGACCTACGTGATGGGTGTCATCAATGTCTCTCCCGACTCGAAGAACACCCACACTGTTGCCTTCTCGATCGATGACGCTCTTCTCATGGCCCACCGCTACCGGATCTGGGGGGCGACACTCATCGATCTCGGAGGTCAATCATCACATTTTGACAATCCAACTATCGAGGCCGCAGACGAGGTTTCCAGAACAGTGCCGGTCATCGAGGCCATGGTTGCCGAAGGGCATCTTGTTGCTATCGACACTTGGAAACCCGAGGTCGCAGAGGCGGCCGTTGCGGCCGGAGCTGTGATCGTCAACGACACCGGTGGCCTCGCCGACCCGGCAATGAGGAAAGTGGTGGCCTTGACGGGGGCAGCCGTGGTCGCCGTTCACATTGAAGGTGCCAACCCACACGAGGTCGCAAATGTCGAGATCCGGAAGGACAAAGCTGAGCACACAGCCGAGCAATTTCGTCAGCTTCTCTCCGAGCTCGAGTCGGTTGGCATCGACAACGTGATTATCGACCCCGGGATCGCTCTCAGCTATCGGGGCGACTACGTGTCCTACACCCAGATGCAGCTAGCAGTGATTGCGGAGTCGGAGCACCTCCACTTGCTCGGCAAACCCGTTCTGATACCCATTCCCCGCAAAAGGGATGGCCACAGGGTTGCCGCCTACATTTCTCTCGCTCTGGAGCATCGCGCAGACATCATCAGGGTTCACGATGTCGCCATGGCGTGCGACCTCGCGCGGCTTTTTGGTCGTACCCAATGACTACGTTGAGACCGTGTCACTTCTGATCGTCGCAGGTCCCTCCAACGCCGGCCCCGGTGAGAGAGAGCAGATGCTGGCGGCAGCCACGGAGCACTTTGTCGGCAAAGGGCTCAGCCGTGATGACGTGGTGCGTATCGACGTGCCGGGTCGAGGTGCCGGCGAGCCCGGGGACGGTCCAGTGCGTTCCGAACTCGAGCCGATGATCCCTCTTCTTCAATCGGGGTCATTGTTCGGTGAAGCCCAGGGTTTGGAGCTGATGGAAGCCCAGAATCTGCAGAAGGCTGAAGTGGAGACACTTGCCGAGTTGCTCGAAGGTGCCGACCTCCAACTTACTGAGGTTGTGCTGGTGGCATCAGGCTCTGTCGGCAAGCGCCTCGCGGACATGGCCAAGGAGCGCGGTGCCACCATATCGATCCGCAAGATGTGGGAGCGTCAGGCGGCACAATGGCTCGACATCGAGGTGAGAAAACGTGAACTCACCCTGGAGAAAGGCGCCCCCGATGCCCTCCTTCAGAAGTTCGGGACCGATACCGCAAGCATGGGACAGGCGCTCGATCAACTCGGGGAAACTCGGGGCAAGATCACGGCTGCCCTGATTCTCGACCGCTTCAAGAACCGGCCCGATGAGCCGACCTGGCTCATCACAGACGCCATCGGCAAGGGCGATGTCGGGCTGGCACTTCGTCGTCTTTCCGACTTCCTCGTTCACGGGCATCCACTTGTGTTTCTCGTGTCGCTGGAAAGTGATCTCAAGAAGCGATCGCTGGCGGCGGCTGCGCCCGACGAGGCCACCTTCAAGGATTGGGTTGGCGCGGGGAGTTCCGATCGACAGCTTTCCCGAATCTGGTCGTCGCGTAGAAGAGTGCGCGAGTCGTCATTACGAAAGGCTCAGGAGGCGCTGGTCAGGGCCGATCGCACAATGAAGACCATGCCCGAAGAGGTTCATCGAGTCACCTTGGAGAGGCTCACGGTGGCCATGTGTCGCTGGTACGCGTAGCGGTCGACCCTCGGGCCCGACGATGTCGGGCGTTTCACATGAGTGTTGATGGCCGGTTACTCGACCGTTGTCAGCGTGGCCAGCCGTGACTTCTTGCGGGCAGCGGTGTTGGCGTGAAGAACACCCTTATCTGCCGCAACATCGATCTTCTTCTGAGCCTCCCGGTACAACGCGTCGGTGGGCTCACCGGCCGCCGCCGCGGTCTCCACCTTTTTGATACTGGTCTTGAGGTCGCTCACGAGCGCCATGTTGTTCTGACGCCGCTTCTCGTTCTGGCGGTTCCGCTTCTTCTGTGACATGTTGTTGGCCATTTGAAACTCGACTGTAAGGGGAAATCGCTGCGCCGGGAGGTAACCCGGGCTGCAGGAGGAACGGTAGCAGTGGCCTAGTCGCAGGTACAATGCGGCCCCCGCTTCCGCCGGAATACCCGTGACCGATCAAACGCGCATTCGTAACTTCTCGATCATCGCCCATATCGACCATGGCAAGTCGACCCTTGCCGATCGCCTCATGGAGAAAACCGGAGCGGTGAGTGAAAGAGACATGAGAGATCAACTCCTCGACAGCATGGATTTGGAGCGAGAGCGCGGGATCACCATCAAGGCGCAAACAGTTCGGCTCGACTACAAGGCTTCGGACGGTGAGGAATACGTGATCAACCTCATCGACACACCGGGCCACGTTGATTTCTCATACGAGGTGAGCCGTTCGCTTGCTGCCTGCGAGGGGGCTCTTCTTCTCGTCGACGCAGTACAGGGTGTCCAGGCGCAGACCGTGGCCAACGCATATCTGGCCATCGACGCCGGACTCGATGTGATACCCGCGATCAACAAGATCGACCTGCCGGCTGCCGACCCCGATCGAGCCGCAGTCGAGATCGTCAACATCCTCGGAGGCTCGGCGAACGACATCGTGCGGATGTCTGCCAAAACCGGAGCCGGCATCGATGAGGTGCTGGAGACCGTGGTACGGGACGTGCCACCCCCTCGAGGTGATCCAGAGGCCCCATTGCGTGCCTTGGTCTTCGATTCCTACTTCGATGCATACCGCGGCGTTGTTTGTTATGTCCGAGTTGTCGACGGTCATCTTGGGTCCGGTGACAGTCTCCGGTTCATGGCCACCAAGGAGGTACACGACGCCAACGAGATCGGATTCCTCACTCCAACATTCGTCCGGGTCGGCGTTCTGGGCACTGGTGAGGTGGGATATCTGATCACCGGTGTCAAAGAGATAGACAGGATCAAGGTCGGTGACACGATCACCGGGGCACGAACACCGGCGACCGAGGCCCTCCCCGGCTACGCCGAGCCCAAGCCGATGGTGTTCTCCGGGCTCTTTCCGACCGATGGTGACGACTTTGAAAAACTCAGGGATGCGTTGGAGAAACTGAGGCTCAACGACGCCTCGCTGGCGTGGGAGCCGGAGACGTCGAAGGCACTTGGCTTCGGGTTTCGGTGCGGGTTCCTCGGCTTGCTTCACATGGAGATCGTCAGGGAGCGTCTGGAGAGGGAGTACGACCTCGACCTGGTCGCCACCGCACCGTCGGTGGCCTATCGGGTGACGATGCTCGACGGTTCGGTGACCGAGATCAAGTCTCCACAGGACCTTCCAGAGACCATCGATCGTCGGGGCGTCGCCGAGCCGTATGTGAAGGCAATGATCCTCACGCCAAGCGAGTACGTCGGGCCGATCATGGAGCTGGCAACAAGCCGAAGGGGCATCGTCGGGGACATGAACTACCTGAGTCCCGAGAGGGTCGAGCTCGACTTCGAGATACCCCTCGCTGAGATCGTCTTCGATTTCTTCGACCTCCTCAAGTCAAAGACCAAGGGTTACGCATCGCTGGACTACGAGCCCGCCGACTACAGGGAAGCCGATCTGGTCAAGGTCGACATCCTCCTCAACGGCCAGCCGGTTGACGCGTTCTCCGCCATCCTCCATCGCGACGGCGCTGAAGATTACGGGAAGAAGATGACCGGCCGTCTCCGAGGCCTCATCCCGCGGCAGCTGTTCGATGTGCCCATTCAGGCGGCAATCGGGGGTCGGATCATCAGCCGGGAGACGGTGAAGGCGAAACGGAAGGACGTCACAGCCAAGTGTTACGGCGGTGACATCAGTCGGAAGAAGAAGCTCCTTCAGCGACAGAAAGAGGGCAAGAAGAGAATGAAGATGGTCGGTTCGGTGGAAGTGCCGCAAGAGGCTTTTGTTGCTGCCCTCAAACTGGACGATGACCTGTGACTCCTACCGAAGCCGACGCCTACTCTCGAAGCGCCGCCGCTTACGTTCACATCCCCTTCTGCTCCTCGGTCTGCCCGTATTGTGACTTCGCAGTCGTTGCCGGGCGAGACGATCTTGTCGGCCGCTACATCGACGCCGTCTGCACCGAGATCACAACATCTGAGCCTTGGCGGCCACTCGAGGCGATCTACTTTGGGGGAGGAACGCCGAGTCATGTCGATCCGTCCGTGTTGGGTGGTGTATTGGACGCCCTTTCACTCAAACACGGCTTCTCGGCTGATGCCGAAGTCAGTCTCGAAGCCAACCCGGAGGACTTCGATGTGGCTCGGGCCACCACGTTGCGCAGTCTCGGGTTCAACAGAGTGTCTTTTGGCGCTCAGAGCTTTGATTCGAGTGTTCTGGTGGCGCTTGGTCGCCGTCATCAATCCGGCCAGATCGAATCGTCGGTGCGTGCCGCCAGACGGGCAGGCTTCGAAAACGTATCGCTTGATCTCATCTATGGCACACCAGGCGAGACGGCAAACTCATGGAGGGACACATTGAGGCGGGCGATCGACCTGGCTCCGGATCACATCTCCTGTTACGCGCTGACCGTCGAGTCCGGCACACCGTTGGGTCGCGCAGTCAGGGACGGAGCCGAGGCTCCAGACCCGGATACCCAGGCGGACCGATACGAGAACGCCAACATGGTCTTGAGTGCCGCCGGCTACACGCGATACGAGGTTTCCAATTGGTCGTATCCCCAGCACGAGTGTCGATACAACCTGACGGTATGGGCGCAAGGTCAGTATGAGGCATACGGCAATGGTTCCCACGGGTATCGGGACGGAATTCGGTTTCGAAATATTCGTCGCATAGATGCCTATGTCAGTGCGGTTGAGTCCGACAAGACACCGCGGTCGGGAAATGATGTGATTGAAGGCTGGGATGCAGAAATCGATCGATTGTTCGTCGGATTGCGCAGGGTGGTGGGAGTGGCGCCCGGACCCGGTGTCACCACGTTTCTCCAGTCAGACTCGGGGCGCCGTCTCGTGGATGCCGACGTGGTGAACCTGGTTGCGGGACGATTGACTATCAATCGGCCTCTTCTCACCGACGAGGTTCACCGCTGCGTTCTCGACCTCGAGGCTCCTCAGTGCTTTCCAACGTAAGTACGGTCGTATGTTTCGTCGAGCCAGGGGTGTCGCCTCGCCAGGACGCGGCGACGTTGGTCACCCGGTGTGGTGCGTTTAGGACGAGGACGTCGCGAGCGAGAACATCTGTCCGTTGAAACATCAGCGTATTTGCGTTGGGAGGCACTAAGGGGTGGGCGAAGACAGAAGGGGCGGATATCGTGTCATCGAGTTCTGATGCTTGAAGATCGTCGTACCGAAGTGCTGCGTGCCCTCGTCGAGGAGCACATAAGAACCGCCGAGCCGGTTAGTTCTCGTGCGATTGTTGAACACTCCACCCTGTCCGTTTCGACTGCCACGGTACGTAACGACCTGACGGTTCTCGAGAGCGAAGGGTTGGTCAGCCAGCCTTATACCTCAGCGGGCAGGGTTCCGACGGCCGCCGGATATCGTTACTACGTCGATCATCTCAGACCAGGCCGATTGCGGCACGCGGCTCAAGAGAAGGTTGATTCATTCTTTAGCGAGGTGCATCTCGAATTGTCGAAGCTGCTCAAGGCCACCTCGGAGCTGCTCGTCGAAGTAACCGATCTTCCTGCCGTTGTCATCGCCCCGGGAGTGGCTCATGATCGGGTTCGCGCCCTGCATGCGGTTCAGGTGACAACCGACCAGATCCTCATGGTTGTCGTCACCGAAGGAGGCCGGGTCGTTCAGCAACGGGGTCGTGTTCGGGTCCCGGTGACCCCCGGCGAAATTGAGGACGCTCAACGTCTTGTGGCAGCCGCCGTCGTTGGTAAAGAACTGGGTGGAGCGACTCTGTTGTCCGATGAGGAGCTGAGAGAGATCGACGAGCCCACACGAGAGGCGGTGCTGACGATCACCGACGGCCTCCATCTGGCGGCGTCGGCAGGAACTGAGATGTTCGTAGGTGGGACCCAGCGGATGTCCGCCGTTTGGGACGATGCGTCCACCGTGGGGAGAGTGCTTGAGATTCTGGAACGGGAGGCCGAGGTGATGAAGCTTCTTGCCGGTGCTTCGGGAACCTCGATCCTGCTCGGTCTTGAGCTGGACTCCGATGATCTTGATCTTGCGGTTGTCTCCAAGACCTATGAAGCAAGCGGCGAGGCAGGTTCGGTTGGGGTGATGGGGCCGATGAGGATGAACTACAAGCGAGCCATCTCGGCGGTCGAAGAGGTGTCTCGTGAACTCGAGGAGCAGATCGGCTCGCGGTCCGAATAAATGGCCCCGCCGCTATGAGGCAAACCTCGACTGTACTTACGCTGATGAGCGCCAATGGCAAGTGACTACTACGGGATCCTCGGTGTGGCGAGGGAGGCCTCTTTCGAGGAGATCAAAAAGGCGTTCAGACGGGTAGCCCGCGAGACACACCCAGACACCAACCCGGGTGATCCCCAGGCCGAGAAAAGGTTCCGTGAAGCTGCAGAAGCATATGAGGTGCTTTCCGACCCCGACCGACGAAGCCGGTACGACAGGGGAGACACCATCGATCTATCCGATCTACTAGGCGGGTTCGGAGGGCTAGACGACCTGTTGCGATCTGTTTTCGGGGATGGCGGCGTCTTCGGTGGAGGCGCATCCAGATCCTCGCGTGGTCGTGACGTTCTGGTGCGGACCGAGGTGAGCCTCGAGGAGGCTGCTTTCGGGAGCGAGGCTGAAGTCGAATACCAGACTCTGGTGGCGTGTCCTGATTGCTCCGGGACGGGATCCGAGCCCGGATACGACTTGGCTACTTGCCCGGACTGTGGCGGCACCGGGCAGGTTCGCGTTGCACGCCGTTCGCTGTTCGGGACAATGATGTCTGTCACCACCTGCCCCCGCTGTGGTGGTGAGGGAGCGTTGCTGACAAACCCATGCGCCAAATGCGCCGGTTCCGGGGCGGTATCCGAGAACGTGACGTTGAGTATCGAGATCCCGGCCGGTGTCTCCAGCGGGACGAGGTTGCGATTGAGTGGTCGAGGCGAGTCTGCAGGGCGGGCCGGGCCGGCTGGTGACCTCTTTGTCGAGGTCAGCGTCGCCCTCGATCCGAGATTCGAACGTCAGGACGCCGATCTCATCCACATGGTGTCCATCGGTCTCGCCGAGGCTTCGCTTGGGACCCGTCTCGACATCCCTCTCATCGAAGGGGGCACAACCGATCTCGAGATAAAGGCGGCGACTCAGCCGAGGAGTGTTTTCCGGATCCCAGGCCGAGGGGTGACCGTTCTGGGCCGCCGAAGCCGTGGAGACCTGGTTGTTGTAGTCGACGTTGTCGTGCCATCCGAGTTGAGCTCCGAGGAGGAGACGCTCTTGCGACGCTGGGCAGAACTACGCGGCGAGAAAATCGACCGACCGGCGCCGACGTGATGAAGCAGGTGCCTCACGTTGTTGTTGGCGCCCCTTGGAATGGAGATTCCCTCGAGCTCTCCATCGTGCAATGGAAACATCTGACCAAGGTCGTTCGGTTGAATCGGGGTGATCGGATCTCTTACACCGATGGGCTGGGTCATCTCGGCCAGGGGATTCTCGCCAATCGCGCCATCAACCGTGGCGACGAGCATGAAGTGCCGCGGAGTTCCGAATTGGTGGTCGCATCTGCACCTCCATCCAATAGGCATCGGCAGCGATTCCTGGTCGAGAAACTGGCAGAGCTGGGAGTTGCCAGGTTACGGTGGCTCAGGACGACTCCTGGCAAGGATCGGATTGCCTCGGGTACCAAGGTGTTCTCGTGGGTTCTCGCGGCCGTCGAGCAGTCCAGAGGCGCCTGGCTGATGGAAACCAGCTCTGACCTGGTCAGTTGGAACGATCTGGCCGGGCCGGTGGCGGCATGCCATCCGGGTGGACAGACCGGCACGCCTCATGTGAAGACGGTGGTTATCGGTCCCGAAGATGGTTTTGCAGACGAACAGGTTCCTCCAGATGTTGTTCGTTGGGATCTGGGACCCAACATCCTTCGGGTCGAGTCAGCGGCCATCGTCGCTGCCGTGAGACTGATGTCCTGACCAAGTCATTGGAAGAATGCAACATGGCGAATAGGATGTGTGGAGGGCTCATGGGAGGGCCATACTTGGTCGACAAGTTCAACGCATCGTTGGGGCAGAAGCTTCGCGCCGCCAGGCGGCAGCGCGCTTGGTCACTTGGCCAGGTCGAGTCAAGGACCCTTGGTGAATTCAAGGCATCAGTGGTTGGAGCCTACGAACGGGGAGAGCGTGCAATCTCGGTACAGCGATTCGTGCGTCTCGCCGGGATCTATGGAGTCGCCGCATCAGACCTTCTTCCTTTGGTTCCATCGGATGACGATCTCGTGATTGACCTGGATGCGCTGGGAGCCGCCAGTTCAGACGACTTGGTCGAGCGGTACCTCGCTGCCATCCAGTTGCTGCGCAGGGATTCAAGCCATTTCGAGATACGCCGAGGAGATCAGGCGATACTCGGCTCACTTGTTCAAACGGTGGACCCCACCGCCACCTCTGATGAAACACGCTAGCTGAATCCCCAGAAGCCGATAAAATGCACCTGACGTCCCAACGATGGCGTCGTCACCTTGTCCACTGATCAGAGCGAAACGCGTCTGCGTGTCTCCAGCCATCACTTGATGCTGGATCTCATAGGTGAGTCCGATCGGCATCTCCGCCAGGTCGAGTCTCTCTTTCCTGAGGTCCACTTTGTCGCGCGCGGAGATGAGGTGGTTTTAAAGGGCTCGGAAGACGATGTCGAGAAGGCTCGAACAGTCCTCGATGAGCTGCTGATCCTGGTGCAAGAGGGCCACCCCCTCGATGAAGGGCGTGTCATCGAAGTGGTGAAGATGGTCCGAGACGAGGTCCCCAGTCCTTCGGGGGTCCTGAGCGATGGGATTCCGGTGGGTCGGGGTCGAATGATCCGGCCGAAGACCCACGGTCAACAGAAATACATCGAAGCCATTCGAGAAAACACCCTGACATTCGGAATCGGCCCTGCCGGCACGGGCAAGACCTATCTGGCCATGGCCGCCGCTGTCGACAGCCTCATCAACGGCGTAGTCCGGCGCATCGTCCTGACCCGTCCGGCCGTTGAGGCAGGGGAGCGACTCGGGTTTCTCCCCGGAGATGTCTCCGCCAAGGTCGACCCATATCTGCGTCCTCTTTACGATGCTTTGTGGGACATGCTCGGTCCCGAAGAGACTGCGTCGCTCATCAAACAGGGAACTATCGAGATAGCTCCGCTCGCTTACATGCGTGGAAGGACACTCAACGATGCGTGTGTGATCCTCGATGAGGCGCAGAACACCACGCCGGAGCAAATGAAGATGTTTCTCACTCGCCTGGGCTTCAATTCGAAGATGATCATCACCGGCGATGTTTCCCAGACCGACCTGCCTACCGGGCGTCACTCCGGGCTCCACATCGTCCGCAGCATTCTCACCGGGATTCCTGGCGTTTCCTTTATCGAGTTGGGCGCGCGCGACGTAGTCCGTCACCGGATTGTGGCGTCGATCGTCGAGGCTTACGAGCGATTTGAGACTGAGGAGCGGTGATGCGCCGGCCTACGGTCGTACGGACCGCTCTCTTCCTCGCCACCGTCGTAGCGACCTGGGGTGTGCTTTCGATCGGAACCTCGGCCGTCGATCCAGCGTTGATGGTCGGCCAACCAGCCGCTCAGACATTCACTGCTGAGAGTTCGGAGAACGTTGTAGACGCTAAGGAGACGGAGCGAAGAAAACAGGAGGCTAGGGACGGTGTGGAGCCGATCCGTGAACCCGATTCTGAGATCGAGAGCTCCGTCACCGAGTCTGTGAATGCGGTGTTCGACGACGTCGAATCCTTAGCCATCGATGAGGTGGATACATCCCCGTCAAACTCGATCCTCGAGCTTCCGACGACCACCACCTCGACCACAGAATTCTTGGAAGGTTCTACGACGACCACGACGCTTCAGACCGAGCCCTCCCTCATCGTCGGTGTCGTGTTCCTCGATGTGGACGGCGATGGCGAATTCAGACCTGATGCCGAAGGCGATCGAGTGGACCAAGGGCTGGAGCGGGTCAGCGTTCAGATCCGGACCGAAGGTGACATTTCGACTGTCACCACGGGGCCCGGGGGAACTTGGAGCGCCGAAATCACAACGGGCGCAGCGGTCATAAGTGTGGACGACTCCGACCCCGAAGTTCCCGAGGGATGGGTTGTCGACACCGACAACCTGAGCCAGCTGATCCCATGTGAGGCCGGGGAGGAGTGTCCCGCCGAGAACATAGGGTTCGAGGCGAGTCTGCGCCCCCTTGCCGACGTCGAGTCGGCTCTGGCCGCTAAGTACCCACTGCCGGGTGACACCATCAGCTACCTGGCGGCTGTCGCTTCGGACGACGTGATCCGGTCGGGACTCGACGAGCCACTTCATCTGCCCACGGTTCGTCAGGCATCGCTTCAGCGAGTCCTCGAGGAGTTTGGCCGTCGCATAGAACCAGACCAACTTCAGGAGGCGAAGGCTCGCCAGAGGACCAGTCAGCCTCTCGTCTTTCATGTCGACACTGGCCAGGATGTCTCGGGTGGGGAGGCTTCAGGGGAGATCGTTGCCACATTTCTACAGGCCAACTATCTGATCAACCAGGAACGGACTGCAGCAGATCAAGACGCGGCCGCCGAAGATGTGCCAGAAGTGACCGTCGCCATCATCGAGGGTCAGACGATCATCGCCGAGGGCCAATTGATGACCCAGCTCGACATTGACGCCATCAATGCGACGACCACGTTGACAACCACGGAACAGGCATCCATGGCATTGCTGGCAGTTATCGCGGTCCTAGTCGCACTCTTGGGTCTTTACCTGGCGAGATTCCGACCCGAGTTCTGGGCGCGCCCCCGCATGGTGGCACTTCTTGGGATCCTGATCCTCCTTGCTGGAGCGGCTGTGCGTGGCACCGTCTTTATCCAAGAGGCGACCAGTTGGTACGTCCTGCCTGCCGTTGCATTCGGCTTGGTGACGGCGATCCTGTTCGATCAACGCATAGCGGCGTTGATGGCTCTCTCGGTTGGTGTGTTGGCGGCCGTGGGGACCTTGGACATTGGTATCACGGTCTACGCCATTCTCGCGGCGCTGGCGCCTATTCCCTTTGTGAGTTCGGTCAGCACACGAGGCGCTTTTCGCCAAGCAGTAGTGCTGTCATCGCTGGTCGCCTCCGGCATCGCGGCCGCGACGTCGTGGTTCTTCTATATTGGGCCAAATGACACCCTGCTCCAGACGATCGGAACCTCGGTAGCCTGGGCCTTCGGGGTTTCTGTGGTGGCCTCTCTGGTTGGCCTTGCCGCACTGCAGTTCTTCGAGTCGGCATTCGACATCACTACCACGCTCAGTCTTCTCGACCTGACCGACCGCAACCACGAGGCGTTGCAACTCCTTCAGGAGGAGGCTTTCGGCACGTTCAACCACTCGCTGATGGTGGGGACGTTGGCAGATGCCGCGGCCCGGGAAATCGGAGCGAACCCCCTGCTGGCAATGGCGATGGCCTACTACCACGACCTTGGCAAGACCGAGAACCCCACCTACTTCATCGAGAACCAGTTTGGGATTCCTAACCCGCACGACAAGCTCGACCCGAGTGAGTCGGCGAAGATCATCAGGAGTCACGTGACAGCCGGAGTCGTGCTGGCGCGTCAGTTCAAGATCCCGACGGATGTAACCCAGGGAATAGTCAGCCACCACGGCGATGGCGTTATGCGCTTCTTCTACGAGAAGGCCCGTGAACAGGATGGCGAGGAGGTCGACATCGACGACTTTCGCCACATCGGGCACAAGCCTCGCACCGCGGAAACGGCGATCCTGATGGTTGCCGATTCGTTGGAGGCCGCCTGCCGCGCAGTGTTCCAGATCGAAGAGCCCACGCCCGACGCCATCGAGAAGGTCGTCAACCGGGTCATGGACGAGAAGCTCGAGGACGGGCAGTTGTCCGAATCCCCGTTGACCCTTGGCGAGCTAACCAAGATTCGGGCAGCCTTCCTGGAGTCGCTTGTGGGTCACTACCATCAACGCATCGCCTATCCGAATTTCCCCGGTAACTGATGGACGAACCGTCCCCGTTTACAAGCAAACCTCAGGTTCCCCATGACGCATCCGTTACACACGCTCTCGAGTGCTGGAAAGATCGGTGAGTGTGTTCCTGGCCGACGAGCAGTCCGAGGAAATTGGGCTTTCCAACTTGCGAAGCCTGGCCGAGATGGTCCTTACTGAAGAGGGGTATCCGGACGACACCGAAGTCACCATCCTCCTCATCGATGAACAGGAGATGTCGGAATACAACGAGCGATTCTTGAATCGCTCGGGGCCAACCGACGTCCTGGCATTTCCCCTCGAGGACTTGCTGCCCGGGATCGTCCCCGACCACGACCCCCACGGCCCACCGCTGATGATCGGTGACTTGATTGTGGCACCGGCCTACATCCGCAGGCAGGCCACCGAGTACGACGTGGCATTTGAGGACGAGATGGCGCTGATGGTGACTCACGGTGTTCTTCATCTCATCGGCTATGACCACATAGTCGACGAAGACGCTGAGCGAATGGAAAAAAGGGAGCGAGACCTCCTTGCCAAAGTCGGGAAAGCACGACGATGATGGTCGCCGTACTCCTTGTGGCTGTGGCTCTCCTTCTGCTTGCTTTCTGGATCAGAGCTGCCGGCACTGCGGTGACGAGAGTGCCGAGGGCGGATGCTCTGCGTGATGCATCGGACGGCGCCAAAGGAGCGGAAGCTGTCGCCGGCATGCTCGACGAGCGCGAGGTGATCTCGCCCGCGGTCGGGGTGGTGGCTTCGGCCCTGCTGATTCTTTCTTCCGTGCTCGCCACAGCGGTCCTGGTTGTTGGTCAGTCTTCTGGAGTTGCCCTGCTCTACGCCCTGGGTGTCGGTGGTGCCGCGCTTCTCGTTGGTGACCTGGTCCCACGTCGTCTCGGAAGGCTGAAACCACGTAGTGTCGCTTACCGTTCAGCAAGGCTTTTGAGGCTCTCGGTCAGGTTGGGGCGATGGGCCAACGACCTGCTTCCCGAGTCCGAGCATGGGGACGATCACTACGACGACGCGGGCGAGGATGAGGCTGACGAGCACGAGCGTGAGTTGATCGACTCGGTCCTGGAGTTCAGCGAGACGATTGTGCGAGAGGTCATGACGCCAAGACCCGACATGGTCACCATCCCGGTAACGGCTCCGATCGAGAGGCTGATCGAGCTCTCCACCGAAGAGGGGCACTCCAGGCTTCCTGTCATATCCAACGGGGATGTTGTTGGACAGGTAATCATGATGGATCTGCTGTCGGTACTGACTGACGAGAACCGCCCGCGGACAGTCGCCCAGGTGATGAGGCCGGTTGAATTCGTCCCGGAAACCAAGCGCGCGTCGTCCTTGCTTGCGGAGATGCAGGAGAGCCACACCCACCAGGTGATTGTTGTTGACGAGTACGGCGATGTTGCCGGTCTGGTCACCATTGAGGATCTGCTTGAAGAACTTGTTGGTGAGATCGCAGATGAGACCGACCTCGAGGAGAGTCTGATTTCACGAAGCGGAGATGGGTGGGATGTCGACGCTCGTCTGTCGGTGGATGATCTCGTCAAGGCCACCGGAGTGGAATTGCCAGATGAGGAGTGGGATACGGTTGGTGGCTTGGTTCTTGGCCTCGCGGAGAGGATTCCAGAGGAAGGCGAGGTGTTCACGCACGAACAGCTCATTCTGCGGGTTAGCCGAATGCAAGGTCGGCGAGTCTCTGAAGTGAATGTGACGCTGGCAGGTCGGATCGAGGCTGTGTGAAGTCGGGATTCGTGGCAGTTGTCGGACGTCCCAACGTCGGCAAGTCGACGCTGGTCAACCAGATGGTTGGATCCAAGGTGGCAATCACGTCTTCACGGCCACAAACCACTCGTAACGCCATCCGGGGGGTGGTTACCGCCTCGGACGGGGCCGACCCCGATTACCAGATCGTTCTTGTGGACACGCCAGGCCTTCACAAACCGAAGACCGAACTGGGTACCCGGCTCAACTCGCTGGTCTACGGGACACTCGCCGACGCCGACGTTGTTCTGTTCCTCATCGACGCCACTATGCCGATAGGCCCGGGTGACCGACTCATCGCCGAGCGCCTGGTCGAGTCCGATGCCGACGTCGTTGTGGGGGTCAACAAGATCGACAAGGCTTCCCGTCAGGCAACGATGGCGCAATTGATCAAGGCGGCCGATTGGCCGTTCAAGGACATATACCCCCTGTCAGCGATCAAGGGTGACGGGGTAGCCGTGCTCATCGAGGAGCTGGTCCGCCGGCTTCCTCAAGGACCCCGGTACTACCCGGAGGGCATGACGACCGACCAGCCGGAGAATCTCGTCATCGCAGAGATCGTGCGAGAGAAGTTTCTCCGTCGTCTCAGAGAGGAGCTTCCACATTCCCTGACTGTCCGTATTGAGGAGATGGACCAGAGAGAGAGTGGCCTTATCGACATAACGGCCGATGTAGTCGTCGAGAGGAAAAGCCAGAAGGGAATCGTCATTGGAAAGGGTGGATCCCTGCTTCAGAAGGCGGGCACCGAGGCGAGAGAGGAATTGGAGAAGATCCTCGGGAACAAAGTGAATCTCAACCTGCGTGTCGTCGTCGAGAAAGACTGGCAGAGACGTCCCCAACTTCTCGATCGACTGGGTTTCGATAAGGCCTGAGCAGCGGAATGACTTTGAGCTGTTGATCACGCCCGGGTTGGCGACGCTTGTGATCGCGTCTCTCCGTTGGGATCGGACGCCTCGGATGCGCCATTGATCTAGCGTCGCGGTATGGATCACAGCCGCTACCAATTCCTCCAGCTGGACCAACGTCCCGATGGCGTCCTCGTTGTGACCTTCGACAATCCAGGCAAGCTCAACGCCATCACAGAGAGGGGCCACTCGGAGTTGGTTGAGATTTGGTCAGACGTCGACGCGGATCCAGATGTGAGAGTTGTTCTGTTACGTGGCGAGGGTCGTGCCTTTTCTGCAGGCGGTGATTACGAGATGATCGAAAACATCGCCAGCGACCACGATACGCATCGTCGTGTTCTCAAGGAGACACGAGACCTGGTCCGAAACATCATTGAGTGCTCCAAACCGATCGTGTCGGCTATCAATGGTCCAGCGGTAGGGGCAGGTTTGGCGGCGGGGCTCCTGGCGGACATTCCGGTGGCTGCCAGGTCGGCTCGGATACTCGACGGGCATACATCGATCGGTGTGACCGCAGGAGACCACGCCGCGGTGATCTGGCCCCTGTTGGTGGGGATGGCCAAGGCCAAGTACTACCTCCTCACCAATCACCCGATCGACGGAACCGAGGCCGAGCGAATCGGGCTGGTGGCGCGGGTGGTTGAGGACGACGAGTTGGGGCCGTACACCGAGGCTCTCGCCTCGGAGTTGGCTTCTGGGGCCCAGGAGGCAATCCGCTGGACCAAACACACGCTCAACCACTGGCTGCGGATGGCCTATCCGATCTTTGACGCCTCTGTCGCCTACGAGTTCCTCGGATTCAACAGCCCTGACGCCGAAGAGGGCTTGGCCGCGATGAGAGAGAAGAGAAACCCCGAGTTCCCCTAACCCGTAGATGATGTGGTTCGACCCGGATACGGGCCGTACAACCTGAGGTTCGCTATTTCAGGGAGTCGGCGGTGTTGGCAAGGTCGAGGTCATTGACCGTAAGGCCGCCTTCGGAGTGGGTGGAGAGGGTGAGGGTCACCTTGTTCCAGCGGATGTCGATGTCGGGGTGGTGGTCGGCCTTCTCGGCTGCCATCGCAATCCGGGTTACGAAACCCATCGACTCGTTGAAGTCCTTGAAGGTGAACACCCTGATGAGCTCGTTTCCAGACCTCGACCAGTCGGGGTGAGACTCGAGGAATGTGTCGATCTCGTGGTCGAGGACGAGTGCCATGTCGCCAGCCTACGCCCATCGCTCGATACTCTGGGCGATCTCATGGCAATCCGTCACGATCAGGCGATAGTTCTGCGGTCCTACCCATTCGGAGAGGCTGACCGTGTCGTGGTTCTTCTCAGCCCCAACAACGGCAAGATCCGGACGGTTGCCAAAGGTGTGCGCAAGACAAAGAGCAGGTTTGGTGGTCGGCTCGAACATTTCACCCATGTTGACCTGGTTCTCTACGAGGGCCGCAATCTCGACACCATCACACAAGTCGCCGTCATCGAGCCTTTTCCGCGACTCCGGTCGGATCTCGACGCGGTGATAGCAGCAGGGACGATGGTCGAGGCCGCAGACGCTGTGGCCCAGGAGGAAGAGTCCTCGATTCGGCTGTTTCTGCTGCTTCAACGAGGTCTCAAGGCACTTGAAGCGGGGGAGCGGGGCCAGGATCTGATCACGAGCTTCCTTCTCAAGCTGGCCGATGTCGTCGGGGTGGCCCCCTCCCTTACCCAATGTGTCTCCTGTGGGCGTCTCGAAGACCTACACCGGTTCTCCTTCGGAGGCGGTGGTGCGATCTGTGACCGGTGCCAGGTTGAGGGGGCTGTGAGGCTCCGCGATGGGATCACGGACTATCTCGCTGTCCTGGCCGACGCCGAACTCATGTCGCTGCCGCCCGGGGACGACCGCCTCTCCGGAGAGGCGAGGGGGATTGCTCGCCGCTTCGTCGAGTATCACTTAGATCGCAAGCTGAATTCGCTGGCGGTCATGGAATGACCCTCGACACGGGACGGCTCGATCCGAATCTCATACCGACCCACGTTGGCCTCATCCTCGACGGCAATGGCCGATGGGCCAACGCACGCGGGCTTCCCAGGACTGCCGGGCACCTCGCCGGTGAAGAGGCACTGTTCGACACGGTGGAAGGTGCGGTTGAGATAGGGATCAAATGGTTGACAGCGTTCACCTTCTCCACCGAGAACTGGTCGAGGTCTGACGACGAGGTTGAATTCCTGATGTGGTTCAACGAGGACCTTCTCCTGAGACGCCGTGACGACCTCGACGCTCAAGGGGTCCGCATGCGCTTCGCCGGCTACATGGAAGATCCACGCATTCCCGATCGGAATCGGGAGCATATGGCCGACGCCGAGGAGAGAACGAAAGAGAACGATGTATTGAATCTCGTGTTCGCTTTCAACTACGGAAGCCGACGAGAGATCGTCGAAGGCGCCCGGACCCTTGCCTCACGTGCAGCCTCAGGAGACCTTCGAATCGACGACATCGACGAGGATGCCCTGCAAAGTGCTCTGTACATTCCTGAGATGCCAGATGTCGATCTCATCATCCGCTCATCAGGCGAGCACCGGCTTTCCAACTTCCTGTTGTGGCAGGCGGCCTACGCCGAGTTCTATTTTCCCGGCATCCTGTGGCCGGACTTCGACCGTCATGCCCTCCTCGACGCCATTGTCGAGTACCAGTCGAGAGACCGGAGATTCGGAGCGGCGAACGACAGACCAGACTCTTCAGATTGACTAGCCAGGCCAAGTGGGCCACCGTTCGGGCGGACACATGACAGAAGTAACCCTCGACACCATCTCCAACCTCGCAAAGAAGCGAGGTTTTGTCTTTCAGTCATCCGAGATCTATGGCGGGCTCAGGTCCGCGTACGACTATGGACCACTGGGTGTGGAGCTCCTGCGCAACGTCAAAGCCGAATGGTGGCGGTCGATGGTCCAGGAGCGCCCCGACGTTGTCGGGCTTGACTCCGCTGTCATACAGGCTCGCCAGGTGTGGCAGGCCTCGGGTCACGAGGAATTCTTCACCGATCCGATGGTCGAATGCCGCAACTGCCACAGCCGTCACCGTGTCGACAAGCTCGATGACCCCGATAGATGCCCCACCTGTGGCAAAACCGGGGAGTTCACCGAACCACGACAGTTCAACCTGATGTTCCGCACCCATATGGGGCCTGTCGACTCGGAGGAGAACATGGTCTATCTCCGTCCGGAGACGGCTCAGGGAATCTTCATCAATTTCGAGAACGTGAGACGCACCAACCGACTCAAGCTGCCGTTCGGGATTGCCCAGATCGGGAAGTCCTTCCGCAACGAGATCACGCCTGGCCAGTTTGTATTCAGGACCCGGGAGTTCGAGCAGATGGAGATGGAGTTCTTCTGTCGGCCCGGTGAGGCCGACGAATGGTTCCAATACTGGCTCGACAAGCGGTTCCAGTGGTACGTGGACCTCGGGATGAGACCGGAAAACCTGAGGCTTCGCCACCACGACAAGGACGAGCTGAGCCACTATTCGACTAGCACCGCAGACGTCGAGTACCGGTTTCCATGGGGATGGGACGAACTCGAAGGGATCGCCAATCGGACCGACTTCGATCTCAAAAAGCACAGTGAGCACTCCGGTGAGGATCTCCGGTATTTCGATCAGGAGAGCAACGAGCGCTTCTTCCCCTATGTGATCGAGCCGGCGGCCGGAGCCACTCGAACCACCTTCGCCTTTCTCATCGATGGCTATACCGAGGAGACGGTCAATGACGAGACCCGGGTCGTGATGAAGCTCCATCATCGACTGGCCCCCTATAAAATCGCCGTTCTCCCGTTGTCGAAGAAGCCTGAGCTGATCGAACCGGCGGAGAGGGTGGCCGCCGAGTTGCGGAAGAGATGGATCGTCGAGCTAGACGTTACTCAATCGATCGGCCGCCGTTATCGTCGCCAGGACGAGATCGGCACGCCGTTCTGTGTGACCATCGACTTCGATTCCCTCGAGGATCAGGCGGCCACCGTCAGAGATCGAGACACGATGGATCAGGAGCGAGTCTCCATGGATGGGCTGACGACCTACCTGGCCGGCAAACTAGTCTGAGTTTTACCGCGGGTTGACCGTTCTGCGCCAGAATATCGATAGGTGGTCACTTGAATCTCAAAGTCATCGGATGGATAGTCGCGTTCGCTGTCGTCATCGTCGGATCGGCCTTGGCTTGGGTCTACTTTGCCGGGGGCTCGGGTGAGCCATCGACCGAACTCACGACCCCGACCATCGTCAGTGCACCCAGCACAGAAGCGGTCGGTACCGTCAAGACTTTTGTGATCGACTCTGCACAAAGCGTCGCCAGTTTCGAGATCGACGAAGTGCTCCGGGGGTCTCCGAACCAGGTGTTGGGTCAGACCAACCAGGTGGCCGGTCAGGT
>SMXW01000085.1 GCA_004356805.1 Acidobacteriota bacterium | reverse complement strand
TCAGGTGCATACTGGCGCGGAGACGAGAAGCGGGAGCAGCTTCAGCGCATATACGGGACTGCCTGGGCGTCCAAGAAAGACCTCGAGGCATATGTGCATCGGCTCGAAGAGGCCGAGAAGAGGGACCATCGTCGGCTGGGCTCGGAGCTGGATCTCTATAGCTTCCCACCAGAGCTTGGCTCCGGTCTCGCGATCTGGCATCCCAAGGGTGGACAACTGCGGAAGATCATTGAGGATCACAGTCGGAAACTGCATGAGCGCTTTGGGTTCGACTTCGTGTTCACTCCCCATCTCGCCAAGTCGGAGCTGTGGCAGACGTCAGGTCATCTGGACTACTTCGCCGAGAGCATGTATCCGGGGATGCAACACGGTGACGATCCGGAGTACCGGGTCAAGCCGATGAACTGCCCCTTCCATGTCCTCATCTACAAGAGCCAGGGCCGGTCCTACCGCGACCTCCCGATGCGGCTCAGTGAACTTGGCGCCGTCTACCGATATGAGAAATCCGGAGTGGTTCATGGTCTGCTCCGCGTTCGTGGGATGACTATGGACGATTCCCACACTTTCTGCACCGAGGATCAGGTGCAGGACGAGTTGAAGATGCATCTCGACTTTGTGCTCACTTGGCTTGGAGACTTTGGATTCGACGAATTCGAGGCTGACCTGAGCACACGCCCCGAGAAGGCGATTGGTGATGCGAATCAGTGGAAGGTCACCGAGGAGGCGCTCGCCGAGGCACTGGATGCTCATGGCGTTCCCTATCAAATCGCCGAAGGTGAGGGTGCTTTCTACGGACCCAAGATCGACGTGCATGTCAAGGATGCCATAGGTCGTCGTTGGCAAGTTTCCACCATCCAACTCGACTTCAACCTTCCCGAACGATTCGAGCTCGAGTATGCAACGTCCGGGAATGTCTCCGAGCGCCCCTACATGATCCATTGCGCCAAGGCCGGCTCGATCGAGCGTTTCACCGCGATCCTGGTCGAGCACTACGCAGGGGCGTTTCCAATGTGGCTCGCTCCGGTTCAGGTGTCGATCATCCCTGTGGCCGATCGGCATGAGGAGTACGCAGACTCGGTCAGCCAGAACCTCATCGATGCAGGTCTGCGTTCGGAAGTCGACATGTCACCCGAGACTGTGGGTGACAAGATCCGGCGCGCTCTCACCCAGAAACACCCTGCCGTGATAGTCGTGGGCGACGACGACGTGGCGAACTCAACGGTGGGGCTTCGTCTTTACGGCGAAGATAAGGACACTCGTGGCGTTCCCCTGATCGAGGTGACGAATCGGCTGACCGACATGGCAAGACCGCCGTCCCCATGAGCGACGAGCCAAACGCCAAAGTTGACCGCGGAGGAATCCACATCGAGCGGGAACTCGCCGATTCCGTCGCGATAGATGAAGAACTCGACGCCAATGTCGTCGGCCCCTACAGATTCCCCGACCCCGGACGACGCCGAATCGCCGGTTGGGTCTTCGTCGTAGCGGGTCTGGTTGCGATCGTGGCGATTGACGGCGGATGGATCGTCGGAGTCGGGTTCGCCCTGCTCGCGATCTGGCAATTCATCTCGGCGTGGCCTTTGGCGGTTGACGAGAATCAGGCAATGACAGTCGCCGGGGCGGCCGTTGACTTTCCAATCGGTCACGCGTCGGCTGCCGTTCGATTTCACGGATGGCGGTCACGGCCGAGATGGTCGGTGGTGCTCTATTCAGCTTCCGAGCCACCTGATCAGCGGGCATTGGTGGTGGTGGATGCGGTTAGCGGGGATGTTGTCGAAGAGCCATATGTCGAGGACATCGCGGCCGTCTAAACGCTTTTCGCCCGCTCAAATGATCCAATGTGAGCGCCCATGCATTGCGAACGCGGTTTAGCGGTCGTCGCGCGCGATGAAAGGGCGTTCCGCCGGCCCTGTGTATAGCTGGCGCGGACGGAAGATCTTGGTGTCGGGATCAGAAGACAGCTCGCGCCACTGCGCGATCCAGCCGGGAAGTCGACCCATGGCGAACAGGACTGTGAACATGTCGGTGGAAAATCCCATTGCCCTGTAGATGATCCCGGAGTAGAAGTCGACGTTGGGATAGAGCTTGCGCTCGACGAAGTACTCGTCTGAGAGTGCAATGTCCTCGAGCTCCATGGCGAGATCGAGCAACGGGTCGTCCACACCTAGTGCTTTGAGGACATCCTCGGCTGCTTTCTTGAGGATCTGGGCGCGTGGATCGAAATTCTTGTATACACGGTGCCCAAAGCCCATGAGGCGGAACGGGTCGTCCTTGTCCTTTGCTCTCTTGATGACGGTGTCGATGGTGTCGCCGCTTTCGACGATTCTCGTGAGCATCTCCAACACGGACTGGTTGGCTCCTCCATGGAGCGGCCCCGAGAGAGCGTGGATGCCCGCAGCGACCGAGCTGAAAATGTTGGCCTGGCCAGACCCAACCAACCGCACTGCCGAGGATGAGCAGTTCTGTCCGTGGTCGGCATGAAGTATCAGCAGCATGTTGAGGGTGCGGGTCACCACCGGGTTGGCGATGAAATCCTCGGCCGGCACAGCGAACATCATCTTGAGGAAATTGCTGGCGTAGTCCAGGTCGTTGTCCGGGTAGACATAAGGCTGGTGGACCCGGTACTTGTAGGACCAGGCGATCATGGTCGGCGTTTTGGCAATCAGACGGCGAGCGCTGATGTCGACAGCCTCCTCGTCGAGCGGGTCGAGGGCATCCGGGTAGTAGGTGGCCAACGCCGAAGTGGCCGAGGCCAGGATCTGCATCGGGTGCGCTGAATGGGGGAACGCTTCGAAGAGGTGCTTCACGTCTTCCCTGAGCAGCGTATGGCGGGTTATTTCTTCCTCGTATGCGGCGAGTTCGTCGTTGGCCGGGAGGTCTCCGTACTGGAGTAGATATGACACTTCGAGGAACGACGCATGCTCGGCGAGTTGGTCGATCGGGTAGCCGCGATAGCGGAGGATCCCCTCTTCACCGTTGATATAGGTGACCGAGGACGTACCTTCGGCCGTGTTGGCGAAACCTCTGTCGACTGTTACCAATCCGAGGCTGCTCCGCAGGTTGCCGATGTCGATGGCAGTCTCCCCCTCGGTCCCCACATGAGAGGGGAGCGTCAGTTCATTGTCTCCGTGACGGAGAACCGCGTCCGGCATTGCAATCCCTTTCCTTGCCAGCTCAGTCGTCTTCGGACCGGGCAGCTGCGATCACCTGTTGAACTTCGGCGTGGGGCACCTCGGCGTAGTGGTCGAACTCGATCTCAAACGTGCCTCGCCCGGAGGCCAATGATCGCAGCTCTGCAGCGTATTGCAGCATCTCGGCCATCGGTACCTCTGCGGTGACCGTCCGCAAGCTGCCTTCACCATCCATGCCCAGGACACGGCCACGTCTCGAGTTGATGTCACCCATCACCTCGCCGAGGTAGTCCTCCGGGACCGTCACACTCGCTTTCATTATCGGCTCCAGGAGCGTCGGTCGCAGCTTGTCGGCAGCGTTCCGAAATGCATGGATTCCGGCCATGCGGAATGACACCTCGTCGGAGTCGACAGCGTGGTATTTCCCGTCGTATACCTCCGCAGTGACATCGATGATTGGGTAACCGGCAATAATCCCGCGATCCAGCGCTTCTTTGACACCCTTGTTGACCGCCGGAATGAAACCCCGCGGGATGGAGCCACCCTTCACGGAGTTGATGAACTCATAGCCGCTTCCGCGTGGTCTTGGCGAAAACCTCACTGAGGCGACGCCGAACTGTCCTCGGCCTCCCGACTGCTTCTTGTGCTTGCCCTCAGCCTCGGCGGTGGCGGTGATGGTCTCTCGGTAGGGGACCTTTGGGAGCGAGGCGTCGATCTGGACACCGAACATTCGCTGGATCCGGGCAAGGGTGACCTCGATGTGGGCGTCGCCGAGCCCAGACATCACGGTCTCACCGGTCTCAGCGCGTCTTTCAACTCGGATGGTCGGGTCCTCCTGCTCGATGCGGTGGAGGGCGGTGGATAACTTCTCGTCATCGTGGTGGGAGTGGGGTGCGATCGCCACCTCGGCGACGGGCCGGGGATACTCGACGGGCTCTACGACAAAGTCAGTTTCGGGCGATCGGAGAGTGTCGCCCGCGTGGAGGTTTTCGTTCTTGGCGACCGCACCGATTCCACCCACGGGGAGGTCGGAAACATCATGATGCTCTTTGCCCTGCAGCTTGAAGAGACTGTGGAGGCGAACCTTTCCCCCACGAGCCAACTCCAGGTCCTGGTCGGCTTTGGCCGTGCCCGAGAAGATCCTGAAAAGGGAGATGCGGCCAACGAAAGGATCGGAGATGGTCTTGAAAACGTAAGCAACGAGGGGGCCGTCGGCGGAAATGGGGATCGCCTCGCCTGCGGAGAGTGGGGGGAAGGCCCGTTCTAATGGATTGGGCCCGTAGTCGACGACGAACTCGAAAAGCATGTCGATGCCAATCAGTCGTTCTGCTGAAGTGACGAGGACGGGGTCGATCTCACCGGCGATTATCCCCTGATGGATGATTGAGACCACTTGTTCACGGGTTGGCTCTTTGCCGTCGAAGTAGGCCTCCATCATCTCGTCGTCTGATTCGACAACGGTCTCGATGAGGGCGGTGTGGGCTGCATGGACCCGTTCTTCAACCTCCGAAGGCAGGTCGACCAGCGATCCAGCAGTGGCGCCTTCTGTGTATTCGTATGCTCTCTCCGAGGCCACTCGAACCAGTCCGCGGAAGTCGCCTTCCTCGCCAATGGGGACCTGAATCGGAGCTATCGCCTTGCCATATGCATCTCGCAGCTCGGCGAGGGTTCGTTCAAAGGAGGCCCTCTCACGGTCGAGTTTGGTGATCACTATTGCTCGCGGAATCCCCTCATCGCCGGCCGACCGCCAGAGTTGTTCCGTCTGCACTTCGATTCCGTCGACCGCCGAAACACAGAAGAGGGCCAGATCGGCCACACGGAGAGCCGATCGGGCATCACCGATGAAATCACTCGACCCTGGTGTGTCGATGATATTGATCCTGGTTCCATTCCAATCCACAGTGCCGACGCTCAGCCCCAAGGAGATGTTCCTCTCTATCTCCTCGGGCTCGTGGTCGAAGATCGTGGTTCCCTCGTCAACCGACCCCATTCGCTTGCTGGCGCCACCTACATACAGCAGGGCTTCGGCGAGTGTTGTCTTCCCACTCCCACTATGGCCCACCAGGGCGATGTTGCGAACTTTCTCGGGAACCACTTGACCTCCTAGTGGAAAAGAAGGTGGATCCTAACCCTGGTTGTGACACCCGTCCCCGGCGAGGTGCTACTTTCCCGGCGGTGATCGACATGCGGCTCCGACCTCGGATCACCCGGTTCCTCGAGCCAATCGGCAAGGGGCTTGCGGCCGTCGGCATGACGCCGACGGCTATGACTGTCCTGGGTCTCGTCGTCGTGATAGCAGGGTCCGTGGTAATAGCGACCGGAGCCTTGCGGACCGGGGCATTGATCGTGCTCCTCGGCTCCCTGCTCGATGGATTGGACGGGGCGGTTGCCAGAGCTTCCGACCGGGTCACGGCGAAAGGCGCCTTTCTGGATTCCGCGTTCGATCGGCTCGGTGAGATTGCGGCCTTTGCGGGTCTCGGAGTAGCGATGGCCGGTGAACCCAGAGCCATGCTGCTGATAGTGTTGGCGGTGGGAGGAGCACTTCTGGTCCCATACATGCGGGCGCGCGCCGAAGCGGATGGTCATGACGGCAGGGGCGGATTGATGGGACGGGCCGAACGGATTCTTCTATTCAGCTTGGGCTTGGTCCTGGGATTTGTAGAACCGATGTTGTGGATCTTTGTGATCCTGGTGTGGCTCACCGTTGTGGTCCGCTTCGCGAAGACCTACCGCTCGATCGAGTGAAGGCTTGGCTGGCTTACTGGGGCCTGCGTGTCGGGGTCGGCCTGGTGGGGTTGCTTCCGCACAGTGCGGCAATTTGGCTCGGAAGCTTCGCGGGCCGTGTGTGGTACTCGGTTGACAGTCGGCGGCGTCGGATGGCGAGACGCCATATGGAGCGGGTACTTGGTAGTGAGACCGATGTCGCCAGAGCCTCGGAGTCTGTGATGAAGTCGTATGGCCGATACTTCGCCGAGGCCCTTTGGGTCAGGGCGCCAAGGATCCCCGGGATTCTGGAGAAAACGTCGGTCGAGGGTCTCGACCTGGTGGTCGCAGCCAAGGATGAGGGCAATGGGATGGTTTTTTCGGTGCCTCATGTGGGGAACTGGGAGGTGGCGGCGCCGGTGGCGTTGAAGGTGGGCATCCCTGTTGTGGCAGTGGCGGAAGATCTGCCAAACAAGCGAATCACCAACTGGTTCACTTCCATGCGCAATGACTTCGGAATCGAGATCGTGTTGGCGACCGGTCGGATCGAGGTTATGAGGCAGCTAGAGGCGGCGATTGCCGACAACAAGGCGGTGGCTCTCCTTGCGGACAGAGACCTGAATGGGAAAGGAGTCGAGGTCGAGTTCTTTGGCGAGAACACCACGCTCCCCGCAGGTCCGGCCGCGTTGGCAGTCAAAACCGGGGCTCCGCTTTTTCCCGTGGCCGTCTATTTCGACGGAGACGGCCACCGTGTCGTGGTGAGGCCTGCGATCGAGGTACCCGAAGGGAAACGCTCGGATCGGGTGAAGAAGATGACTCAGTCGATGGCCAGAGAGCTCGAGCATCTGATCCTCGCCGCGCCCGACCAGTGGCACCTGGTCGTCCCCAACTGGCCCTCCGACAAGGAATAGCAGTATGCGCATCGGGCTCGTTTGTCCATACGATCTCTCCAAGCCGGGCGGTGTCCAGTCTCAAGTCCTCGGTCTCAGCGGAGCGCTTCGATCGTTTGGCGATGAGGTGTCAGTGATCGGGCCCGGGCTACCGGAGGGTGTTGCCGGTGTCGATCTCGGGTCATCGGTTGCTGTCCCCGGCAATGGCTCGATGGCGCCGATCTCCCTGGATCCGCGCGTCCGCGGAGTGATCCGAAAGGCTGCTTCAGACCTTGATCTTCTTCACGTGCACGAGCCCCTCATGCCCACAGTGTCCCTCAGCGCTTTGCGCGCTGGCCTCCCGGTCGTCGCCACCTTTCATGCAGCGCCCGAGGGTATCGCCAAACGCTTCTACAGTCTGGTCGGGTCGCAACTGGTGCGGATTCTGGGAGAGAATGTGAGGAGCGTTACCGCCGTTTCCGAGACTGCCGCCGGGGCGGTGGGCACCCATATGAATGTGGTGATTGTTCCCAATGGTCTGGATGTAGCTGCCATGTCCATCGATTTGGAACGCAAACCGCGCCGCGTCGCATTCTTGGGTCGCGACGAGCCAAGGAAGGGCCTCGACCTGCTGCTCGAGGCATGGGGCGATGTGTCACATTCGGTTCGGGACGCCGAGCTGGTGGTGATGGGAGCCGACCGCGGATCTCATCACGTGAAGTGGATGGGCCGCGTCGACGACGAAACCAAGGTTCGCGTGTTGAATTCTGCCGCCGTGTTTGTTGCACCTAACACCGGCGGGGAGTCGTTTGGAATCGTTCTTGTTGAAGCCATGGCCGCGGGTGCAGCCACGGTGGCTTCGGATCTCCAATCGTTTGAAGATGTGGCTGGAGATGCCGTCCGATTCTTCAAGACGGGCGACGCTTTGGAGCTGACCGTCAGCTTGGTCGAGCTTCTCAATGACGACGAAGCGCGTGTCGACCTGGCTCGGCGGGGACAGATCCGCGCCGCCCGATTCGATTGGGAAACGGTCGCAGCCGCCTACAGGGCCGTGTATGAGGAGAGTCTCTCTTAGGAACGATTGCGATTCCGCATTACAATCTGGCCTTTCCCATAGGAGTTACGAGTAGTGGAAACAGGAACCGATCGCGTCAAGCGGGGTCTTGCCCTGAACCTCAAGGGCGGCGTCATCATGGACGTTGTCAACGCTGACCAGGCGAAGATCGCAGAGGAGGCGGGTGCCGTTGCCGTGATGGCGCTGGAGCGGGTTCCTGCAGACATCCGCAAAGATGGTGGAGTCGCCAGGATGTCCGATCCCAACATGATCGACGAGATCCAGGCCGCCGTGACGGTGCCGGTCATGGCCAAGTGCCGCATCGGCCACTTTGCCGAGGCTGCGGTGCTTCAAGCCCTCGGCGTCGACTACGTCGACGAGTCCGAAGTTCTGACACCGGCAGACGAGGAGCACCACATCGACAAGTGGGCCTTCACGACACCGTTCGTCTGTGGAGCTCGGAATCTTGGCGAAGCTTTGCGACGTATCGGAGAAGGGGCGGCGATGATCCGCACCAAGGGCGAGGCCGGCACCGGCAACGTCGTAGAGGCCGTTCGTCACATGCGCACGATCACCAACGAGATGCATGCCGTCTCCTCGATGGGCGACGAACAGTTGATGTCGGCTGCCCGTGACATGGGTGCTCCTCATGAGATTGTCAAAGAAGTCGCTGAGACCGGCACCCTGCCCGTGGTCAACTTTGCTGCCGGTGGGATAGCGACGCCCGCGGACGCTGCGTTGATGATGGGGCTTGGTGTCGATGGCGTGTTCGTGGGCTCCGGGATCTTCAAGAGTTCCGACCCCGATGGTTATGCCCGGGCGATCGTTGAGGCCACCACATTCTGGAACGAGCCGGAAGTTGTCGGCAAGGTCTCACGTGGTCTGGGCACTGCAATGCCGGGCATCGAAATGGAGAGCCTCAAAGATTCGGAGCGTCTCGCCTCCCGAGGATGGTGAGATGAGCAGGATCGGCGTCCTGGCCCTACAGGGCGACGTCCGTGAGCACGTCAACATCCTCGAGTCTCTGGACGCCGACGCGTTGGAAGTGAAAAAGCCCGACGAGCTCCTGGAGATCGACGCACTGATCCTTCCCGGGGGGGAGTCGACAACGATCGCCAAGATGGCTGTCCGCTTTGGGTTGATCGAACCGATTCGGTCTGTGATCGACGAAGGGTTGCCGGTGTATGGCACCTGCGCAGGCATGATTCTGCTGGCAAGCACGATCTCTGACAGCGATCAGCCGGTGATCGGCGCACTGGACGTTGTGGTCAGGAGAAACGCATACGGTCGCCAGAACGAGTCCTTCGAAGCGCCTCTGGATGTTGAGGGTCTCGACAGCCCTTTTCCCGGTGTATTCATTCGTGCTCCCTGGGTTGAGAAGGTCGGGGCCGACGTGGAGGTGCTCGCCGCCATCGACGATCATCCCGTCATGGTGCGACAGGGCAGGACCCTGGCGACTTCGTTCCACCCGGAGTTGACCGATGACGGGCGTATCCACGAGATGTTGCTGGAACTGATCTGAGGTTTCGAAATGTCTGGACACTCCAAATGGGCAAATATCAAGCACCGCAAGGGCCGTCAGGACGCCAAGCGCGGCAAGCTATTCGGCAAGCTGGCGAAGGCCATCGAGGTAGCTGCTCGTAATGGCGGTGGAATTACTGAGTTCAACCCGACGCTGGCGACCGCGGTTGATAAGGCGAAAGCCGTATCAATGCCCAACGACAACGTTGAGCGGGCCATCAAGAGAGGCACGGGAGAGGTTGAAGGTGCGATCTACGAGGAAACCTTTTACGAGGGCTACGGCCCGGGCGGAGTAGCTCTTTACGTTCAGGTCCTGACCGACAACCGCAATCGAGCGGCTTCGGATGTTCGCTCTGCTTTCACACGGCATAACGGCAACCTCGGTGAGCCGGGCTCGGTGGCGTATTTGTTCAGCCAGAAGGGTCTGATCTTTGCGAAAGGATCCGAAGACGACGTGATGCTGCTGGCCATCGACGCAGGCGCCGAAGACATCCGCGATGTCGACGAGGGCCTGTATGAGGTGGTGACCAAAGCCACCGACCTGCGTGAAGTTCGTGACGCTTTGGTCAGCGGCGGGGTAGAGGTGGAGTCGGCCGATGTCACACAACTGCCCTCCAACACCGTGCCGGTGGAGGAGAGTGAGGCAAAAAAGCTGCTGAGACTGATCGACGCCCTGGAGGACCTCGATGATGTCCAGGCCGTGTTCTCCAACTACGACATCGACGATGGTGTGATGGAAAAAGTGCTGGCCGAGGCGTGAGCCTCGAGCACAGTTTTGATGTCTGGCTGCTGTGATCCCACCCCGTATAGACGCTTCTTCAATCGCAAGGACGCGGAGAGAGACGTACGGGCGTACCGCCGGAGAGGGCTCGATTCGATGGCTTCCAGCATGGTCGACTTTCTTGTATCGAGGGGTGTGGAAGGAGCCGACGTCCTCGAGGTCGGTGGCGGTGTGGGTGCTATTCAGGTCGAGCTCTTCAAGTCCGGCGTTGCCAAGAGCGTCAATGTCGAGCTCTCCGCTGGTTACGAGGACGCGGCTCGGAGTCTCGCCAAGGCGGAAGGGGTTGAGGATCGAGTCACCAGACGGCTAGGTGATTTCGTCGAAGATCGTGACGACTACGAGCCGGCCGACATTGTCGTAATGAACCGTGTTGTCTGCTGCTACCCCTGGATGGAAAAGATGATTGATGCCGCCGTCGCCAAGACGGGCACGTATCTGGCGCTTTCGTTTCCCAGAGAGAGGTGGTTGGTGAAATCGGGATTTGCGCTGGGTAACGTCTTCATCGCCGCGTCCAGATGTGATTTTCGAGCTTTTGTTCATCCAGTGGCCGAAATCGAAGCGATCGCCACCAACGCAGGTCTCGTTGTTCGTCACACCGACACCGACTTCATCTGGCAAGCACTTGTCCTGGAGCGGGTCACCTGAGGAGACCACATCTGGGAGTTCTCTCAGGTGTCCAAGGTGTAAAGGATTACCGGAGCCCTGACGTTCTTCAAAGAGCG
>SMXW01000084.1 GCA_004356805.1 Acidobacteriota bacterium | reverse complement strand
GAGGTGCAGGACGAGATCACCAGGGCGGTGAAGGAGGCCAACGAGACCGTTTCCCACGCCGAGCAGGTGAAGAAGTGGATCGTCGTGCCGGATGACTGGACCCCTGAATCAGGTGAGCTGACACCGTCGTTGAAGTTGAAGCGACGCGTCGTTCTCGACAAATACGCCGAGGACATCGACGCGATGTACACCGGCGTCTAGCAGGTGGCTCCTTGCCGCTGAGTGAACCAATCATCTTCGACGGACGTGTCGCAGTCATAACCGGAGCAGGTGGCGGACTCGGCAAGACCTATGCACTCGAGCTCGCCCGTCGCGGCGCTCGCGTTGTGGTCAACGACCTCGGTGGGTCGGTAGAGGGCACTGGAGCCTCGGTGTCGGCCGCTGACGTTGTTGTCGATGAGATCAAGAGCGCAGGCGGGGAGGCTGCGGCCAACTATGACTCTGTGTCTACCGAGGAAGGCGGGGCCGCAATCATCCAGACTGCGGTCGATGAATTCGGTGGGGTGGACATCGTGGTCAACAACGCCGGGATTCTTCGGGACAAGTCGTTCGCCAACATGGAGTTTGCCGAGATCGAAGCGGTCCTCGAGGTCCATCTGAGGGGCGCCTTCTATGTCAGCCAGCCAGCTTTTCGCGTGATGAAGGACAACGGATACGGGCGACTCGTATTTACTTCCTCGAATGCAGGGCTGTTTGGCAACTTTGGCCAGGCGAACTACGGCGCCGCCAAGGCCGGGCTGGTCGGTCTTTCCAATGTTCTTGCTATCGAGGGGATGAAGTACAGCATCAGATCCAACGTCATTGCCCCGGTGGCTCGGACGAGGATGACCGAAGACCTGCTCGGCCCGTTCGCCGAGATGGTTGACCCCAGCCAGGTGACCCCGATGGTCGTTTACCTTTGCTCGGAGGCAAACGAGTACACCCACGAGATCTTCACCGCCGGTGGTGGGCGCTACGGGCGCGTCTTCATAGGAACGAACAAGGGCTGGTTTGCCGGTCAGGGAGCGGTCCCTTCGGTGGAGGAACTTTCAGAGCACCTCGATGAGATTCGCGATATAACCGAGCACATCGTCCCGTCCAATGTCAACGATGAGTTGATGCTGCTCGGTCAGATGCTGGCTGACGATGCCGATTGATATCGACAAAGTTGTTGGTGCTCAGCTGGTGGCCGCGAGTTATTCGTGGACCGACGACGATGTGATTCTCTACAACCTCGGTGTGGGTGCTGGCAACCCGCCCACCGACCCTCTAGAGCTGAAATATGCATACGAGGGCGACCTCCAAGCGGTACCCACATACGGAACGATCCCGCCGTTCGGGATGATGATGAGCATGGGGATGGTCGAGGGGTTCGATATCAATCTCACTCAGATTCTTCATGGTGAACAGGAATTGATCGTCCACGGTCCCATCCCGACGTCGGGAACCGTGACTCAAAGCGGTCGTGTTGTGAATGTTTTCGACAAGGGCAAGGGGGCCCTGGCAGTCATGGAGATTGTCTCGGTCCTGGAGAAGACAGGTGAGCCTCTCTTCACGAATCGGTCTTCGATATTCATCCGGGGTGAGGGCGGCTTCGGTGGCGAGTCGGGTCCGCCGCCAGGAAACGAGGCACCGGATCGAGAGCCGGACCATGTTGTCGAGTCACCCACATTGCCCCAGCAGGCTTTGCTGTATCGCATGGTGTCGGGAGACAAGAACCCGCTGCACGCAGATCCCGGTTTTGCCAGCTTCGCCGGCTTTGAGCGACCGATTCTCCATGGCCTGTGCACGTACGGCGTGGTAGCCAAGGCAGTCGTAGACAGCGCGCTTGGCGGAGAGCCGGGGAGACTTGCCTCGTATAAGGCCCGTTTCACCGGCCATGTGTTTCCGGGGGAGACACTGATCACGAGGATTTGGGATGAGGGCGATTTCTTGGCCGTGTCCGCGCATACCAAAGAGCGGGGGACGACCGTGCTGTCAAACGCCTCGGTGAGGCCGCGAACCTAAGCCTGGATCTCCACCGGGGTGCCGAGAGGAACCATGGTGTGGAGTTCGGTGATCAGATCGTTGGGCAACCGAATACATCCAAGCGACACCGCTCGGCCGATCGAGGACGGGTTACTGGTTCCGTGAATCCCGATGATCCCATTCCCACCGTTGAACTCGGTGATGGTGTCGGAGCGCGCCGAGATCCCCAGGGCATGGGGCCCCCACAGGCTGTCGGGGTTTCGCAGAGTCACGCTGTCGGTGACGAAGAAGATTCCGGTGGGTGTCGGGTCCTGGTTGGTCCCGATAGCAATTGTCGAAGTGATCAACTCTTCGCCGTCGACGCTGTAGGTCAGACGTTTATCGCTGAGATCGATCACGATCTTGCCCTGGACCAAGTAGAGCTCGACGTCGTCGACGCGAATCCACCCGGTGCTCCCATTGGGACGAATCGGCAGCATGACCTCTGCCCAGCCATCGATTGGTTCTCCAACGACGGTCAGCACCGTGACGGTATTGAGGATGGTAGTTGCCGGCATTGTGACCAGGGGCACCTCGTCACCCGGAGCGGCGTAGACCTCGGTATCACCTCGTGTCATGGCGACCAGTGAGCTGTGCTCCCGCAGTCCGGCTTCGAAGCCCTGATAGACGGGTCGGTTGTCGACCTCTGCCACGTCGTCTGGCTCTTCGTCGGTTTCACCCGGTGGAGCGGGAATCTCCGCAATGCTGGTGGTGCTGGTGGTTGGGGGCGGTTCCGACACCACGGCACCGCCGCACCCGGCGATAAGGACGGCGAGAGCAACTGGGAGCGCCCATCTTTGCATCACATGAGCTTATCGGTCTCTTCATCAGACGCGTTTAGCCTTCGATTCGTGAATCGTGTGTTTGTGACGAGGGAGTTGCCTGAGAAGGTCATGGCCCCGTTGCGTCACGAGCATGACGTGACGACGTGGGATGGCGATGGGCCTGTTCCCAACGATGTCTTGGTGTCCGAAGCGTCCACGGCAGAGGGTTTGCTGTGCATGATCACCGATGCAATTGGGCTTCCGCTTCTCGATCGGGCATCTCATCTTCGTGTGATATCCCAGATGGCGGTCGGTGTGGACAACATCGACATCGGCGAATGCTCGAGGCGTGGGATCCTGGTGGGTCACACCCCGGGGGTTCTCACCGAAACGGTCGCCGATTCAGCCTTCGCCTTGCTTGGCGCGGCGGCGCGTCGGCTGTTCGAGGGCGAGAGAGAGGTTCGCTCGGGGAAGTGGGGACCCTGGGAGCCGTTTCACCTGACCGGTGGCGATCTTCACGACACCACCCTTGGAATCGTGGGTATGGGCAGAATCGGCCGCGCCATCGCCAGACGGGCGACGGGTTATGAGATGCGTGTGCTCTACTCGTCACCCGCTCGCAAGGATCTGGATGACGCCGACCACGTTTCCCTGGAAGTGCTGTTGGCGGAGTCGGATCATGTCGTTCTGTCCGCTTCACTCAACGACGCAACCCGAGGCTTGATTGGCGCTTCGGAGCTGCGTCTCATGCGACCGACGGCTTACCTGGTCAACGTGGCGCGTGGGCCCCTTGTCAACACGGTTGACTTGATTGAAGCGTTGCTTTCAGGCTGGATAGCCGGTGCCGCCCTCGATGTCACCGATCCCGAGCCGCTTCCTCGCGATCACCCCCTCCTCTCGTTGCCCAATTGCCTCGTAGTGCCACACCTTGGGAGCGCATCAGTCAGAACCAGGAATGCGATGGCCGCGTTGGCGGTGGAAAATCTGATTGCCGGTCTCGAAGGCTGGTCAATGCCCGCGGCCTACTCGACGGCCGGATAGCACCGCCTGCCGGATTACCCTGCCATGTTCCGCGACGCCCAAAGGGAGAGTTCTGCCAATGTTTCGACTGCCCGACGCCAAATCCGTCGAGCGCAACCCCAGCCAGGAGAGGTTGCGGCAGATGGCCGTGGCTGTCATGCCACGTCTTACGAAAACCGAGTTCGAGAATCTGAACTATCAGGCCGAGGTCACAGCACGCCTCAACAACTCGACCTTCTTCGTCTCTGACCGTGAGATCCATCACAATCGGATCTCCTCAGCGGAGGCCGACGAGTGGGCGGCAAGACAGGATGCCTATATCGCATCCCAGGACATGCTCCTGATAGAGGGATATATCGGTCCCGACCCGGAGTTTCGTACCGGATCTCGTCTCTTTATCGAGGCGGCGCAACCAAACATCGCAGGGATGCAACAGCATCTCTACTTCCCACCAGACGCCGAGTGGTCCCCCGAGTTCACCGTCATTTACACGCCGAACATGCCGGCTCCGGGTAAGCCAGATGACCGACTCATCATCGTCGATCTGGAGAACTGGGTAACCCGAATCTTTGGCTCCGACTACTTCGGTGAATCGAAAATGGGTGGTCTCCGCATGTGGAACCGTCTTGTTTTCGACCGCGGAGGTCTCGCTCTTCATGCCGGGCTGAAGACCTTTCCGCCCGGGTCGACACGCAGTGGCAGCGAAGAGTCGATGTTGATCATCGGGCTGTCCGGAACCGGAAAGACCACGACCACTTTCAGACAGCAAGCCGGTTCGTTGCCGGTGCAGGATGACTTTGTCGGGCTGATGCCCGGCGGCTCGGTACACACCACTGAGGCCGGTTGTTTCGCCAAGACTCATGGCTTGGATCCCGACGATGAGCCGACCATTCACGGCGGTACGACCCGTCCGGATGCCTGGCTCGAGAATGTGGCTGTCACCCCTGAAGGTTCGGTCGACTTCTTCGACACCTCCTACACGGCCAACGGACGTTGTACCTTCCCTCTGGCCAATATCCGGCACAGGGAGCCGAGGGCCGTGCCATCGGCCGGCTATCTACTCATCCTCAATCGCTCAGATCATGTGATTCCGGCGGTGGCCCGACTCAGCCGAACACAGATTCCGGCCTACTTCATGCTCGGTGAGACCAAGGGAACTTCGGCCGGCGGAGCCGCCGAAGCGGGGAAGAGTCTCCGGGTTCCCGGCACAAACCCGTTCTTCTTCGATGACGATTCGATGCAGGGCAACCGGCTGCTCGAGTTGCTGGACACCATGCCCGAGCTCGAGGCATACGTTCTGAACACAGGACGGGTAGGCGGAGAAGGAGAGGGCTCGAAGAAGGTCTCCATTCCGGACTCGTCCGCAATCGTTCAGGGGGTTGTCGAGGGCACTATCGAGTGGCAGACGGATCAGGACTTCGGGTATGACGTCGCCGGTTCGGTGCCGGGGGTGACCGACGTCGAACTTCTACAGCCACGCCGTCTGTATGAGAGTCAGGGCCGACTCGAGGAATACGAGTCCATTGTCGCTCGTCTCAAGATGGAGAGGGTCGAGTATCTCAAGGGGTACTCGGCGCTGAATCCTGCCGTTTTGGATGGGCTGGGCGGCTAACCAGCGGCTACGACCGCGAGCAGACAGCCCTCTCCGATCCGAATGTCGGCGATCGGACCTCGCATGACATTGGAAAGCCCACGAGTGCTCCCGTAGGCGAGTGTGTCACCGTCGAGATCCCATTTCAGTCCGCGGGTGTGAACATCGCTGACGTCGCCGCCCATGGGAACCAGCGACAGAGTCGAACCAGCGTCACCGTGGATGATTCTTCGTCTTCTCACCACGTAAGCCCAGCCTCTGGTCGAGACCCAGTCAACTTCGTCGATGCGTCGCCATCGATCGGAACAGATCAGGCCGGCCGTCGAAAGCTCGTGGTCGAGACGTCCGCCGGCCCCACCAACGATCACTACTCGCTCGGGTGCGTCCCTGACCACCAGATCCAACGCCAGATCGAGATCGCTGGCGTCCTTGTCGGTCGGATGTCGTTCGATGATCACATGACCGGGGATCTCGGTATTGGTGAGGGAATCCATGTCGCCGACGAGCACATCGACTCGAAAACCGAGGAGGACCGCGTAGTCGTATCCGCTGTCGGCTGCCACCACCAGGTCGGGTTTGGGGAGGTCCTCGCTCATCTCGATCTGTGGTGCCTCGCTGCCGGTGAAAATCAGGACGGTATCCATGCAAATGACAAAAATCGTCTTACGCGCCAAATCGCGGGTAAGAGCTAACCGTCAAGTTGAGCTTGAGGGTGCTGGGACCTTGAGGAGCGGGGTGAAATTTGGGTGCCATCGGTCACGTCACCAAAACAGCGATTGTGTCCTTGGCCTCCCGGAGCGCCGATTCGACGGCGTCAGGGGTGTCGGCGCGGGCGAATACGAAACCCAGGTAGCGATCTCCCTCTGGCGGGGCGAGGACCTCCGAACCGACATTGATGGTGATGTCGACACCGGTGATGTTGGGGATCGTCAGGGTCTCATCGATGCCTTCGATCGAACCGAGGAGTCCCGAGCTGGGAATGGGAATCATCAGCACACCGCTGGCGTGTTGCTCGCGGCGAAGCTCGGGTTTGTCCATCCCAACCGCGTTTCTGAGTATCAGAGATTCGAGGGTCGTGCCCATGAGCCCGAAGTTGAGACTCCTCGAGCAGAGCCCGCCAATGGATCTTGCCGCGACCTCGAGGACACTGGCCCGGCCATTGTGAATCTTGAGTTCGATGTGAACCGGTCCGTGGGTGAGACCTAGCCCACGCAAGGCCGCTTCTGCAACACGGATGCACTCCTGTTGGCTGTTGTCGGAGAGACGACTCGGCGTCACCAGAATCGTCTCGGGAAAGCTGGGGCCCTTGCTGGTGTCGGGCTTGTCGAAGATCGCCAGCACCATCAGCTCACCGTTCCTGACCAGTCCCTCGACGGCCACTTCCTCCCCGGGCAGATAGGCCTCGAGAAGAAGACGCGAGGAGTGCTCGTCGTCTCCGATTATCCGACGGACCCGGTCGATCGTCGCGGGAAGGTCTTGGGGACGGTCGACCCTGATTACTCCCTGACTGGCCGATCTGGATAGAGGCTTGACAACGAGAGGGAAACCGACTGCCTGGGCTATCTCCTCGGCCGACGCCTGAGTTGGCTCCAGCGCCACAAAGCGAGGTTGTGGTACCTCGGCCGTTTCAAGACGGTTCCTCAGAAGAAGTTTGTCCCGGGTGGCCCTGGCTGCGTCGGGCTTGTTGGCGGCAAGCCCGAGCGTGGTTCCTGCCAGCGATGCGACCATGACCCCAGCGTCGTCCGCAGCCACCACACCGTCGAAGGCGACCTCGTCGCCCATCTTCGTTATGGAATCGGCCGCGCTTTGAGGGTCGGAGCAGTCGATTTGGAGGTATCTGTCGCCCATGTCGAAAGGCGGCGGGTTCTCTGAGGCCACCACCAGATCGATGCCGAGCGATTCTGCTGCGGACACAAAGTCATGTGCTCGGTATGTGGTGCTGGGTAGTACTACGACGGCTCTTGGCATAAATCGAGTTGGAGGGATTATGATTATCACAGATGTCTGACTCCACAGTTCTAGGCGTAGCAGAAGACGCCCTCGAAATGATCAGCCAACTCAGAGATAATGAACCGGGAGAGGAAGAGTTCGCCCTTTCAATCGAGGTGACCGGCTTCAGCGGCCCTCAATTCTCCTACGAACTCGCCTTCGTGCCTCTGGCGGACATGAAGGATGGCTGGATCGAAGAGCGTCATGGGGATCTGGCGATCATCTTCCCAAAGATCGATACCGGAAAGCTGGAAGGCTCGACACTCGAGTTGACCGATGAGGGTCTGTCGATGAACAACCCAAACTCTCCGGAGACGCCCGCCATGTCGGCAACGAAGGGCGATCTTTCCGGACCACTGGTCGACCGTGTCAACCAGGTGATCACCGAACAGGTGAATCCGGCTATTGCGGCCCATGGAGGTGGGGCCGAACTGGTTTCAGTCGACGGAACTATCGCCTATCTCCGGTTGTTCGGCGGCTGTCAGGGATGTGGACTTGCCGAGGTGACCCTCAAGCAGGGTATCGAGAAGATCATTCTGGAGTCGATCGATGAACTCACCGCGGTGGTCGATGTGACTGATCACGCTTCAGGCGACAACCCCTACTACGAAAGCCAGAAGAAGTAGCAAAAACTGATGGCTCGGTTCACTCGGGAGGAACTCGAGTCTTTCCGGGACCAACCGGTGGAAGACCTCCTCGGACCCGACGTTCGGCTCCTGTTCGTTGGCGTCAACCCCGGGCTTTGGACAGCTGCAACGAACACCCACTTCTGTCATCCGACGAACCGTTTCTATCCGGCCCTGCGCCGTGCCGGCGTCATCGACTGGGATCTCGACCCGGCGGTCGGGATGGACCAACGTCAACGTGCCGATTTCGTCGGATCCGGTATCGGGATAACCAACCTCGTCAATAGGGCAACCATAAGGGCATCGGAACTGACGGCCGAGGAGTTGAGAACCGGAGGCAGGAGACTCCACGACCTGTCGGAGGAGGTAGGTCCCAGGGTAATTGCCGTGGCCGGAGTTACCGCCTACCGGGAGGCCTTCGGCCGACCTAAGGCGCTCCTCGGAAAACAGACCGAGGCGGTTGGCAGCGGGGAGCTGTGGGTTGTGCCCAATCCGAGTGGCTTGAATGCCCACGAGACCGTCGAGTCATTGTCAGATTGGTATCGCAAAGTCGCCTCGGCGGCCGGTGTCATATGAGCGAGACGACTCCTCGCCAAGTTCTCTACGGCCTTGTCGCCGCGGGGTTTGTCCTCATGGTGATTGTGCTCGCGGCTGGTGGAGCGTTTTCAGGTCTCACCCCCACCTGGTGGTCGGTCGTTCTCGGTGTGCTGGTCTTGACCGGAGGTGTCTGGATGGCCTTCAATTGGAAGCGCACCGGGCCAGTGCTGTTGATTGCGATCGGGTTGTTCCTGATCTGGATGATCGGGACCCTGGTTGTCGCCGGCGCCTAGCCGGTCCAGACTTCCGCGTCCGGGAAGAATGCCTGCCATGCGAACCAGAATTCATTGCGGTGGGGTAGAAGCTCCAACTCCTCGCCGGCCAACTCGCCGCTTGTCGCCTTGCCCAGAATCGACCAGGTGGTTCCCG
>SMXW01000083.1 GCA_004356805.1 Acidobacteriota bacterium | reverse complement strand
CTGCGCCGGGGCTGCAGGCGTGACCGCCGAACTGGGCCTCGTCGAATCGGACGCCTCGATCAACTGGTTCATTCCCATCGCAGCCTTCAGCGGAGCTCTCCTCATCGGTGCATATCCGAAACGGCGGCCCGGTCACAAGGGTTCCGTTCGAGGGCCGGGAACAGCCTCAAGATTGCGTTCAACCATCTGAGGAGCGCATCCGGATTCACGGGTTCCAGTCCCGTCCCCCCGTGATTAGAAGGCGATCTCCTGATTCCCTATCACGATCCGAAGGGGACTCTCTTAGGTCTTCCCGCAGCTGGAAGTGGCTCGAGCAGAAGTAGCGAGGCTGAAACGCCGCTCACCGCTCGTCGTCTCGGCTAGGTGCTCGCACCGGTGGTCCTGGGATGCCCTCGCCCGCATTTTGGGCAGGCGTGAACCTCGATGAGGACACCATCGGCTACGGGGTCCACGCTGTCGGCTTCCTCGCGGTTGAGGGGATCCCTGATCAACGTCGCATGGTGGTTGAGCTTCGCTCCGTCGTGGGCACATCGCATCGGCTTCCTGGCCGGGGTGTCGTTCATCTGTTTTTCGCCTCGTTTGCTATGTGCTCGCGTCCGTATCGAAGAGTCTTCGCCATCCATATCAGTTCAGCGAGAAAGCCGTCGATCCGATGCAAGAAGTTTTCGTCGAGCAACTGTCCCTCCTCACCGAACACGCCATGGACGTTGGGGATGCTCACATCCCGGCTGATGGGAACAAGTCCATAGGCCCGGAGGACGGGCAGCAAATTCTCGATCATCCGGCCGCCACCAAACGGACCACTCGACACGCTGACCACTCCGACCGCCTTGTGGACGTACTCCCAGGAGTTGGTGTCCATGACGTGTTTCAGCATGCCGGGGTATCCGTGGTTGTACTCCGGCGACGTGATCACGACGCCATCGGCCCGGTCCAGCGCTGCGGAGAACGAGGGGACCTTGACCGCTGCTCCTTCGTCGTCCGAGGCAACACCGAGTTCTCGAATGTCAATCAGCTGCGTCTCCACTCCCGGTCGCATGGACAGCTCATTGTGGACCAGCCGGGCCGCGTGCTCACTCATACGACCTTGGCGTACGGTCCCGATCAGCACGGGGATGCTCAACGGCCTTTCTTTCACACCGCAAAGCTACCAATGAGGCCGCTGGTCCGGGATGCTGGTTGGTGATGCGCTGGCGCCAGGCATGATTATCCGGTAAAGGGATGACAGCAGCTTGCGACGGGCGAGGTCTCCAGTATACCCAAGGATCACAATGAGGTGTCGGTCGCCTTCGAGTGCCCTCGTTCTGAGCTCGGTGCTTCTAGCGGATGTGGCGTGGGGGCTCGATGCTGTCGAGGAACTCGTTGCGTGTCTTTTCGCTCTCGAGGAACGAACCCAGTAGGGCGGTGGTGCGCATGTGCGCAGTGGGCTTCTTCGCTCCCCGCATGGCCACGCACAGGTGGGTGGCTTGCACGACCACGCCCACGCCAAGGGGATCGAGGAGGTCATCGAGCAGCTCGGCGATCTGACGGGTCATTCGCTCCTGAATCTGTAGACGGCGAGCGAATGCGTCGACCACGCGGGGGATCTTGGAAAGGCCGACCACCTTCTTATCGGGAACGTAGGCCACGTGTGCTTGGCCGAAGATCGGCAGCATGTGATGCTCGCACATACTCCAGAAGTCGATGTCGCCCACCACCACCATCTCGCTGTACTCCACGTCAAAGAGGGCATTGTTGAGCAGCTTGACCGGGTCGACGGTGTAGCCGAGGAGAATCTCGTCGTACATGCGAGCCACCCGATCAGGCGTGTTTCGCAACCCCTCCCGCTCGATATCCTCGCCGACGGAGTGCAGGATGTGGGCGACGGAATTGGCCACCTCTATCTTGCAGGCTGCTTCCAGCACCGGACCGTCCTTGAAGCTCGCCACCATCTCGTCACTGATCAGACGCATTGCCTCTCCTTTTCTGGATCGGTCCCTCTCGTTCTCGCACACTAGGCCGATGCAAGCCCGACGTCGGGAAGGTGACCCACATCCACCTTCACAATGATCACTTCGGCGGCAACCCCCGGACATCCGACTCTTCCACCGAGGTGGCGCCCGGGATCAAGATGATCGAAACGGCGGGCAATTCGCTCCTTTGGATAGTCCGACCCAGCCACCTAGCCCAGAGGAAGGAACGGTCGAGGTCGATCGTCATGAATCGACGTGACCAGCTCTTCTGATTCTGCCTGGCTCGTACCAACCGTGAACGTTTCGATGGGTGTCGAGCTTTCCACGGACGCCGAAATCGGACGCTGAGCCGGCCGCCACGGTGTCGACACGACGGGAACATGGGAGCTGACGGAGTATTTGGGCGTCTAGTCGTGTTGACGAGAAACGTAAGCTGGCAGACACCACCGAACAAGGAGTTTCCTCGTGAGTCCGACCGGTACCGTGAGGATGCTCGTCACCGCGAGCGTTGTGGTTCTCACCATCGGATCGATCGACGCCGGCCTCAGTAGCCAGTGGGATCTGTTCGTACTGTTCGTCATCGGCTTCAGCCTCAGCGTGGCCCTCCTCTTCAGAGTGGAATCCCGGCGTCCCGCAATCCCCATCCGACGAGATCTCGTGATTTGGCTTCGCGACCGGGCGGCCGTGTCAGGAGAATCGCTGACGACCGTGACCGACCGGGCGATCGCAACTTTCGCCGATCGTTATGGGGTGGTGTCCGACATCGAGGAGACGCGTCAGTGACGAGCGCGACCACCATCCTCGATGGCGCCTCGATCGAGCCCGGCCTCGTCGGTGGAAAGGGCTTTGCTCTCAATCAACTCATCGAGATGGGTGCTTCGGTTCCTCCGACCGGTTCTATCACCACCGACGGTTATCGCTGGTTTGTACGCGACGCGGGCTTGCAACGCTTGATCGACGATCTCCGGGGGGAAGGTCTTCCCGATCAAGCTGATCTCGATCAGGCAGCTGAGCGCGTCGACGCGGCGTTTCTCGAGGCCGCGATGCCCGATGCCCTGGCTGCCGAGATTCGCGATCTAGCGGTTGACGTCGGAGGGGGTGCCCTTCTCGCGGTGCGGTCGTCTGCGACCGCCGAGGACATGGCCGCAGCCTCTTTCGCCGGCCAGTACCGGTCGTACCTCGAGATCGGTGACGACGACGCTCTCCTCCGCGCGGTGAGATTGGTGTGGGCATCGCTTTGGCTACCCGCACCGCGGGCCTACAGAGTTCACGCCCGCGTGCCAGAAGATGACCTTGCCATGTCGGTCGTGATAATGCAGCTCGTCGACGCCGAACGTGCCGGCGTCGTGTTCACAGTCAATCCGGCGGGTTCGGGCAACGATCTTCGGATAGAAGCCGTTGAAGGGCTAGCTGAACAACTCGTCTCCGGTGAGGTCACCCCGGAGGCATATGTCTTACCTCGCTCCGCATCACGACGTCCCTCACTGGACGACGTTCTCGACGAAGCGATCGAGTCCGCCCTTGAACTGGAGCGTGGATTCGGCGGTCCGCAAGACGTCGAATGGGCCCACGATGGTGAACGCCTGTACATCGTCCAGACGCGGCCCATCACCACCATCTCTGCAGAGGGAGATGACGACGGGTTCGACAGCCAGATCGGATCAGACCATGCGTATACGACGGCGGGTATAACCGAGTCGCTTCCCGGTGTGCTCCCCCCGCTGCAGTGGACCACCGCCGCTCCCTTGCTCGAGCAAGGTTTCCGTCAGCTGTTCGACCAGATGAACGCATTGCCACCAATGGCCGATCACCGACCATTCCTCGCTCGTATCCGGGGACGCGCCGTTCTCAGCCTTGACCTGATGAAGGCGGCCGCAGCCGAGGTTCCGGGTGGATCCGCCGAAGAGATCGAACGGCAGTACTTCGGCCGGGTAATCAGTGAGCCGGAGGACTTCCCGGAGGCAACGATCCGCGGACCGTTCAAAGGGCTGCGATCCATGTTCACCGGCTTTCGGGAGATCAACGCCAGACGCAGTTTCCGCTTTGAGGCCTACGTTTCTATCGACGCAACCGAGCGACTCCTCGACAGTCCGCCAGATTGTGACGTCGTCACCACCGAGCAGCTGCTGGCATATCGCCACCGAGTCCTCGATCTCGCCGGCCGCCTCATGAGCGCCGAGATCGCCGTGGCCGCTTCTGCCGCGGCGGCATATCGCGGTGTGGAGCTCTTTCTCGAGCCCCACCTCGGCGAAGAGGCGTCAGGTCTCGCCCAGCAGCTCACTGCGGGTGGAATCGACGTCTGCGGAGCCCAGGTGGCCCTGCACACGTGTCTTCTGGCCGAGCAGGCCTTGGCAGACGAAGATCTCGCTAGGTCGATCGAGGCGCTCACGGCCCATGACCCGGCAGTTCTCGCCACTCTCGAGGAGAGTCAATCGGGGGCGGAGCTCCTCGCCTCCATCGAAGGAGAGCTGGAGCGTTCCGGATCCGCCTCCGTGTTCGCAGGCGAAACCTGGGCCGAGTCCCGCGACCTCGCCTGGCGGCTCATCAGCCAGGCGGTCCAGGTACAGCGATCGGGGCGACGAGCCATGGTCGATGCCGGAGCACGGCTCGCACTTCTCGAGGAAATCGGATCTCGTTTCGCAACGTCATGGAAGTGGCGGATGCAGCGTGTCATGACGGCCCAAATCGTCGACGTGCGGCGACGAATGCTACGGCGTCTCGTCACAGACGCCGTCGAGTTCCTCCAACTGCGTGAGAAAACCAAGTCGGCCGTCCTTGCCCTGGGTGGTGAGGTCCGGAGGGTGCACCTCGCCCTCGGGAGGCGACTCCACGCTTCGGGTGTGCTCAAAACTCCGCTTGATGTAGATCTCCTCGGTGCCCAAGAGCTCGAATCGGCCTTCGCCGGAAGCGGGCCCAGCCTCTGGGAGTTGGAGAGACGTCGCAATGTTCTCGATCGCCTCTCCTCGGATGACTCCGTACCCCAGATATTCGTTGGCGACCCGAGCCGGCGTCTGGGCGAGTCTGAAATCCCCTCGGGTGACACCTTCACGGGGTGGGGAGCGAGTACCGGCGTTTACGAAGGCAAAGCACGCATCATCACCAAGGCTACCGAGCCGATCGAACCCGGCGACATCCTGGTAGCGAGAACCACCGACCCGGCATGGACGCCGTTGTTTCTCACGGCTGGTGCAATCGTGGTCGAGGAGGGAGGACCCTTGTCCCATGCGGCGATCATCGCCCGCGAACTGGGCCTTCCGGCTGTACTAAATGTTCCTGGTCTTATCGGCCGACTCACCTCCCAGGAGTCTCTCCGGCTCCGCGTCGACGGCGACAGCGGCATCGTCGTCATCCTCGACGCCGAACGCGGCGACGAGGATGACAGAGTGATGGAAGTGGCCAGATGATCGGCCGGGTGCCTCGGCACACCTCACTCGGCGACGGCGTCGAGCCGGGTGACCTCTTCGTCTTCATCCCCGGGGCGCTGGCAGGAGGGTTCATCATTTCTGTCGGGCTCCTCATCGGAGACGCGATACGCAAGCTGAGGGGTGACGCTGGGATCGAGCGGCGCGTCCGGCATTCCGGAGCGGCCATTGCCGACGAGGTCCGGGAAGGTGGCGGTGCATCTCGGCGAACCGAATCGGGCCTCAGGCCGCGAGCTGTCTACGGGGTCGTCAGCGGCATCTCCTTCGCATTGGTTGTCCTGGTGGTGCCCGGCGCGACCTGGAACTTCCTCAATCCTGACGGTTACATTCAGAACGTGGGCTGGATCTGGGCCGTCAGCATGCTGCTTGTGATCGGCTTCTTGGTTCTCGGGGTAAACACGATACGTCTCGCCCCGGGATGGCTGCCGGGCATCATTGCGGCGCTGGGCGCGGGATTCGCCCTGCGGTTCGTCTTTGGGAGCGAACTCGCAGTCAACAGAACGGTTCTCATCGTGTTCGGCCTTTTGGTTGCGATAGTCGGCCCGGCGTTGACCTGGCGCATGCGTGGCCGTAGCCATCGCACCGACGTGCCACCTTCAGTGCGGCCGATTCTCACACGTACTCCTCTCAGTCGCCCTTAGTGGCGACGTTTTGGTCATGCCAGTTCTGGGAACGGTGATGGCATGACGGAAAGGGAATCGCTGAGAGGAATAGGGTTCGGCCGGATGCATCGGGGGCTTCCCCAAGATTCCCCCTGGTTTTTCCGCGTCGTCCTGCGTAGTAGAGGGTTCCTGATCGTGACGGTCGTAATCACGGTATCCCTCGCTGTGATAGCCGCGAGCAACCCGGAGTGGCTGCTGCGAATCGACCAACCTGTTTCCGAGTGGGTCCGAGGGTGGGGAGGTCAGCCATCACTCGCCAAGGTCGTGACCCGACTTGGCTCTCCGAGCCTCGTCGTGGCTGGTGGTGTCGTTGCTTTTTCCGCCTTATGGCGTCGATGTCGTGCCTCGGCCCTCACTCTCGGCACCCTGATCGCAGCCGCGCTCACCGTTGACATTGTGATCAAGGTGATTGTCGATCGGCCCCGCCCTCCCAACCCGGCGGTCAATACGGAGTTTGGTTCCTTTCCGAGCGGTCACGTCATACATGCCGTCGTCATCTTCGGGCTTGTCCCGTTCCTCCTTTGGATCCTGACAAACCGCTCCGAGCTTCTGCGCCTCGGTTTCGTGGTGTTCGCGGTGGTCGTGTTGTCCGTCGCCTTGAGTCGAGTTCGTCTCGGCGCACACTGGCCATCTGATGTGATTGTCAGTTTTTTCATCGGAGCCTCGCTGCTGATCGGAGCCGAACGGTTGATCACATCGACTTGGGCCACCGATCATTGTGCCTCGCTCGGCCATCACCCGCCCGACTAGCCGCGGCCCGGATGCCTTTTAGTTTGGATGAAACCAGGGTCGACTGCCACACACACGATCAACGGACGGGATCGAGACAAACCCTGGACTGGATCTGAGCTGAGGTCCGCGCCTCACACGGTGATGACGATCTTTCCTTGGGCGTGGCCCTCTTCCAGATAACGGATGGCCTCGGGAACCTCGCTCAGCGGGTACGTCCTGTCGATGACTGGTGTGACTTCTCCGGCTTCGAGAAGATCTTTCAGCGCAACCAGGTCCTTCTTGGTTTGTTTGGCCAGCATCGGAACCATTTTCTGACTCCCGGCAGCTGAAGCCAAAAGCACTTTGAACACATGAGTCAGAGGTCCGATCCAATCACCCATCTGGGCGGCTCCGACTGAGACATATACTGCCTTGGGGTTCAATACGCGTCTGCAATCTGACAACGAACGGTTGCCCACCGTATCGAGCATCAGGTCGTAACGCTGCCCGCTTTGGGTGAAGTCCTCCTGGGTGTAATCAATCACATGGTCTGCGCCGATCGATCGCACCATGTTCACGTTCCTGGTGCTGCAGACCCCGGTCACTTCCGCTCCGAACGATTTGGCGATCTGCACGGCGAACGTACCGACCCCTCCCGCCGCACCGTTGATCAACACCTCATGTCCAGGCTGAATCTGTCCTTTGTCGCGAAGACCCTGCAGCGCGGTCATTGCGGAGACGGGTACGGCCGCGGCTTGCTCGAACGTCAGGTTGGCCGGTTTCTGCACAATTCCATCTTCGGGAACAGACACATACTCTGCAAAGGCCTCGAAGTTGATCTCGCCGAATACCTCATCGCCTGCCTGAAACTGCGATACGTTTCGGCCGACCGCTTCAACCCGCCCAGCCACATCACGTCCCAGAACCTTGCGTCTTGGTTTGAACGGCCCAGCCACCATGCGCACGAGGTACGGCGTGCCTCTCAGGAAGTGCCAGTCGTGGGGGCCGACGGCGGCCGCGTGAACTCGTACCAGCACTTCATTGTCCTTGACCACCGGCTTGTCGACTTCTTGTACTTCCAAGACGTCAGGTGAGCCGTACTTGTATTGGACGACCGCCTTCATCTGTTCTCCTCGGTGAAAGGTTGTTGGCTTCGGTTCAGTTGAGGCTGAAGGGTGGGTATCGGTCGGTGACCAGCAGGAATGCGTAGGCCTGTACTCGCAGTCCCCATCTGGCGACCCCGACCACATAATCGAACAGTGCCCGTGGGTAACGTCCGGTGAAGAGGACGGCGAACCAAGCAATGAAGATCGCCAAGATCGCGACGACCACCAGCACGGCGAGCACGATGTAGTGGGGGATGGCCAGCAGCCATTTCACCAACGGCAGCCAACGATTGAGGTCTTGTTCGACGTCGGGGTAGTCGATCTCGAGATGCACCGACTGCTCGTCAACGGTCGAGGGATACTCATCTGTGAGCAGGGCCAGGTAGGCGCCGACCCGGGTCTCGAAACGGGTCAGTTCTCGTGCGAAGTCGAACCACCAGCGTGGATACCGCTCCCGGAACACGATCATCAGCAACGTCGCAGCAAACAGCCCG
>SMXW01000082.1 GCA_004356805.1 Acidobacteriota bacterium | reverse complement strand
CGAGCATCGTTCAGGGGTCGTCGAAGTTGGCGAGGTCTCGGTGGCAGTGGCCGTCGCCTGCGCCCATCGAGCCGACGCCTTCGAGGCTGCCCGATTCATCATCGATGACCTCAAAGAGCATGCTCCGATCTGGAAGAAGGAGTTCTGGCCAGGTGGCGCCGAGTGGAGTCGTGGCAGCTAGCGAGAAACCCGACACCAACCGTCCCATGGCTCGTCCCCGTTCTCTAGGCTCCACGAACCTGTGAGGAGACCAACAGAGTGACCGAATCGGGCCCTGGCGCCTCTGTAACCGCTGTGGCCAGACCACAAACTGTCCTTGCTGTGCAAAATCTGGAGGTCGTCTATAACGACGTCATTCGAGTCCCTCGCGTAATCTCACTCGAAAACCCAGCCGAACCGAGGGGTGTCTCCTGCGCACGATAGGCCGCACTCGCTTATTGTCTTCTCCACTTTGAGGAGGCCGACTGAATGACGTCTCTCGCTGAACGGTCCGACGCTCCACCTACCGGTGTTGGCATCAGAACTGCTGCCGTCATGGTACGTGAGTGGGCCGAGCGACTTCCTGATGGCGTGGCCATGCGCGAGAAGGATTACGGCATATGGCAAGAGTACACCTGGACCGATGTCTGGGAGCTTGTTCAGGACGCCGCTCATGGTCTTCTTGCCCTCGAAGTAGAGGTCGGTGATCGGGTCTCCATTCACTCCGAGGACCGCCCAGAATGGATCATCCTCGACATGGCCACCATTGCGGTCAGGGCTATTACAACAGGGCTCTACCCGACCAACCCCTCGACTGAGGTCGAGTATCTCATGGCCGACTCAGGCTCCGTGGTGCATCTTGCCGAGGACCAGGAGCAGGCCGACAAGGTGATGGAGGTCATCGAATCACTTCCGCATCTCCGAACGATCATCCACATCGAGCCCCGAGGCTTCCGCAAGTGGCGGGACGACCCTCGTTTCCTCTTGTGGGACGACTTCCTCGAAATGGGCAGAGAACACCGCGCTGCCAACCCAGGGCAACTGGAGCGGGTCATGTCGGATGCGGCCCTCGACGATGCAATCACGCTTGTCTACACGTCAGGCACCACCGGCCCTCCTAAGGGAGCCATGCTCACCAACACCAACTTCTTGTTCTGTGTCGAAAACCTGGTGGGTATCGAAGGCCGGATACCGGGGAAGCCGCCCAACCCAGCCGACTCGATTCTCACCTACCTGCCGTTGTGTCATATCGCAGAGCGCATCTTTTCCGCGTGGCATATGGCCGGATTCGGGTGCACACTCAACTTCGCCGAGTCGATCGAGACCGTGGAGCAAAACCTTCGGGAGGTTCAGCCGACCCTCTTCTTTGCCGTCCCACGCATCTTGGAACGAATTCATGCCGGCATCATCATCAAGGGCAAAGACGGCACGTGGTTCAAGCGAGTCTGGTTTGGATTCGGGATGAAGCTGGTATCGATCATCGGTGCCCAGCGGGTGGCGAACGATGGTGACCATACGTTCCTGAGTCGACTCCTCTACCTCATCGGTTATCCGATTGTGTTTCGGGCTCTGAAAGAGCGCATCGGGATGCGGCGTGTTCGTTACGCCGCCGTTGGGGCGGCACCTATTGCACCCGAGTTGATCCAATACTTCCTCGGTATGGGAGTCCCTCTCTTTGAGTTGTATGGCATGACCGAGAACTCCGCGGTGGCGACGTGCAACTTTCCAGGGTCGAACAAGGTTGGGACGGTCGGCGCCCCTTATCCCGGCATCGGATTGAGGATCGACCAGGAGACCGGGGAGATACAGACAAAGCACCCCGCAGTTTTCAAGGGCTACTGGAACAAGCCGGAGAAGACGGCCGAGGCTTTTACCGAGGACGGCTGGCTGAGGACGGGCGATGTCGGTGAGTGGGTCGACGGTACACACGTCAAGATCGTCGATCGGATGAAGGACATCATCATCACTTCGGGCGGAAAGAACATCTCGCCTTCCGAAATAGAGAACAGTCTCAAGACCTCCCCCTACATCAAGGAGGCGATGGTCATTGGAGACGGCAGAAAATACCTGACAGCCGTGATCGGTATCGAGCTCGACGTGGTGGGCGACTGGGCCACCCGCAAAGAAATCCCGTACACCACCTATAGAGACCTCTCCGAAAAGCCCGAGGTCATCGAGCTGGTGCAGGGTGTCGTAAACGAAACGAACAAGAAGTTCGCTCGTGTGGAGAACATCAGGAAGTTCCGGATGATCCCCAAGGCGCTTGACCACGAGGATGGCGAGCTCACCGCCACCCAGAAGTTGAAGCGACAGGCGATGACTGAGCTGTTAAGAGAGATTATCGAGGACATGTACGGGTCGTGACTTCCGGTCTTCTGATCCTTGCCCAGGAGTCGACGGTGGTGCCATCGGAGTTCGGGCGGATGGTCGTAAACGGGATCAGTCTTGGTGCAATCTACGCGATCCTTGCCCTCGGTTTTGTCATCATCTTCAAGGCGACTCAGGTCCTCAACTTTGCCCACGGCGCCTTGTCCGCGATGGGTGCCTTTCTGATCGCGTCGTTCGCCACGATCATCAACGTCCCAGGGAGATGGATGGAGGGGTCCCCCGTGTGGCTGCAATGGGTCCTTTCGGTTGTGTTCGCCCTTGTGCTGGCAGCCCTGATCGGGATGGCGCTGGAGCGAATGTTCCTCCGGCCGATGATTGGTGAGGCGTTGTTTGCCGTCGCCATCGTGACTCTGGGGATCGACATCATCGTTCGGACGATTACCAACGACTTCATCGGTCAAACCTCGCGTCCTATGGGCGACCCGTTCGGGCTCAAGACTGTCGGGCTCGGCTGTGCCAACGGCGGTTTCATTGGGGAGGCGGATCTCGTCGAACTGTGCACCGTTCGCATTCCCTGGACGACGGTGTTTCAGATGATTCTCACCATCGCCCTTGTCGCGGGAGTGGCCATGTTCTTTCGATCTCGCACCGGCATTGCAATGAGGGCCACCGCTTGGGACCAGGAAGTAGCTCGAGCACAGGGAATCAGCGTCGGTCGGATCTTCGCTACGGCATGGGCGATCGGCGCTGTGATGGCCGCAATTGGGGGTCTCTTTATTTCGATGTTTCCCCGGCGCCCCGGCGGCGTGGACACCTTCACGGCCTTCTTCGCCTTCCGGGCCTTTCCGGCGATCATCCTCGGGGGTCTGGATTCGATCCTGGGGGCAATCGTCGGGGGTTTTGCGATCGGGTTTGCCGAGTCGGCGGCAAGCACCTATCTGACCTTTGGATTTCTTGGCACGGGTTTCGGCGGGGTAGTGCCATATATCGTGATGTTGCTCGTACTCCTGATCAGGCCGTATGGCCTCTTCGGCACCGAAGAGATACGACGGGTATGACGAATTCGACTTCCACAGGAGGCCCTGAATGAGAGGCCGACCACTCCTCTACACGCGCTACGAGGCCGATCAGGCCATTCTCAACACCGTGACCAAGAAGGTCATGGTGTTGATCTTTCTCAGCGCCCTACTGTTGATCCCCTTCCAGGTGCTGCCGGGGCTTGACTTCCTCGGCGAGAACGATTGGCTCCGTCTGCTCAGCACGGTGGCCATATTCATTATTGGCGCTTTGGGCTTGAATATCCTGCTGGGGCTCGCCGGGCAGGTGTCACTGGGACACGCCTTCTTCATGGGGGTCGGTGCCTATGTGGCGGCCGTTTTGGGCAGTGATCCGGAGGGCCTGCGGCTCGGATTCGGACTCCCGATGTGGATCTGGCTCCCGGCAGCCGGGGTCGTCGCAGCCGGGATCGGTGTCGCATTCGGTCCTGCGGCCGTTCGGGTTCGAGGTCTCTATCTCGCATTCGTCACGCTCGGTCTCGTGTTTGTTGGCGATTACGTCTTCCGTAATTTGATCTCAGTGACCGGTGGGGCCGAGGTGGGAAGGACGTTTCCGCCTCTCGAATTCCGTCTCTGGAAGGAGGATACGCCACTCATCGACTTCGCTTCCGATGGAGCGTGGTTTGGAATCGAGTTGACGTCCGAGGCCAAGACCTTTTATTTCGTACTTGCAGTGGCGATCCTGTTCATGCTGTTAGCCAAGAACCTGCAGCGGACCCGGGTCGGTCGCGCCTTCCAGGCGATTCGTGACCGTGATATCGCAGCCGAGATCATGGGCGTCGATGAGGTGAGCTTCAAATTGCGCGCCTTCGGGATCTCATCGTTCTACGCGGGTGTGTCCGGAGCACTTCTGGCTTCATTCGTGGGAACCGTCATCCCGGCTAGATGGGACCTCTTCCTGTCAATCCAGTTCATTGCCATCGTCCTCATCGGTGGCGCGGGGACGGTGGCCGGTGTCGTCCTAGGGACCGCATTTGTGACGCTGCTGCCTCGATTGGTGCAGGACGCCACCCTCTGGATGGAGGATGTGGTGGAGACGGGCGACAACCTGTTGGCAACATTGCTCGACCTCGTGGTGGCGACGGAATCCACCGACTTCGGCCTGATTAACACACTCCCCGGTGTCGGTCCGGGGTTATCGGTGTTCCAGCTCAATCAGGTCATCTACGGTTTGCTGATAATCCTGTTCTTGATCTTTGAACCGCTGGGGCTATTCGGGATATGGATCAGGATCCGCAATTATTGGAAGGGTTGGCCGTTCACCTACTGAACGGTGTGCAAGGGAGACCTCTGGTCTCTGTAATAGAGGAGGAAGGAAAAACATGAAGATGAAAACCAAGTGGTTGGCGATTCTCCTGGTGTTGGGTCTCGTTTTGGCCGCATGTGGCGGCGATGACGCCGCCGATACCACGGAGGCTGAGACTCCGGATACCACGGAGGCTGAGACTCCGGATACCACCGAGGCCGAAACGCCGGATACGACCGAGGCCGAAGCGATGATCCTCACCGACATTGGTGTCGATCTCGAAGCAGGGACCATCACGGTCGGGCTTCTGTCCGATCTGACCGGTGTGTTCTCTGCTCTCGTTCAGCCGGTCGTCACCGGCTACGAGGCCCAGATTGAGGCGATCAACGCCGCGGGTGGGATCCATGGGCTTGATATCATCCTCGAGGTTCGTGACACCGGGTATTCGGTGGACACCCATGTCCAGCAGTACAACGAGATCAGGGATTCGGTTGTGGCCCTCGGGCACTCGACCGGTTCGCCACATACAGTCGCGATCAAGGATCAGTTGGCTGAGGACGACATGTTGGCGATCCCGCTGACCTGGTATTCGGGATGGAGCGATCCGGCTCTGAACGCCAATCTGGTCCCTCACGGAACTCCATACTGCCTGGAGTCGATGAACACCATCGGCTATATCGTGTCCCAGAACCCGGATGCGGCGACCATCGCAATCGCGTCCAACGCCGGTGACTTCGGCCAGGACTCGGCGCAGGGCGCCAAGATTGCCGCCGAGGCGCTCGGTCTCGAGGTTGTCTATGACGGCGAGGCCAAGATCAACGCTGCCGATGAGGCGACCCTCGCCGAAGTGGCAAACGGGATCATCGGTTCCGGCGCCGACATCGTGTGGGTGACCACCTCACCTGGTGCCTATAGCGGCATCTACGGTCAGGCCCTCGCCGCCGGTGTGTTGGCCACATGGTCTGGCTCGTTCGTGGCCTGGAACTTCGGGTTCTTGGGCGAGGAGTCACCGATCAGGGATGCGATCCAGCGCGACTGGATATTCGCCTACCCGATCTCCCCGTGGAGTGCAGACACCCCCGGTAGTGCTGCTGCCCGCGAGTTGATTCAGGCATATGACCCAGATGCGCCAGCGTACGAGTACTACCTCGAAGGTGTTGTAGAAGCCCAGCTTCTGGAGGTGATCCTGAACGCCGCATATGACAGTGGTGACTTGACCCGCGCAGGTGTCCTGGCTGCCGCCGAGAACCTGGAGTTTATGTCATGGGATGGACTTGCCCCGGATCAGTCGTTCGTGGGCGAGCCCAACGACATTGTGCAGAGGACGGTCACCATCGTGAGGCCCAGCGCTGCCGACCTCGAGGCCGGCGGTTCCGGACTAGCGGTTGTCGAGGCTGATTACACCAGCGACATTGCTGCGGCGTATCAGTTCGACAAGACCTGTTTCGACGCATTCGGATAAGTAACTGACGGTAATGGAGTGGCCTTCGGGCCACTCCATTACTCGACGTGAGTTCTGTGTTGTGAGTGGGAGCGGTCTCATTCACAACCCAAAGCCCATGGGACACATTCAGTGCTAGCCGTCGAGAATCTGGAGGTCGTGTACAACGACGTCGTTCTGGTTTTACGTGGCATTTCGATCGAGGTTCCCGACGGGAAGATCGTCGCTTTGCTTGGTGCCAACGGTGCCGGCAAGACCACCACGTTGCGTGCCATCACCGGGCTTCTCGACATCCATGAGGGCGATGTGACTAAAGGCGAGATCCGCCTCGAGGGGGTAGACATCACCGATGAGCTTCCCTCCAAGAGAGTGCGACGCGGCATCTCCCAGGTGATGGAGGGCCGACGCGTGTTCGCCGAATTGACGGTCGACGACAATCTGAGGGCCGGGGCATACATCAACAGGAACGCCTCCAAGGTCAAGGCCTCATACGACCGGGTGATGACCATGTTCCCGAGGCTGGCCGAGCGAAAGACGGCTACTGCCGGGTATCTGTCGGGGGGTGAACAGCAGATGCTGGCCATCGGCCGGGCTCTCATGCAGGATCCAAAGCTGCTCATCCTCGACGAGCCCTCCCTGGGACTGGCGCCATTCCTCGTCCAGGAAGTCAGAGACGTGATCGTGGACATCAACAGTCAGGGTGTCTCGGTGCTGTTGATCGAGCAGAACGCCAATATGGCGCTGACTATCGCCGACCACGGTTACATCATGGAGAACGGGAAGATGGTTATGGACGGCGACCCAACCAAACTCCTCAAGGACGAGGATGTCAAGGAGTTCTATCTGGGTTATCACACCACCGGCGAGCAGAAGTCGTTCCGCGATGTGAAACATTACAAACGTCGCAAGAGATGGCTGTCGTGAGTGGCCGATTGCTGAAACGTAGGGCCAAGAGGTCCGGGTCCACGGATTATGACCACCTACTCGATGTCAAGGACGTCCATCTCGCCTTCAAGGGTGTCAAGGCCATCGACGGTGTGTCTTTCCATGTCGATGATGGTGAGCTTTTCGCCATCATCGGCCCCAACGGCTCCGGCAAGACCTCACTCTTCAACTCGATCAACCAGGTCTACAAGCCTCAGAAGGGTGACATCTTGTGGAAGGGCGATTCTCTCAGCGGTCTCAAGCCAAACAAGACAGCTGAACTGGGAATTGCTCGCACGTTCCAGAACATCGCCCTCTACCCGCACATGACGGTGGTCGAGAACCTCCTCACCGGCCGACACGTGCGGATGGAGGCCGGCTGGCTGGCCGGGTCGATCTGGTGGGGCAAGGCCAAGGCCGAGGAGATCGAAAACCGGGGGATCGTCGAGGACATCATCGACTTCCTCGAGATCGAGCAATGGAGAAAGTATCCGGTCGGCCTGCTTCCCTATGGCATTCAGAAGCGGGTTGAATTGGGACGGGCGCTGGCCATGGATCCTGAGTTGCTACTCCTGGACGAGCCGGTCGCGGGCATGAACCTCGAGGAGACCGAGGATATGGCTCGGTTCATCCTTGACATCCAGGACGAGCTGGGGATCGCCATCATCCTCGTTGAGCACGACATGGGGCTGGTGATGGATATCGCCGACCGGATCCTCGTGGTCGACTTTGGCAAGCCGATTGCCACCGGGCTCCCCGCCGAGGTGCAGCGGAACCCGAACGTCATCAAGGCCTATCTGGGCGAAGAACTGGAGACCGCCTGATTTGGTTCCACTACCGGCTTCCGAGCCCCCTGGCTCGACAGCATGGTTGACGTCGTTTCGCGTTCCTGATGCATGGGGCGTCGCATTTGATCATTTGGCCGTTTAGAAAGCGATTACAACGGGTTTTGGGGTTCTCCCAACAATCGCCAGGCTCCAGGCAAGAGGAGTCCGGCGCCGGCGGCCTTGATCAGGTCACCTAGCAGGAACGGCACCACACCCTTCGCAATAGCCTCGGGCAGGGCCCATCCGGTGGCCAACATCAGT
>SMXW01000081.1 GCA_004356805.1 Acidobacteriota bacterium | reverse complement strand
TGACCACGGGTCAACTGGCGGCTCGGATCCGGCGTCTCTGTGTGGAAACCGATCCCGGGGAAGCGAAAACCCGTTTCGAGGAGGCCTTGTTGGAAAGACGGGTCGTGTCTCAGGCCAGCCCTGATGGCACCGCTGACCTGTACGGGATGGGACTACCACCCGAGCGGGTGGCGGCTATCACCCGGTTTCTCGACAAGACAGCGAGAAGTCTCAAAGCCAACGGTGATCCTCGGAGTATGGACCAACTCCGCGCCGATATTTACCTCGACCTGCTCCAAGGCGCCCAAGTTGCGGGTGGACAGCAACGGGCAATGGTCGATATCACAGTCGACCTGGCCACTCTTGTCGGATTGGACGAAAAGGCAGCGGAGATCCCCGGATACGGACCGGTGATAGCCGACATCGCACGTCAAGTCGCCCAAGAACAGGAAAAGGCGGAATGGCGGTGGGCGGTCACCGACCACAACAATCGGGTTGTCCACACCGGGATCACCACCCGGCGACCCACCACCGCTCAGAAACGGCACGTCCAAGCGCGCTTCCGGTATTGCGTCTTCCCCGGATGTCGCATGTCGTCGGCCGACTGTGACCTCGATCACCGGGTAGCGGTTGCCGATGGCGGACCCACCACCACCTGCAATCTTGCGCCCCTATGCCGTCACCACCATCGGGTCAAACACGAAGCACCATGGAAACCAACCGTCCAACCCAACGGCGACCACACCTGGCTCAGCCGACTAGGACACACCTACACCACCAACGGCCAATCGCCCTAGCGAAGGGCCGAGTCGACCTCGACCAACTCACCGGAAGTCAACGCGGGCAGGCCCCTAAGCTCATTTCGTGAGCTCAATCCACACGACCTGGGGTTACATCGCGGCAGGGCTCAATGGTGTGATCGGTCTCTGGGGGGTTCTCATGACCAAAAGAGAGAGGATCCCCAACGCGTTCTATTGGGCGGTTGGTGTCGCCATCGTCGGACTGCTCGCTCAGATCCTGATCGGTATATTTGTGATGTCTACGGGCGTTGACCCCGGTAACCTGCATGTCTTCTACGGGGTCGTGATCGCGGTGACGTTCACCTTCGTCTATATCTACCGGTCGCAATTCCGGAAGCGTCCCGCGCTGTACTACGGCCTCCTTCTATTGTTCACAATGGGTCTGGGAATCCGAGGGATCATGAGTTTTGGACGCAACTTCTGATGTTGCTCGAAGGCAAGAAATTGCTCATCACCGGTGTGCTCACAGACGACTCCATCGCATGGCACGTCGCTCGCATCGTTCAGCAGGAAGGCGCCGAGATCGTTGCCACCGGGTTTGGCCGAGGGATGCGTCTCACCGAGCGTTCCGTCCGGAGACTCCCCGAGCCATGTGACGTCCTCGAGTTGGACATCAACGATCCAGCACACGTCGGTGCCTTGACCGCCGACTTGACCGATCGTTGGGGCATGATCGATGGCGCACTTCATGCCATCGCGTTCGCCCCCGCCGACGCCCTTGGAGGGAACTTCCTCAATACGCCAGTGGAGTCGGCGCAAATAGCCTTCGTTACTTCGGCCTTCTCCTACAAGACCCTGGCGGTCGCGCTACTACCGCTGATGAAAAAGGCGGGTGGTGGGTCACTTGTTGCGTTGAACTTCGACAACACCCAGGCCTGGCCGGCCTACGACTGGATGGGCGTGGCAAAATCGGCGCTGGAGAGTGTGACCCGCTATCTCGCACGAGACCTGGGTCGAGACGGGATACGGGCCAACGCTGTCTCCGCCGGGCCTCTGGGTACTGTGGCCGCAAAATCGATCCCCGGTTTCGACAAGTTCGATGAGGTTTGGCGGGAGCGATCGCCTTTGGTCTGGGACGCGACCGATCCGGAACCGGTAGCCCGTATGGTTGCTGTGCTTCTCAGCGATTGGGCACCGATGACGACCGGTGAGATCGTCCATGTGGATGGCGGGTTCCACGCTGTGGCCGCCGGGAACGATTCCGACTAAGCCTCTGCTGGCATTGTGACCGCGAGGGGGAGTTCGACGACGAAGGTGGCCCCGCCACCCTCGGTCGTCTCGATTCGCACCGAACCGTGCATCGTCTCGGTGAGAGTCTTCACGATCGACAGACCGAGGCCTGTCCCACCCTTCAACCTCGTATCCGATTGGTCTAACTGTGTGAACCTCTCGAACACGTGCTCTCTCTCGCCCTCGGGGATGCCTGGTCCATGGTCGACAACCGCCAGAACAGCCATGCCGGCTTGTTCCCAAGCGAACAAGTCCACCTGACTATCGGGCGCGTACTTGGCTGCGTTCTCGACGAGATTGATGAGAACCCGCGACAAATGATCTCGGTCTGCCCTTACCTCCAAATCCACCGGGTCGACCTTGATCGTTGGCTCGATCGAGACCACGCGGTAGATCTCGTTGAAGATCTCGTGGATCGAAATCGTCTCGATCTGCAACGGGATCGCCCCCCGATCGATTCGAGACACAACCAGCAGGTCCTCTATGAGTCTCTGTAACCGCCCAGCCTGGCGTCGTGCACTGAGGAGTAGCTGCTGGGAGACGGGCTCCGGCGGGGCCAACTCGGGGCGATTTACCGTGTCCAGCGATCCGATGATCGATGTAAGGGGGCTGCGCAGCTCGTGGCTCACCGTCGAGACAAAATCAGACTTCATTTGAGCGACTTCTTCAAGCCGTCTTGTCATCTCCGCCTGAGCCTCGTATCTCCCAATCTGGCTCAGGACAAGCCCTGCGGGAGCGGCCAGCGAACCTAACTGCTCCAACTGGTCTTCCGTGAAGTCATGGTTGTAGGGATCGCCCACCACGATGACACCCACTCTCATCGCTTCTACCTTTAGAGGTGCCACCAGTGCCTGCTTCAGGCCAAGCTCCTTGAGCAAGACATGTGAGTCGGTCTTCGCGTCGATATTCTTGACCAAGAACGGTTTGGCGGCCCGATAGGTCTGGGCCACCACGCTCGCTGCGTTTATGTCGACCGATATTTTCTCGGCCTCGAGCGGATATCCGTTGACCCAGATAGGGCTCATCACCTCCAGGCGTGCCAAGTTGGTGTCGTGAAGAAGGACGACTCCCACCTGGGCGTCGAGGTATTTGCAGATGGTTCCGATTAGATGCGGGACGATCTCGGCCAGTGATTCGGCCCGAGCCAGAGTGGCGCTGACCGCATAGAGACGTTCGAAATCGAGACGCTGAACCTCGAGCATGCTCTCCTTTCCTGCCGAGACGACGGCTTCTTTCTCAAACTCAAAACCAACCAGGGCCGTCGCGGCAGCGACAACCAAGACGGTCAGGACCGGGGCAAGCACATCTGGTATGGCATCGGCGAGTCCGAGCGTGAAGGCGATGTAGGAGATGCCAATACCGATGGTAATGGTGATGATCGCGTGGGCCCACCACGTGAGGAGAAGACCTGATACCGCCGCTATGCCAAAGAGGATGGGCTCTGCAGTGGCTGTTAGTTCCGGGATGGTGGCGAAGGTCGTCAAGCCGACGATGAGAGCAAGAAGCCAGCCAGTGGAGATCCATGGGGCCGCCTTGGTCGCCATTAACCCTTCCCACCGGGTTGCGGCCGCCGAAATCGACAGCACCGCCAAACCTGCCATCGGTATGTAGAAGGCAGGCTGCATGAAGACTTCGCTGCGAACGGCGCGGGCGCCGATGATGATGAGAACGACCCAAGTCACTGCCGACGCGCGACGAAGCAGCGATGCCCGAAACCGGGCCATCGCCTCGTGGATTGTCGGTTGGGTGTCTTGGGTGGTCATTGGATCGGGGCCCCCTCCCTGTATTCTCGGCGTTTCTCCCTGTCGGATAGAGGATTGATCTTTGGCTTTACGGTCTTTCGTTGACGGCGCAGTGTTTGCCGAGGTGTTCGGCTCTGGACCGCCATGTGTTCTTGCTCTTCATGGGTGGGGTCGGCGTGGAGCCGATTTCAAGAACAGCCTGGCGGGTATCTCTGCTCTTGCCCCGGATCTTCCAGGCTTTGGAGCGTCCCCTCCTCCTGCTGACGTGATTGGCGCCGAGGGCTATGCAGAACTTGTCTCCCCGATACTGTCCGAGTTCGATAAGCCTCCAGTCCTGGTCGGCCATTCGTTTGGCGGCAGGATCTCGGTCTGTCTAGCTGCTCGATTCCCCGAAAGGATCGGTCCCGTGATCCTCACCGGTGCGCCAGTCGTCCGGATGGCTCCCCCTCGCTCGCCAAAGCTCTCCTACCGAATAATCAGATCTCTCAACAAGGTCGGCATCGTTTCGGATGAGCGCATGGAGACGCTACGGAAACAGAGCGGTTCGGCCGACTACAGGTCAGCCAGGGGTGTCATGCGGGACATCCTGGTGAAGGTGGTGAACGAGAGTTATGAGCCGCAACTCCGCGACATGCAATCGCAGGTTTTTCTACTTTGGGGGGATTCGGATGGGGAGGTTCCCGTTTCGGTAGCGCGAACCACCGCCGACATCATCGGCTCAACAGGCGACGAGCCAGAATTGCGAGTACTCGAAGGTGTGGGGCACCACGTTCCCACCGAAGCCCCGGAAGAGCTCCGCAAAGCCATAGATTCTGTCCTCGAATGAACTGGATTCTGGCGGCAGCTTGTGGGATTGCTTCGATCCCCGCCGGTCTTCGCTGGCTGCGGATCGCGCAACGCGAGCACTATCTCGCGCCCTCCGTCAGTCGATTTGCATGGCGGTGGTGGACCAGCGGGCCCCTCAACCTCGGGTTGTTGGCCATCGCCCTTGTCGGTGTCATTGGCTCGGTGTGGAGCGTCTGGTTCGGATTCTTGGTGGCTGCCGCACAGATCGGTCCGATTGGCCTGTCGGTCAAAGGCAAGACGAGTCCGTTGACCTGGACGAGCCGACTGAGCCGGCTGGCGGTTTCTTCTGGACTCGTCATCCTCATTGTCTATTACCTCGGCGGGAGGTCCGGAACCTCGGTGATAATCGCCGCGGGGCTGTTCGGGTTGCCTCTGCTTGTCGACCTCGTTCTTGTACTGCTCGCACCGTTCGAGGGTCTGCTCGGTTCGAAGTGGGTCGACAAGGCTGGTCGCAAACTCGAGGCGGTCAGGGCTGATGTGGTGGCGATCACGGGCTCTTATGGCAAGACGACAACCAAGAATTATGTGGCCCATCTACTCGACGGGACGAAACGAACAGTGGCTAGCCCCGCTTCCTTCAACAACCGAATGGGGCTGGCACGAGCGATCAACGAGAGCCTTACTCCCGGTACGGAGGTGTTCGTCGCCGAGATGGGTACCTACGGTCCCGGTGAGATCGCGGAGCTGTGCAGGTGGATTCCGCCGCGGGTGGCGGCGATTGTGGCGATCGGCCCTGTTCATCTGGAGAGGTTTCGAACCGAGCAGCGCATCGTCTCGGCCAAAGCCGAAATCCTCGAGAGTGCAGAGGTTGGTGTGATCTGTGTTGACCACCCTCTGCTGGCCCAACTTGCCAAGGAAAAAGCCAGGTCGATGAGCATTATCGAGGTCTCCACAGGCGATGATGGTCGGGTTGGGGTGGCCGACGGTTCCATTCGAGTCGATGGACGGGTCATCGCATCGGCCCCCGACGGCGTGTTCTCGGCGAACTTGGCTGTAGCCATTGGCGTCTGCCTCGCTCTGGGCATCGCCGTTGAAGACTTGGTTGCAGGCACGGCCACATTGCCGGTTGGCGAGCACCGTCAGTCGGTCACGGTTGCCGAATCAGGATTCTCGATCATCGATGACACGTTCAACTCCAATCCGGCAGGGGCAAAACGCGCTCTCGAGCTTCTCCAGAACGTGGGAAAGAGTGGGAGGTTGGCCGTTGTGACGCCGGGGATGGTTGAATTGGGTCCGGTTCAGGACAAGGAAAACAGGGCATTTGCCTCCGCCGCAAGCGGGATGGCGGATTATCTCCTTATCGTGGGGAACACCAACCGTGAGGCTTTGATCGAAGGTTCTGCCAAGGGTCGGGCGTCCGTTAGCGTCGTGAACTCCCGGGAGGAAGCGGTCGAATGGGTCCGGGGAAACCTTGGACCCGGCGATGCCGTTCTCTATGAGAACGATCTTCCCGACCATTACCCGTGAGAGTCACCGAATGAGCAAGACAGCAGTCGTATTCGGGGGACCGTCAGATGAGCATGACATCTCGGTTCTGACCGGTCTCCAGGTAGCACGCGCCCTTGGCGATGTGCATGCCATCTACTGGTCAAAATCCGGTGAGTGGTACCTGGTGGAGTCCGATCTCGAAGCTGGGGACTTCGCTGACGGTTTGCCTCGCAAGGCCCGGGAAGTCTCGTTTGTCGTCTCCCCGGGGCAGGGCTTCGTCCTAAAGAGGAAACCACTCGACATCAGTGCGGTGTTCATCGCTTGCCACGGTGGTCCCGGCGAGGACGGGACACTTCAAGGCCTGTTCGACTTGGCTGGGCTTCGCTATACAGGACCCGGCCGGGCGGCATCGGCTCTGGGAATGGACAAACTTGCCTTCGGGGCAGCAATGGCCTCGGCGGGTTTGCCGACCCTTCCACGGACGATGGTCTCCACGGGCGAAGAACCGTCCCCCGAATTCGACGCTCCGTACATCGTCAAGCCTCGATTCGGCGGGTCATCGATCGGCATAGAAGTGGCTGATGACTGGGCCGCGGTTCTAGCCCTGAAGCGATCGTCGAGTTTTCTTGATCAGGGCGCCGTCGTAGAGCCCTTTCTCACCGGGAGCCGGGATCTGCAGGTGGCGGTCCGCACCCATCCCGAATGGCAGATGTCGGCAGTTGAGGCCCCGGTGCGATCGGACGACGGGATTTACTCCTACCATCAGAAGTACCTGGCCTGGGGTGGCGAGGTCAGCGACGGTCGCGAACTCCCGGCGTCGCTTGAAGTGAGTCTCGAGAAGGCCATATACGAGTTATCGCGACGTGTCACCGAGGTGGCTCAACTGCGGGGGATTGCCCGAATCGACTACCTCGAGAAGGACGGGGAACTGGCTGTGAACGAGGTCAATACGATCCCGGGCTCGATGGCGGCGTATTTGTGGGTCGAGCCACCACTCAGTCGGCGCCGGCTCTTCGAGGACATGATGGCCGAGGCGGAGACTGCGCCAACCAGGGTTTTCTCGGTCGCGGGAAGCGATGGCACCGCGCTGCGCAGTGCCGGGACGATTGCCTCCAAGCTGGGTTAGCGAACACAGATCTAGATCTAGAGGTGCACCACCGGGCAGGTGAGTGTGCGGGTAATGCCGTCCACTGCCTGGATTTTGGCCACTACGAGCTTGCCAAGTGAGTCGACGTCCTCGCTGGTCGCCTTGACGATGACGTCGTAAGGGCCTGTCACGTCGTCAGCGCTCTCAACGCCAAGGATCACGCGTACTTCTTCTGCGACGATGGCGGCCTTGCCAACCTCCGTCTGGATCAGGACATAAGCCTGCACCAACTGAGCCTCCTAACACTCTCTGGGGCGAGCGACACTAGTGGATCAATAGCCGTCTTGTCCCAGTCGTACCGATGTGACGAAGGTAAGGCCGTCATCTTCAACGGAATCGAACAGGATCCGTTGACCCTGACGGAGGTTGCGGAAGACAGACCCCTTGAGTGAGCCGGGGCGAAGGTATACCTCGAAGCGATCCACATCGCGGACCACGATTCCAGCACCGGTCACGGGGTCGTAGCTCTTGACGACGCCCTGATCCATCGTCTCAGGCCTTGACTACTTTGCCCGCCCGGATGCATGAGGTGCAGACGCGAGCCCTGCGGGTGTTGGAGCCGTGTTTGACGCGAATCTTCTGAATATTGGGCAGCCAGCGGCGGTTGCTGCGTTTGTGGGAGAAGCTCACGGATTTGCCGTAGCTCGGCTCCTTACCGCAGATCTCGCACCGATAAGACATGATTGAAGCTCCTGGAGTGGTCAGAGAGGCTAAACGGATCGAGTCGATCCGCAGCGACCGAGCCGGAATGATAGCCACCTTCCCTTTCAAGTCCCACCCGACCGTTACCGTGCACATGTGGCATCGCTGAGCCGTCTTGCCCAGATTGGCACCTCCGAAGTGAAGGGTCTGGGCGGCAAGCGGTCCTCGGCCCTAGCGAAGGCAGGTATCGACAGTGTGGCCGATCTGCTTCATCATGTGCCGCGCCGCTATATCGATCGCTCCATCAAGTCGCCGATCGCCCAGATCCCGATCGGTTCCGAGGTGACCGTCATCGGGGAGGTGCGCTCGGTGTCCATGCGGCGCCCCCGACGCAATCTGGCGATCATCGAAGCGCTAATCGCTGATGAGAGCGCCACCATCAAGGCGGTTTGGTTCAACCAAACTTTTCGAAAACGTCAACTGACGAAAGGCGCTCAGGTTGCCCTCTCCGGTGTCGTCGAGTCTTTCCGAGGGGCATTGCAGATGAAGAGCCCGGCGGTCGACGTCCTCGACTCGCCCTCGGAGAGTCTCATCACGGGCCGAATAGTGCCGATTCACGGATCGGTGGGGGAGGTCAGTCCGGGGATCATGCGTCGTGCCATCCACAATGCACTGCTTCGCTCCCGACCCATCGAGGACGCCGTTCCCCCGGAGTTCATCGAGGCGCACGGGTTGATGGATCGGGACCAGGCCTTCGGCGTCATCCACTTCCCCGAGACAATCGAGGACGTGGGTCCTGCCCGCGAACGACTCGTGTACGACGAGTTGTTTCGACTCGAGTTGGCTCTTGCCGTTCAGAAGCGCAAGCAGATGATCGAGGCTACCGGTGTCGCCCACGAGGCGTCTGGTGATCTTGTCCGCCAATTTCTCCAAGGTCTGCCCTACAGCCTCACAGCGGCACAAACCCGGGTTTTGAGTGAGATCGAGGCCGACCTGAAAGTGCCACACCCGATGCACCGTCTACTTCAGGGCGAGGTCGGATCGGGCAAGACCGTGGTTGCGGTGTCCACGTTGCTCCACGGCATCGAAGGTGGTTGGCAGGGAGCGATCATGGCTCCAACCGAGGTTTTGGCCGGTCAGCACTATCTAGGTGTCCGTGAGCTTCTAGCCGAGGCTGGTTTGTCACCGGGTCTCCAGGGGGCCGGGGCCCAGATGGGCATGGACAGCTTGTTTGACAGCGGGGAGCCGGCAGTCCATCTTGCCCTCCTCACCGGCTCTGTCGCCACCGCCAACTACCGGCCCGACATCACCAAGGCCGGGCTGCTCGAGGACATCGCGGCGGGTCAAGTCGATCTCGTGGTAGGCACCCACGCCCTCATACAGGAGGGCGTCCACTTCCACCGTCTTGGTGTTGTCGTGGTCGACGAACAGCACCGGTTTGGCGTTGCGCAGCGTGTGCAACTCAAAGAGAAGGCCGATCTGGTGGAGCCCGACCTTCTGATAATGACTGCCACACCGATCCCGCGGACCCTGTCGATGACCCTCTACGGAGATCTCGACGTGTCGGTCATCGATGAGATGCCACCGGGGCGTACTCCTGTTGGCACCACTCTCCTGTCAAAGATGGAGGAAGGTACCGCCTGGAAGCTCATCGAGAAGGAGATCGCCCAGGGACGTCAGGCATTTGTCGTGTGTCCATTGGTCGAGGACAGCCCAAAGGTGGAGGCAGCCTCCGCCGTCGCCGAACACAAGCGACTCTCTGGTTTGCTGGCGGAGCTTCGGGTTGGTCTCATCCACGGTCAGCTGAGGTCCGCCGATAAAGAGGCAGTCATGAGCGACTTCCGGGCTGGCGATCTCGACGTCCTGGTCTCCACCACAGTCATCGAGGTCGGCATCGATATCCCCAACGCCACGGTGATGGTCATCGAGGACGCCGACCGCTTCGGTCTGAGCCAACTCCATCAACTCAGAGGGAGAGTTGGGCGCGGGCAGCATCCGGGTACTTGCCTGCTGATCGCCGACGCAACGACAGAAGAGGGGGAGGGGCGTCTGGCAGCGATGGTGGCCACCAACGATGGATTCCGGCTCGCCGAGGAGGATCTGCGGATTCGTGGTCAGGGCACAGTCTTGGGAACACGTCAATCAGGAGTCAAAGACCTGAAGCTTGCCGACATCCTCGAGGATTTCGAGCTGCTGGTTGCGGCAAGGCGAGATGCGTTCGGTCTCGTCGACTCCGATCCGCATCTGAAAAACCACCCCGATCTCATCAGTGAGGTCAGGGCGATGCTCGGTGACCAGGTCGAATGGCTGTTCGTCGGGTGATGCTGGGTCGCGCCACATGAGAATCATCGGTGGCGTCGCGCGGGGGAGGCGGATCAAGGCGCCGGACACGAGTGGGACGCGTCCTGTTGCCGATCGAGTGAGGGAGGCCGTTTTCTCCTCCTTGGGAAGTTGGGTCTCCGAAGCCGTCGTCGCTGATCTATACGCAGGATCGGGGTCCTTTGGATTGGAAGCGTTGTCCAGGGGTGCGGAGTCGGTGGTTTTTGTCGAAAACGGGAGAAAGGCCCTGATCGCGTTGAGGTCGAACATCGCTTCAGTCGCTCTGGGCGGGAGTGTGGTCGATGCCACCGTGCAGAGCTTCCTGAACAGGTCCGATGACCGGTTTCACATCGTTTTCATGGATCCTCCTTGGGACCAGGACACCGGTATCATGGAGAGGGATCTGACAACCCTCGATCGGTTTTTGTTGCCGAGTGCCGAGGTTGTGGTTTCACGTCGCCATACCGACAGGATCCCTGATGTGCCCGAAAACTGGCGAGTTGCCACCAATAAGCGCTACGGAGATACCAGAATTCTTCGGTACGAGAAGGTAGAAAGCTCAGAATGACAACCGCATTGTGTCCCGGCAGCTTCGACCCGCCGACGAACGGGCATGTCGATGTGATCAATCGCGTCGTTTCCGCTTTCGACCGGGTGGTTGTCTCGGTGCTCGATAACCCTTCCAAGAACTCTATGTTCAGCGTGGACGAGCGGGTCGGGATGATCAACGAGATCCACGGCGACGACGTCGAAGTCATTGTTTTCAGCGGATTGCTGGTCGATCATGCACGGGAAGTCGGCGCAGACGTCGTGGTCAAAGGGTTGCGAACGGTCGACGATTATGAGTATGAGAATCAGATGGCCCAGATGAACAGACATCTGACCGGGATGGAAACGGTCTTCATGCCCACCCACCCGGAGTACGGGTTTATTTCCTCGTCGCTGGTCAAAGAGGTTGCAAGGCTCGGTGGATCGATGAACGGTCTGGTCCCCGACGTGGTGGAGAGCGCATTGAAGGAGCGGTTGTCATGAGCCAGGACATAAAGATAGATATCGGCTCCGAGGTTGTTGTGGATCCCTCTGGCCGTCCGGAGCCAACCGACATCCTCGACATCGTCGACGACCTGATGGTCCACCTCCACGAGGCGAAGACGATGCCGTTGTCGTCCAATGCCCTCGTCGATCGGGATGCCTTTCTCGGTCTTCTCGAGACTCTTCGGGCAAGCGTTCCAGACGAACTACGGGCGGCCCGCTGGATGGTCCGCGAGCGCGAGGCGTTCATTTCTCGGACGAATGAGAAAGCCCGCGAGATCATGGAGAAGGCCCGGACCGAGGCGGACGAAATGGTCTCGGCATCAAACATCATTGCCGAGGCAGTTGAGGAGGCCAACATCCTTGTCCGCCGGGCCGAAGGTGATGCTCGGCGTCTCCGACTCGAGACCGAAGACGAGATCGAGAAGAAGCTGCAACGGGTCGAGGGGCTCCTCGATGACATAACGGCCCAGGTCAAGGATGCCCGAAACGAGCTCCACCAGGCGAGACCCCGGCCACCCGAAGTCCCGATCTGACATGGGCGCCGACCTGGTCATCAGTGTCGGTGACCTGGCCGGACACCTCGAGACGGAACGGAAATTCTCCGGGATTCGCGATGTTTCCCTTCGGGTGGGCGATTCAACCGTCAAAGGCCCTATGGCGGTCACAGGCGTGGTTGTGGGGACGGTTGACGGCGTCCAGGCCAACTTTCGGGTATCTGCAAACGCCCGCCTCACCTGCGTGCGTTGTCTCACGGAGTGGGAGGAGCAGCTCGAATCGGAGGGCTTGCAGCACTTCTCGGTCACGCCGGATGAGGATGGCTACGCCATTGTCGACAAAGAGATCGATGTTGGCGGGATTGCCACCGACGAGTTGGCGCTGAGCATTCCGGCGACCCCTGTTTGCCGAGAAGATTGCAAGGGACTTTGCCCAATTTGTGGAACCGACTTGAATAGTGACCCCTGTGACGGGCATGGAGAGGACCCTGGGTCCCCCTTTGCCGTCCTGAAAGATCTATTCGATTCCTGAGAAACCAAGGAGTGCCCGACATGGCCGTGCCCAAGAAAAAGATGTCGCGCTCTCGGACCCGTCAACGCAAGGCAGCCTGGAAGGTCTCCGCTCCGAGCACTGTGGCGTGTGAGCAGTGTGGCAAGCCAAAGCTTCCTCACCGCGTCTGTCGTGAGTGTGGAACCTACGCCGGCCGCGAAGTACTCGAGGCCGACTGAGTGAATTGACCCGCATCGCCCTCGACGCCATGGGGGGCGACCTCGCCCCATCCGAAACCGTTGCCGGTGCGGTTGAGGCTGCACGCCGTGGGGTGGATGTGGTTCTGGTAGGGCGTCACGATTCTCTTGAAATCGAGTTGTCCAAGCTGGGAACCCGTCTTCCGATTGTTGACGCGGCCGACGTCGTTGGCATGGGCGACGATCCTGGCCGGGCGCTCAGAGAGAAGCCTGAGGCGTCGATAAACGTCGCCGCGAGACTGGTCGCGGAAGGGTCAGCGGATGGGTTCGTCTCCGCCGGGTCGACAGGGGCAGCCATGGCTGCGGCTGCGATCCTCATTGGACGAATCAAAGGTGTTTCGCGGCCAGCGATAGCCACCATATTCCCGACCCCGGTGACACCAACGCTTGTGTTGGACTCCGGTGCCAATCTTGACGTCAAGCCTGAACAACTCGCTCAGTTCGGGATCATGGGCTCGGTGGCGGTTCAGGCGCTGTTCGGCCTGGAGGATCCGCGCGTCGGCCTTCTCTCCATTGGAGAGGAAAAGGGGAAGGGGCGTGACCTCGAACGAGCGGCCTATGACCTGCTTGACGCCGGCCCGACGAATTTTGTGGGAAACCTCGAAGGTCGGGACATTGCGACAGACAAAGCGGACGTCATCGTCACCGACGGCTTCACCGGCAATGTCTTCCTCAAGACGACCGAAGGCACATCGAAGCTCGTGACCCAATATCTTCTCGAGGCGCTCTCGAAGCTGTCACCCGATATTCAGGAGCAAGTCTTTCCTGTTATCGCGGCAGTCGAGGAGATGCTGGACTACGAAACCTACGGAGGAGCGCAACTTCTCGGAGTGAAATCGGTTGCAGTGATCGCCCACGGAAGTTCGAGTCGAGTGGCTATCTCCAACGCGCTCGCCTTGGCCAGGGACAGCGCAGAGGGCGACCTGCCGGGACGGCTGGCCGAACAGCTGCCATGACCCTCGAAGACAAGCTGGGCTACACCTTTGAGAACCCTGGACTGCTTCGCCTCGCGCTAACCCATCGGTCGGTGAGCTCGGATGACCCGTCTCGCAACGACAACGAGCGTCTCGAGTTTCTTGGCGATGCAGTTCTGCAGCTTGTGATCACGGATCTGCTCTACGAGTCATACCCCCACCTGGCCGAGGGGCAGATGGCGAAGGTCCGCGCGGCCGTTGTCAGCGGTTCCGCTCTCGCCGAGATTGCAAGATCGATCGACCTCGGGGCCCATATCGAACTCGCCCAGGGCGAAGAACGAACGGGTGGTCGTGAAAAGGATTCCATCCTCGCCGACGCGGTTGAGGCGATCCTGGGGTCGGTATACCTCGACTCCGGAATCGACTCCGTTGGGAAAATCATCCTCTCACTCTGGGCCGATCGGGTGGCCGACCGAGCCAAGAGCCCGGGCATCAAGGACTACAAGACTCGACTCCAAGAGCACGTTGCCCGTGACGGCAGACGACCTGTCTACGAGGTTGAAGGCAGTGGTCCAGACCACAGTCGTCAGTTCCGGGCCGTCGTTTACGTTGACGGCAGTCGATTGGGGTCGGGTGAGGGTCGATCGAAGAAGGCTGCCGAGCAGTCCGCCGCCCAGGAGGCTCTCGCTTCGCTCAGCTCAGATTCTCGTTGAGCAGTCCGCCGTCCAGGAGGCTCTCGCTTCGCTCACCCCAGATTCTCGTTGAGCAGTTCCTCCTGTCGTGCCCGCAGGTCGATGTACCAGGCCGTGTACATGGCACCGATCCCGGCGACTATCAAGCCCTGGGCTCCGATGCCCAAAGCCGACACCAGGGAGACCCCGGTACCAAGGTCTCCAACCACTGATAGCGGAATCGCGACCAGTTGGATCAGTTGAATCGCCACCGATCCCAAAAGCCCCACCATCAGCAGAAAGCCGAGCGTTGGCCACCATCGGCCTTTGACCAAGCTGAGACTTCGTGACAGGGCGCGGATCGGCCCCGTTCTCTCAATGGCTATTACCGACGTCATCATGGAGAACGAAATGAGAAGCCAGATACCGGGACCGACCAAGGCCAAGAAGAGGACCACGGCCACCCACCTGCTTGTGGCGTTGGGGGTGCCGACGAGCGCGAACGGAACAACCCAGATCGCCAGGCCGATGCCGATGATCACTCCGACCACAACGAGGCCGATGAGTCCGGCGACAAGGCCAACCCACATGCGCCCCCACGCGTGCCGCCTCGCCGCGGATCCGGAAACTGGCTTCCCGGATATGTCCGAAGCAACGACGTGGTGGACCGTTAGATAGACGAAGAGTGTGGCGATCGACTGGAGTGCCACACTGATCACGACCGCCCGTATGAACGGTTGTGAGATTTCGAGGAACACATCGGGGGGGAGATTATTGAGAGCCCCGGGGTCGTTGAACACAAGCTCGAGGAAATCAACGGCACCTGTCATCTGAAAGGCGAGAAGGGTCAGGATGCCGACCGGGATGAAGACGATGAGGGCCGTAGAGGCTAGAGGCTTCCATGTTCCGCCTAGCCTGCTGAGGGCGTCACCAAGTATCTGGCCAAACGGGCGTGGGACTATCTGCATGGGGATGGGTACCGTAACCGGGCCCTCATTGGAGGCCTTTCTGCCCGAACTCCCCGAAGTCGAGATCACACGTCGCCATCTTGAAGAAGCCATGGTGGGACGGAGGCTTGAGAGGGTTCGTGTGACCCACACCCGCACCGCTCGGTACAACGCAACGACGGGCGAGGTCGAGTCCCGGCTGTCGGGTAGAAGGGTGGACACGGTCGGCCGGCACGGCAAGTTCCTGGTCATCGGATTGGATGACGGCTACACCATGGTCGCCCACATGGGCATGTCGGGGCGGTTCAGCGTTGCCGCCAAAACCGATGAAGAGGCCCCGCACACCCACTTTGTTGCCGTACTTGATGACGGTGCCGAGGTCAGGTTCATCGATCCTCGGACCTTTGGCTTCATAGCTGTTTTTGATGAAGATGAGCTTTCAGACTCTGCTCTTTCCAGACTTGGCCCCGATGCTTGGGTCGATCCTCCGAGTGTTCCGATTCTCATGAGGGCCCTGAACGGTCGAACCGCCCCCATCAAGGCTCTCCTTCTGGACCAGGGTCCGATAGCCGGCCTCGGCAACATCTACGCCGACGAAGCCCTTCATCTTGCCGGAATCCATCCTTTGACACCGGGCGGTGGTCTTGATGCGACCGAAGTTGCCGGGCTGCTCCTGGCCATACAGAAAGTCCTGTCCGAAGCGATCGAGAGCGGAGGAACCACCCTCGATGATTTGGCCTACCTGCTTCCGGACGGCCAAGCAGGAGACAATCTGAGCCGTCTCGGCGTCTATGCCAGGACAGATGAACCATGTCTCAAGTGCGGCACACCTGTGGAAAGGATCGTTGTCCGGGCACGATCGACTCACTTCTGTCCTCGGTGTCAGGCACTATGACTCAAAGAGCCGTCCATGCATGGGTGAGTGGCCGGGTCCAAGAGGTCGGATATCGCCAGATGTGTCGAAGCGTTGCCCGATCGCTCGATCTGGCTGGCTGGGTGCGCAATCTCTCAGACGGGAGAGTCGAGTTGTTTGCTCAGGGGGAGCCCGGTGCTCTTGACCGGCTGATCACATGGGCCTGGGCCGGCCCATCCACGGCAGTGGTCAATGGAGTCGAGTCGGAGACGGCGCAGCCCGATGTGACGCTGACCGACTTCTTCATACATCCGAATGTGGCAATAACCCGCTAAGCAACTGGTTTTCGTTAGCCTGACTGGACAATCACAGATGTGTTATTTGCCAGGTAGTCAGCTGTGTATCTGAAGTCACTAAAACTCACGGGTTTCAAGTCGTTCGCCGACAGCACGCGTCTCGAGTTCCGCCCGGGCGTGACGGTTGTAGTCGGTCCCAACGGCGTGGGTAAATCCAATCTTGTCGACGCTTTGTCCTGGGTTCTGGGCACTCAGTCAACCAAGACACTCCGCACGGAGAAGATGGAGGATCTCATCTTCGCCGGCACCGCCACCCGTCCTTCGCTGGGCAAGGCAGAGGTGACCCTTGTGGTTGATAACGCCGAGCGCATGATTGGCCTCGATCTTGATGAGATCTCGATCACCCGGCGGCTCTACCGGGATGGCTCGAGTGACTACGAGCTCAACGGTGTCAACTGTCGTCTTCTCGACATCCAGGATTTGCTCTCCGACTCCGGCGTCGGACGTCACCAGCATGTGATCATCGGCCAGGGCGAGATTGGCACCGTGCTCAACGCCTCACCCGAGGAGCACCGTGCGGTTATCGAGGAGGCGGCCGGAATCCTCAAGCATCGTCGGCGAAAAGAACGCTCCGAACGACGGCTGGAGAGAACCGATGAGGATCTTGATCGTCTTCATGACCTTCTTGGTGAGATTGGACGCCAGATGCGCCCGCTCCGTCGTCAGGCGCGGGCCGCCGAGCGATACGACGGCCTGAAGAGCGAAGTGACGGCTCTCGGTCTCTATCTCGGTGGCAAGGCTCTCGCTAGACACGATCGAGATCTCACGGTCGCGACGTCAGAGAAGTCCCGGCTTCACGAAACCCTCGACGTCGATCGGCGCGAGGTCGAGGATCTATCTACCCGGCTTGCCGCGCTTACAGAAAGGGCCAAGCAGGTGGGGGTCGACCTCGATCGTGAAACCTCGGCAGCTGCGACGCTGGAAACGACTGTTGAGCGTCTTCGACGTGTTGCCTCCGTTGCCCATGAGCGTAATCGCGCCGTCAGCGGACGACGTGAGGCTGCGGTGGAGCGGCTCGGCGACCTCGAGAACGAGAAAAAGGCTATCAGCGAAGAGATTCATTCCATCGACGGGGATCGCCGAGATGCGATGTTGGTAGCCGATACGGCCGAGAGAAGGTTCCGTTGGCTTGAAGACGAAGAACGAGCCGTTGCCACGCAGAACGCTCTTTCACCTGAGGGAGCCCTCGCCGCTGCGCAGGGAGAGCTCGGTTCTCTGGATTCGGCCCAGATTCGCGATGATCGCGAGCGGGTTGGGATCACTCACCGGCTCGAAGTACTCGCCTCACAGAGACGCGACGAGACCGCGGAGGTAGATCGAATCAATGGAGAGATCAAGAAGATCGACGAGGAGATCTTCACGATTCAGGTGGTATATGACGACGCCTCAGCTCAGCGCGCAACAGACCAAGAGGCATGGTCGACATCCGAAGAGACCAGGGCGACGAGTCGTCTGGCAGTGGCCTCGGCAGACGCTCGGGTGGAAGCGATCAAGGCTGGCATCGAAGGCGGTTACGACGCCGAGGCGCGGCAATTGGTCGAAGGGGCGAAAGGAGTGGTGGGAACCTTGATCTCCCAGCTTGACATCCCCGAGGGGATGGAGGCTGCTGTCGACACAGCCTTGGGTCGTTGGGTGACTGCGGTTGCGTTTGAGGATGTTGATGCTGTTCGCAACATTGTGGAGAGTGTGAAGGGCTCCGGCGGAGGCTCTGTTTCAGTGGTCTCCGCCATGTCTGAAGGCTCTGCGCCCGCCAAGGAAGTCGCGAAGAACCTTGGCGTCGAGGCACTGATCAGCCGGCTCGGGCCTCGTGCCCATCAGGGTCTTGCCACCCGTCTCCTGGGTGATGTTGTCCTTGTTGAGGGTTGGGTGAGCGGATGGGATCTGATCGCCAAGTACCCGGCACTCCGTGCCGTGACCCCGGAGGGCGATCTCATCTCAGTTTCTGGTGTGCACATTGCCAATCCTGACGGTGCCGGAGTGGCGATGTTGGAGACGGCAGAGGTCGCACTTGAAAAATCATCAACCGCCCTGGCTCGTGCCGAGTCGATTTACGCTGCCGCGCGGCATGACCTTGATGCCAGCCGCCAGGTGGAAATGGCAGCGCTCGAGCGTCTCGAGTCGGCCGAAGCCGGATTGGCCGGACGATCCGAAGCCATGTGGAGACTTCAGAAATCGGTCGACTCAATTGAGGAAGAACAGGCCAGGTTGGAGGAGCGAAAGGCTGCCTTGACCGATTCGATTGACCAAGGCCAACGTCAGATCACGGAGTTGAGATCCCGTCTCCAGGCCCTTGAAGGCGAAGAGGGGGAGCAAATGAGGGTTTGGGATGAGTTGGAGGCGCGGCGTCTCCAGCTTGCTGCTGATCGCGAGGTGGCCCGTTCCGAGTGGCAGGATGCCACAGGAAAACTTCGGAGCATCGTTGAGCGCGAGCGTCTTCTTCAAGAGCGATTGGCTCGTATCGATGTTGAAGTCCAGCGTCTCGAGCCCGGCTATGGATCGGAAGCCGATCAGGACAGACTTGCCACAGTGGAGAACTTCGCCCAACGTGCCGTGTCGGTGCTCAAGCTGAGTATCGAGGAACTCAGGGACCGCCAAACTCGTCTACGAATTGAGAACGAGGGCGTCCTTGCAGACCTGGGAGCCGTTCGCGACGAGCACGACTCGCTGCTGACGGCGATCAGCAATGCTCGGGAGCGAAGCGCCGAGCTCGACGTTCGAATCGCGGAGCTTCGTCTCCATCGAGAGGCTGTTGTCGAGTCGATTCGCCGTGATGCCGATTCCGATGTCGATGCGGCAATGGGCGCCCCACGACCCGAACGGCCGGAGGACACCAATTTCGAGGAACTCCTCGAGTCGAGAAGAGCGCAGCTGAGCCGTCTTGGGCCGATCAACCCTCTTGCCGCCGAGGAGTTCCGTGAGTTGGACGAGCGTCACACCTTCCTGTCCGACCAGATGAGCGACATCGAGTCATCCCGGTCCGAGCTCCGAAAAGTCATCACGGCCCTGGAAGAAGAGATCGAGCTGCGTTTCCAGGCTGCTTTCAGCGAGGTGGCTGAAGCCTACGAGCGGTACTTCGGTGTCCTCTTTCCCGGTGGCCGCGGCCAGCTTCGGGTGATTGACCCGGACGACACCCAGTCAGGTGTGGTGATCGATGCTCAACCGCTGGGGAAGAAGGTCAGCCAGATGACCCTGCTCTCCGGGGGCGAGCGGAGCCTGGCAGCCCTGGCGTTCCTCTTTGCAGTGTTTGAAGCCCGACCAAGCCCTTTCTATGTCCTGGACGAAGTAGAGGCTGCCCTCGACGCCACCAACCTGCGCCGCTTTCTCCGTGTCGTCGACGAATTCAAACAGAGGGCCCAGCTTCTCATCGTGACTCACCAGCAGCAGACGATGGAGGCTGCCGATGTCCTTTACGGAGTGACGATGGAGCCCGGTGGTTCGTCCCAGGCGATCCGAAAGGACATGACGATCGTCGTCTCCGAACAGGTGGCGTAGATTCCAGCTCCGAATGGATAACTCGACACTCGCCGCGCTGGTGATCATCGCTGCGATCGTGATGCTCATCGGGCTGTTGCTGGCTCGCCGGAGACGTGAAGGCAAGGTTTCCGGTTCTGAGCGGAACAGACTGGCGAGGACGGCGGACGCTCTTGGGGTGGCTCTCCGCAAAGCGTGGGGTTCAGGAATCGACATATCCACCTGGGGCGAGATCGAGGAGGCCCTCCTCGCTGCGGATGTCGGCGTTGAAGCAACCACGCGCATCGTGGATGGTGTTCGTTCCACCAAGCCAGAGACTGCCGATGAGGCGAGGGCGGCGCTGTCGTCACAACTCCGGGGAGAGTTGGGCAATGGAGAACGCACTTTGGTCACGAGGAGTCAGCCCTCTGTGTGGCTGGTGGTCGGAGTCAACGGCACGGGGAAGACAACGACGGTCGCCAAACTCGCCAAACGCCTCAAGGACGAGGGTAAGACGGTGATTCTCGGGGCAGCGGACACCTACCGGGCGGCCGCAGGGGAGCAACTTCAGACCTGGGGAGACCGCGTTGAAGTCGAAGTGGTGGGAGGCCAGGTTGGCGGTGACCCTGCCTCTGTTGCCTTCGACACACTCGCTTCAGCTCGAGCGAAAGGGATCGATGTCGTGATCATCGATACCGGAGGCCGGCTCCACGGGAAGAAAAACCTGATGGCGGAGTTGGGCAAGATCCACCGTGTCGCAGCTGGGGACGGAGGCGTCGATGAGGTGCTCTTGGTCTTGGATGCAACTGCGGGCCAGAACGGTCTGGTTCAGGTACGTGAGTTCGCCGAGACGGTACCCGTTACTGGCATCATCCTGACAAAACTGGATGGCACAGCTCGAGGCGGCATCATCATCGCCGTGGAGAAGGGTCTGGGCGTTCCGGTGAAGCTCATAGGGGTGGGAGAAGGATTGGACGACCTGGTGGTATTCGACCCGGATGTCTTTGTTGATGCTTTGCTCGAGGAATCGTGAACACCGATGAACTTGCCGTGGCCGCCCGAGAGGCTGCTGAGGGCTCATACTCCCCGTACTCGCACTTCCGGGTTGGAGCCGTTGTGGTCAGCGAGGATGGAGAGGTCTTCACGGGCGCCAACATCGAGAATGCCGCCTACCCGGTCTCCTCGTGCGCGGAGTCCACAGCGATCAACACGGCCGTCTCCTCGGGGGTCCGAAAGATCGCCACCCTGGCGGTCGCCTGTATCGACGCAGACGACATCGAAGGGGCCTACCCGTGCGGACGCTGCCGTCAGGAAATGGCGGAATTCGACGTCGGGAAGGTGATCGTGACCGCTGGGGAGGGATCAATCGTCAGGGAGCACACTCTCGACGAGCTGTTGCCTCACCGATTCAATCTCTGACCTTCAACCAACGTCCCAGTGGGCAGCTTCTGTGGCAGGCGTGGTATTTGCGGAAAGAGCGACGCTGTCATCACCCGTCTGAACGAAGCCGCTCCAGATTCCGGCCTCAACTGCCACCGAGCTGCGGCCGTGTCCAGAACTGCCCCACTCCACGTAGCTGAGAATGTCGGTCGACGAGCCGAAGTTCCCCGAATTGTACAAGGCGACTTCCCCATCACTGGGGCTGAGTGTGCCGATGGTGGCGATCTGGTCGATGGTGATCGCGTCGGGCGGGGGTTGGAACACGGTTCCTCCGGTGCTGATGGCTACAGACTGGCCCGGGGCCACCTCCACATCAGGGATCCCGAAGTAGGCAGGCCGTTGGCAGAGGAAGTGCCCGGCGAGGTTGCCGGTGGCATCACCGACGTTGGTGATGACGATCATTCCTCCATCTCCGAGAGAGATGCTGGTGAGGACAAAATGGGCACCGGAAAGGGAAGGCGCCGAAGTGGTCGGTTCCGCAGCGGGGGTCGTCGTGGTCGCAGGAGTGCTACTCGTTGTCCCAAGAGTGCTAGTCGTTGGATCGGGTCTGATCGTGGTTGTGGGTGCTGACTCGGCGGTAGTGGTTGTCTCACTGGCTGTGCCGCAGGCAGCAACCACGAGAATCAGCGCGGCGAGGGTGGCTTGAACTCGCATTGGGAGAGTTTACGCCGGTTTCCGACTATTGGGAGAGGCCGCTTTCCACTCTGCCCGGTTCTCTTTTCTGACCACGAAGCGGAGACCGCTCCAAGTCTCGTCGATGGCGCAGACCTTGTTGTCGATCATGCCCGTGGGCAGGAAGAGTTCACGCATCGTGTCCTCCGTCAGGTCAGTTTCGACTCCCGAGGCCTTTTTGGGCCAGGCAACCCAGATCGCTCCATCGGCAGGGATGGAGGCCATGGCCGAGTGGAACCCGCTCTCCATTTCGCTAGAGAGGCGCGAAAAGACAATGAACATGTTCGAGGGCATGAGGCCATCATGAAACTCGACGCCATTCGGCAGTACCCCGAGCAACACTTCGAAACCATCGGGTGCGCCCAAGATCCCCACTGTCATATCTTCTTCGATACCCAGCTTCTTGTGAAGCGGAGTCCCGCTGTATCCAGTCATCGGTCAGCGGTGTCAGCGGTTTTCCAGCGCCTCGATCAACTGAGGAAGCACCTTGTGGACATCACCGACAATCCCAAGGTCGGCAACCGAGAAAATGGGAGCATCGGGGTCCGTGTTGATGGCGATGATGGTTCCGGCGTCCTTCATGCCGACAAGGTGCTGCATGGCGCCCGAGATACCGACAGCGATGTAGACATTGGGCTTGACCGTCTTGCCCGTCTGCCCCACCTGCTTCGCATAAGGGACCCAGCCGGCGTCGACGATGGCCCGTGTGGCCCCGGTTGCGGCTCCCAACGGCTTGGCGAGTCTCTCGACCAGATCGTACGCCTCGGCCGAACCAAGACCGCGTCCCCCGGATACAACGACGGTGGCGTCACCTAGTTGCGGCCCCTCGCGCTCTTCGACGTGTGACTCGAGAATCCTCGCCTCCGAGCCATCGACTTCGGGAAGCTCGAGAGTGACAACCGAAGGGGCACCACCGCCTATCGGCTCCGCGGGGAACGACTTGGGACGAATGAGCACGAGGAACGGCCCATTCGATGACGATGCGGTAGCAACCTGGCTTCCACCAAAGATCTCGTGGTCCGTTTCCACACCTTCGTCCGTCAGACGGACGTCAGAAGCATTGGATAGAACTCCGACGTCGAGTCGAGCGGCAAGACGTCCGGCGACGTCCCGGTCGGTGTAGGCCTGGCCAAACAAGACCATCTCGGGTGACTCGGCGGTCATCCGGTCGGCAAGAGCCGCGGCCAGTGGTCCCGACGGGAGCCGGTCGCCGGGGTCTGCGTGTAGCACCGAGCTTGCCCCATGCTCGCCTAGGACGGCGAATGCCTCGTCGCTCCCTGTCCCGAGGTAGACAGCGGTGACATCGCCGACCGTTCTGGCCTTGGCCAGAAGCTCCAGTCCCAGGACCGACGGCGCCTCGTCGACTTCTTCGATGAATACCCACACTGACGCCATCTCAGATCACCTTCCTCTCTTCGAGGAGGCCGACGATGGCCTGGTAGGCCTCACCGTCGTCTTCAACCTTCTGACCAGCCGCTCGCTCAGGCGCATCGGAAATCGAGACCACCTTTTGGTCGGCCGATGTCTCAACGCCGAGGTCGGTGAGGGTTAGATGCTCCACCGGCTTCTTCTTGGCGTCCATGATCCCTTTGAACGTGGGATAGCGAGGCTCCACTGCGCCGGCCGTCACCGATACCACAGCAGGAAGATCGGCTGTGACAACGTCGTAGCCGTCGTTGGTCTGGCGGTTGATGGTTACCGTCCCGTCGCCGATGTCGACGTGTTTCGCATAGGTGAGTGCGGGAGTGCCGAGGTGCTCAGCGAGCATTTGAGGAATGACGCCCGAATATCCGTCTGTGGACTCGGTCCCGGCGATGACCAGGTCAAAGCCCTCCCTTTCGATGGCAGCAGCGAGAACCCTCGAAGTTGTCAGGGCGTCGGCGCCACGGAGATCGCCATCCTCGATGATGATCGCCTTGTCGGCACCCATGGCCAGGGCCTGGCGTATCCCCTGGGCGTTGCCGGCCGGTCCCATGCTCACCAATGTGACCGTGCCCTCGCTGGCCTGGGCCAGCTGAAGACCCATTTCCACTCCGTAGCGGTCGGTGTCATCGAGGATCTGGTCGTCAGGGCGTGTCAACCAGTGGGTGCCCTCTTCGAGTGTGTAAGCGGTGGCGGGATCGGGGATCTGCTTGACACAGACGACGACTTTCATTCTTCATTGCTCCTTGTTTCGATTTCGGCGGCGATGGTAACTGCCGTCCGCGCTTTTCAACCGCGCTCAAATCGTGGTGACGTCGACTTTTTCGATGATCAGATCTGGCGGCACCATCGGTTGGTCGGAAATTGTCCAAGCCGAAGAGAGGTTGTCGCGTTGGGCATCCCATTTCGATTGGTCGCCATAGCGGACGATGGCGAGCGGATCTCCCTTGGCGACGTGGTCCCCGAGCTTTGCTTTGAGGGTGATCCCGACACCGGGGTCGACGATGTCATCCTTGCGCTCACGCCCGGCTCCGAGCCGAGTCGCGCTGACGCCGATGGTCAAGGCGTCGCAGCGTGTCACATAGCCGTCATGAGGAGCATCTATGACAGCCTCGTGTGGTGCCCTGACGAGCAGAGTTGGGTCTTCGACGACCGAGGGGTCCCCACCATGAGCCACGGTTACGTCGATGAGCTTCTGAAGAGCCGCCCCGGACTCGATTGCTTCCTCGAGTTGTTCGCGGCCTCCGTCGATGCCGGCCAACCCCAGCATGGTCTCGCCGAAGACCATGGTGAGTTCGGTCACATCGTCTGGACCCTCGCCTCTGAGAACGTCGATCGACTCTTTGATCTCGTTGGCGTTGCCCACCTCGTCTCCGAGTGGCTGTTCCATCGAAGTCAGGAAGGCGACGGTGTTGACCCCGTGGGATGCACCGATCCCAACCATCGTTTGCGCCAGCGCCCGAGAGCGATCGAGGTCTTTTATGGTCGCACCCGAGCCCGTCTTGACGTCGAGGAGGAGGCCGTCGAGACCTTCGGCCAGCTTCTTCGACATGATCGAGCTGGAAATCAACGGAATCGAGGGGACGGTGCCGGTGGCGTTTCGCAAGGCATAGAGCTTGCGGTCCGCTGGGATCATCGTTTCGGACGCTCCAGCAAGGACCAGACCGTGTTCGACGAGGACCCTCCGGAAGCTGTCCGGGTCCAGACCAGTGGTGAAGCCCGGGATCGATTCCAGTTTGTCGAGGGTCCCCCCGGTATGACCCAAACCCCGCCCCGAAATCATTGGCACATAGATCCCACATGCGGCCACCAGCGGTACCAGGGGTATCGAGATCTTGTCACCTACACCCCCGGTGGAGTGCTTGTCGATCTTGGCAGCGGCGATATCGGAGAAATCCATCACCTCGCCGGAATGGAGCATTGCCTCGGTCCAGGCGGCAAGTTCCTCGTTGTTCATCCCGTTCAGCAGGATCGCCATCGCCATTGCGGACATCTGGTAGTCCGGCACGCTGCCATCGGTATATGCGCCGATGAGCCATTCGATGGCGTTAGACGAGAGAACACCCCCATCGCGTTTTGTCTCGATCAGATCGATTACCGAATGCGTCATGGGCACAAACTATTCGCGTTCAGAGGATCGCGGCGAACTCCGGTTGGCCGAAGGCGAGGTTGAGATTCTGTACCGCCTGAACTGCGGCTCCTTTGAGGAGGTTGTCTTCGGCGCCCACAACCACCAAGTTTCGGCCATCCTCGCTCACGTGCACGCCACCAAGTAGGACGCCCAGACGTCCGGCGCCGTCGCGCAACTCGGGAATCCCTTCCTGGATGTCGATCAGAGGCTCATCGGCATAGGCATCAACCAGACGTTGCACCGCTTCGCCACTGGTGATCGGAGTGGCTACCGGGATATGTGAAGTTATGAGAAGACCTCTGAACGCTTGGTGGACGTGGGGCATGAAGCGAACCGGGTGACCCAGGTGTCGGATGGCCTCTCGCTCATGGGTGTGGCCCACGAGCTTGTAAGGCAACAGGTTGTCGGCGAGACGATCCGGGTCATTCTTTCTCGATGGTGTGGTGCCGGCTCCGGAGTGCCCGGAGACACCGAACACAACAGGCACTCCATCGAGATCATCGACGAAAGGTGCCAGCGCCAACTGCATCACGGTGGCGTAACAGCCCGGATTGGCGACTCGCCTGGCTCCGGCGATCTTCTCTCGGTTGAGCTCGGGGAGACCGTAGATCCACGTGTCATCGAAGCGGTGGTCTGAGGAAATGTCGACGATCACGGTATCGGTGGGCAGAGCGGAGAAGAAGGGTTTGCCGACACCGTCGGGAAGAGCGAGAAACACTGCATCCAGCTCTAAATCGACCACCCCGTCCGCGTCCAGGTCTCCGAAGGTGAGTTCCTCGATCTCGGGAACCGGACGACCGGCAAGCTCTCTTGACCCCGCGTATTTCACGGTGAGGCCGGGGTGCCTGTCGAGGAGACGGAGCAGTTCACTCCCGGTGTGCCCGCGGGCGCCGACAACACCGACGGATTTGGCCTCAGACACCCGAGGAGTCCTTGCGGAAGGCTGCTGGAAGCCCGGTCAGTCGTTTGACGGCACGACTAATCGTGTCGAAATCGGTCTCACCTATCCAGTAGATGTTCCAGTGGTCTCGTTTCACCGACCCATCGGCCTCCTTGGCATAGAAGGCGTTGAAACGATTGTCGCTTCTCGACCTCCAGAAGAGCACCGGGAAGTCCCTGGTCACATGGGTCCAGACAGTTCTGGCCAGTCCTTCCCCTTGAGCGCTCTCATGAATCGCGAACTTGTCGAGATAGGTGAAGTCGTCGATATGGGTCACCACCGCGCCGGCCCGGTAACTCTCCGAGACATAGGCGGCCGACAGGTCCAGGTCGTCCCACCAGCGGGGCTCCAGCTTTCGACCGAACGCTCCCTGCACGAGATCCTCGATGCGGTCACGGTCGAGATCGGCCTTGTCTTCGTATTTGAGGATCTCCTCGCCTTTGCGGACAAGGGTGCCTGCGCCCCCATGGGTGAACAATTCCTTGACCAGTGTGGCGGGGTTTGTGATCGACACCGAGGTCGAAGCAGGCGAGTCGTCCAGAAGACGGCGGATTTCAGCGAGCTTGAGTCTCATCCCGGAGTGGACCCAATCCTGACTCATCAGGTCGTCGAAGTCCGAAGCGAGATTGATCGACTCGATGATCCGGCCGTCGCTGCCACGGAGACCACCGGAGTCGACCAGGAAAATGATCTTCATCGGCTGGATGACGTGGACGAGGAGTCGGGTGGCCGAGTCAGCGTTCATGTTCACCAGCTGTCCTCCGCGAGCCACACCGAGGCAGGTGAGGATTGGGATCGCCCCGGATTTTACGATCGATCGCAACAGATCGAGATGGAGCTCTGCGGGTTCGCCGACGAAGCCGTACTTGTCCTGATCGATGATGTCAGCGTCGAACGCGCCCTGAGTGAGTCCGTGGGCGGACACACCCTGGCCCCTCAGCGCCTCGACGAGAGATATGTTCTGCGCTGTGAAGATGTCGCGAGCTGCGTCGAGTACCTCGCTGGTCGTGACCCTCAGGCCGTCGACTCTGTCTGTGACGATGCCGTCGCTCTTCAGCCGTTCGTCGAGTTGAGGTCCGCCGCCGTGGAGGACTATCGGAGTCAATCCGACCGTGTGGAGAAGAGCGAGAGCGGCTGCCGTTTCTTCGAGTCTGTTCTGAAGGATGGCCCCGCCAATTTTGATAACGGCGAATCGAGACTGATCGAGCTGGGAGAACCGGCTGAGATAGGTGCGAATCTCCTTCCCGTCGCTCATGCTCGACAAGAGCTGCACGATTGTGTGGCGGACGTCTTGGTTGGGAGTCATCGTCAGCCGCCACCTATCAGGGCGCTCATGATCGCTTTTTGGGTGTGGAGACGGTTTTCGGCCTCTTCGTAGGCAAAGCAATTGCTGGCATCAAACACGGCGTCGGTCATGATGACGTTTCGCCTCATTGGAAGACAATGACTCACTAGGGCATCGTTGGTGAGAGCCATCTTCTCCTCGTCCACGATGAAGTGTCGGTACTGATCCCTGATGGGTTTCTCCTCTTCCCAGTTGCCGAAGTAGGGAAGGGCACCCCAACTCTTGGCGTAGATGACGTCTGCCCCTCGATAGGCGGCGTCGATGTCATGGGTGACGGTGATGCCCCGTCCGTTGGAGTTGGCGTCTGAGCGCGCAATGTCCAGATAGCGATGGTCAAGCACAAACTCTTCGTTCGGGCAAAGGAGAGTGACGTCCATTCCAAACTTGGCGGCGATGACCAGGGCGGAGTTGGCGACGGCTGTGTTGAGAGGTTTCGGGTGGTAGGCCCAGGTGAGAACGAACTTCTTTCCGTCGAGCTGGCCGATCTGCTCTTGGAGAGCCATGGTCATGGCCATCTCCTGGCAGGGGTGTGTGATCGTCTCCATGTTGATGACCGGGACCTCGGCGTGGTTGACGAAGGAGTTGAGGATTCGGTCCTTGCGATCCTCCTCCCAGTCCTCGAACTTGGGGAACGCACGGATCCCTATGAGGTCGCAGTAGCGGGAGAGGACTTTGGCCGCCTCCTTGACGTGCTCCTCGGCGTCCCCGTCCATGACAACATCGTCTTCGAACTCGAGGGGCCATATGCCACCAGACGGAGACAGCACCACCGCGTGGCCGCCCAGCTGATTGGCCCCGACGTCGAACGAGGTGCGGGTTCGCAGGGAGTTGTTGAGGAAGAGAAGTGCGATCGTCTTCCCTGAGAGAGTGTCACCGTACGGGGACGCCTTGAAGACTCGGGCCTCGTCGATCAGGGTCTGTAACTCGGGTCGTGACCAGTCGTATGTGTTGGCGAAGTGCCTGATCGCTCCAATTTAGCGTGTGCACGGCACACGCATCAGCCCTCGAGTGCGAACTGAACCTGGATAGTGATCGTCACCGCAGATGTCCCCGGTTCGATGCGTGTTCCGACACCGGCCACCTCATCGAAGGCGAGACTCTCGAACGGAATCGGTGTCGGTGCCCTGCTGAACGTTTCGTTGATGGTGATGGCCGGGCCCAGTGTCTGACCGGAAAGATCTGCTAGTTGCTGGGCTTTGGCCAGTGCGTCATTCCAGGCCACCTGGCGGGCGGCCTCGATCATTTCGGTGTCATCTTCAATCGAGAAACTGAGACCGTTGACGCGAACCGCGTCTCCGCCGGCTTCGACGGCCGAGTCGAGGACGTTTCCGGCTTCACCGACGTCGCGGATCTTGGCCCGGACAGTGTTGTCCACCCGGTAGCCAATGAGCTTCTCCCGATTGTTTCGGTAGTCGTACTCAGGCCAGATTGAGTAGTTGGTTGTGGTGATGTCGTCCGGGTCAACACCATTGGATGTGAGGGAATTGATCAGCGCATCGGCTTTCTCAGCTGCGAGTGCACTGGCCTCGGCGATAGTCTCGCCCCGAACAGACACGCCGATGTTCACCGTCACGGTGTCGGGTGTCCCGGTGACTTCGCCGGTTCCGGAAACAGAGATCCCCGACTGGGTTTCCCCCGTGTTGACAGTGATATTGGGCGGCTGGGTAGTTTCCTGACCGGCCGTGCAAGCTGCCAGTCCGATGGCCGCAGCCGCCAGAATTGCAATAGTTGAACGCTGCATCTCATCCTTCAATCGAGATTCCTCTTCCATTGGACGACGGGGGTACCGTCAGCGGTTCCTGCCTGAAGGCTCGAGACGATCAACCAGACGACGAACGCGCTAGAGCCTGACCCGATTGTCGACAACGAGCACGCCGTCATCCGCCAATAGTCGAGCCTGCCGGCCCGGATTCGGGGTACGGAGGTGGCCCCCCGATCCGACCACGCGCCACCAGGGAAGATCGGCGTCCGCCGTGCGGAGAAGGGTGCCGACTGCCCTCGCCGCCCCGGGGAACCCGGCTTCTGCCGCAACCTCGCCATAGGTGACGACGTCGCCTGGCTCCAGGTGAGTGATCACCGTCGTGACCGCGTCCTCGAATCGGCTCACACGGTGCCGAAGAGACGGTCTCCCATGTCGCCCAGACCGGGAGCGATGTAGTAGTTGGGATTGAGCTCGCGGTCGAGGGACGCCGCGACGATCCGAACATCAGGGTGGTCATCTTTCATGCGGTCGACTCCCTCTGGAGCGATCACAACGCACACCGCGGTGATGTCATTCGCCCCGTTCTCCTTGACCTTGTCAATGGCCCAGGAGAGGGAGCCTCCAGTGGCGAGCATCGGCTCCAGAATCAACACACGGGCGTCGACGAGGGTGGGGAACTTCGTGTAGTACTCCATCGGTTCGGCGGTCTCCTCGTTGCGTTGCACTCCCGCGAAGCCGATCGCGGCGTCGGGGACCAGACTCAGGACAGATTGAAGAAGCCCAAGACCCGCCCGGAGAACCGCGACTGCAACGACGGGTCTGTGGAGTTGCTGACCCGTCATGGGTTCGAGAGGGGTCATGATCTCTACAGGGTCTGTGGGCATGTCCGACAGAGCTTCGGCGACGAGCAGGTAACCAAGTCTTTCGGCCGTCTGACGAAAGTCGGGTGGGTTGGTCTCCCGGCTCCGCAGAATGGTGAGCAAGTCGGACGCAAGCGGATGATCGAGGATGGTGATGGCCATGGACTGCCAGCCTACGACCGGAACCCCGGACCTGGGTTGACGATGGCCCATTACGGTGAGACGAGGCCTCCTATTCGAGCGAGGAAACAGCTCAGCCGGTGTTGCGCATGCCGGCTGCGATTCCGTTGACCGTCAACAGGAGTGCCCGGTTGAGGTCAGGTGATTCCTCCTCTTTACGGGATCTCTCCAGAAGTGATACTTGCAGATAGTTGATCGGATCGAGGTAGACATCGCGCACGTCGAGCGTGCGACGGAGGAGGCCGGCATCGTCGAGCAGCTGGTCCACGTCTCGAATTTCGAGCACCTGAGCGATCGTCAGATCACGCTCGGTCCGGATCGAATGGAGAAGGTGTTGGTGCTCAGGGGCGACGAGGGTGTCGACGTAACGCTCGGCAATGTCGAGGTCCGTTTTGAACAGGGTCATCTCGACGTTGGACAAGAACGTCTGCATGAAGCCCCATTCCATCGCCATCTCTCGCAGCACATCTTCATACCCGGCGTCGCGAGCTGCTTCGAAACCAGAGCCGACTCCAAACCACCCGGGAACGATTTGCCTGGTCTGGGTCCAACCGAACACCCAGGGGATTGCCCGGAGGTCGTCAACTCCGTCGACGGCACCCGGTCGTCGCGATGGTCGGCTGCCGATATTCATCTTCGCCAACTCCTCGACCGGTGTGGACGAGAGGAAATAGGAGACAAGGCTGCTGTTCTCCACGAGGCGTCGATAGGCGGCGTAGGCCTCGGAAGCTAGACAGTCCATCGCTTCTGTCCAACGGTCGAGTTTCTCCGGGGGCCGACGCGATTCTCGATGAAGCAGTGAGCTCTCGAGGACCGAAGCAACCATCAGTTCGAGGTTTCGGGCAGCGATTCCGGGGTTGCCGTACTTCTCCGAGATGACTTCGCCCTGTTCGGTGATCTTTATCGTGCCGTCGATGGTTCCGAAGGGCTGCGCCAGAACCGCCGCGTGGGTCGGACCACCGCCACGCCCGATGGTGCCACCCCGACCGTGGAACAGACGAAGCGTCACATTGTGCTTCTCGGCAACGGAGCGCATGACCTTCTGCGCCTTGTATATCTCCCACTGGGAGGCCGCGATTCCGCCTACTTTGTTGGAATCGGAATAGCCGAGCATCACTTCCTGGATGTCGCCTCGCAGCGACACGAGACGCCGGTACTGAGGGTCGTGGAGAAGGTTGTCGAGTAACAAACCCGAGCCCTTGAGGTCGTCGATCGTCTCCACGAGGGGTACAAGCCCAATATCGGCGATACCTCGGCCAAGATCGATGAGACCTGCTTCGCGGGCCAGAACCGCGGCCTCGAGAACGTCGACCGGCGTCTCGGTCATCGAGATGATATAACTCTCGATCACCTGCTGCCCGTACCGGGATTTGGCCTCGCGGATAGCCCGGAATACACCGAGGGTCTTCTCCACCTCCGCCGAAAGCTCCGTTGTGGGGCTCGACAGAGGCCGGGCTCCGGCAAGTTCGCTGGAGAGAACCTGAAGACGTTGGGCGCCACCCATGGCTTTGAGGTCGACCCCGACATTGTCAAACAGTTCCTCGACGGCAGTCCTGTGTTGCTGGGAGTGTTCTCGGACATCGAGTGTCGCCATTTGAAAGCCGAGAGTGCCGACCGCTCGCCGAACCCGGGCCACCGACCCGGCTGCGATCAGTTGTCCCTTGGCCTGTTTCAGCGACTCCGCCATCAGGTCTAGATCGGCAGTCAGTTCGTCCGGGTGCAAATAGCCAGAGCCCTGGTGACGCGGGTTTCCCGAAAGGATTCGCTCCCTGGTATTGGAGAGGCGGGCGTGAATATAGGAGCACTTGAGGCGATAGGGCTCGCCTGCGGTCCGTCTCATCTCCCTCTGCCAGATGTTCGGCAGATGCTCCTTGTCTGCCTCGAGTGACTGTTCGAGGTCGGCGCTTATCGGGAAGAGACGGTTGGAGATGGACAGCTCATCTGATAACCCTTCGATGAGGAAAATGAGATGGGTGAGGCCGCGATCGTGTTGAAGGGCGAGAGTCTCCAGTGTTGTTTCTGGGGAAACGCCCGGGTTTCCATCCCTGTCGCCACCCACCCACGAGCCGAACCTGAGCGGCACCGAGTCCGCATCTGCTCCGAGACGGTCGAACTGTGTCGCGATCGTCTCCAAGACAACTGGAAGAACTTCTGTGGCCAGTGCGACCAGGTAGTAGAGAGCGGATCTCGCCTCGTCGACCACGCTGGGTTGCTGCAGTCGAAGTTCATCCGTTTGCCAGATCTGGTCGATGAGTTCGGCCGATCGTCTGTCTATCGACGCCATTCGGTCCGGGTTGTCGGTCTCGAGCCGAGTTTCGATCAACTCAGCGAGTGCGGCGGTCTTGGAGAGGATGCTGCGTCTCGCAGTCTCGGTCGGATGCGCAGTGAACACCGGTCTGACCTCGAAGCGTCCGAGAACCTCGTCCACGAGATCCCGGTCGAGGTCGGCTTCGAGGATCCGGTCGACGGTCGATCGCAGATATCTCTCGTCGGGTGCCAACTCATCAGCGCGATGAACTTGTTCGGTGACATTGGCGAGGTAGAAGTAAGTTGTGAACGCTCTGACCAGGGGGATCACCTGATCGGTGGGCAGGTCCGAGAGGAGCTCATGCAGTTTTGCGGTGGCCTTGGTGCTTCCCCCACGCCGTGCCGACTTTCCAAGCGAGCGCACCTTCTCCACCAAGGCGAGTAGCTCGGGTCCATGTTGACGAACCAGCGCCTCGCCGAGCTGGTTGCCGAGGCGACGGATGTCGGTGCGGAGTGCGTCGTCGTTGGTGACCACGACGCGAGGTTGGGTCACTAAGCGTCGTCTGGGCGCTGTTTGTGGATGCGTCCGTCCTGGCCGTGGAGAGACAGTCCGGAGCCCGCTCCATATCGAATCATCGTCATCTCGGCCAGAATCGATACAGCAACTTCATGAGGGGTCTCAGCCCCGATGTCCAGACCGATCGGACCCTTGATACGAGCTGTGTCGTCCCCGGAGAACCCCTTTTCCTGGAGTCGTTCCACCCGCAGATTGTGAGTCCGTCGACTCCCCATCGCTCCTATATAGCGGGCGTCGCTTTTCAGCGCCGCTTCGAGGACTGGTGTCTCGTGACGTTGGTCATGAGAAAGCACGACGACCCAGGTGCGGCGATCGAAGTTGAGCTGGTCCATCAGGTCGGCCGGCCAACCGACCAGTACCTCCCTCGCTTCGGGAAAGCGGTCCTTTGTCGCAAAAGCGGCTCGTGAGTCGACAACCGTGACCCGGTATCCCATCGTGGCTGAAAACGACGTGAGCGGTTGCGCGACGTGAACGGCACCAAATATCAGGAGATCGGGTGGGGGAGCAAGAGTCTCGAAGAACACCGTGTGATCGCCATATGACATTGTGCGATGCTGCTCGTGATTCATCAGCACCAGGGCGTCCTCGGTCACATGATGGGCAATGTCGGCGGGAAGGTCTCCGGCGAGCGACTTCCCGGCAGCGTTGAGCACCACCTTGGTGCCGATTTCTCCACCCTCGACAAAAGTTATCACCGAACCGAACTGCTCGGCGTCGAGGATCTCCTGGACGGCGGTCAGGGCGTCGCTCACCAGGTCTCGATGAAGACGTCGATGGTGCCGCCACATGACATACCGACTTCGAAGGCGTCCTCGTCGGCGATCCCATAGGTGACGATCTTGGGTTTTCCTGTCTCGATCACTTCCTGAGCGTGAAGAAAGACGTCGTTCTCAACACACCCACCGCTGACCGAGCCTTCCATGTCACCGGTCGAGGAAACGAGGAACTTGGAACCTTCTGGCCTCGGCGCGCTGCCGTACACCCTGATCACAGTGGCCACGGCGACTTCCTTACCTTCTGCAATCCATCGATTTCTGAGTTCGAGTTGGCTTCTCATCCTTGATCCAAGTGGTCGACAGGCGACTCACGCTAGCCGACCCCTTTTGATGTTCTGAAGTGAGCTCGCCGGCGTTCGACTCAGACGGAGACGAAATCAACCGGGGTCTTCGCAAAGGTGGCTTTACACCCTGGAGCGCAGAAGTAATAGGTCTCGCCCCCGTGCTCCGCTATCCACCGAGCCGTGGCTACTTCCACATCCATGTGACATACCGGGTCGACGGCAACGTGGGTATCGGAAGCATTCACCGGTTTTCCCTCGAGCTCACCGGCTGCTCGACGGCGGACAAGATCGGCGAGGATCGCCACGGCTATCTCTCTGTGAGTGACATGTCCGAGGTCAAGCCCCGCTGGTGCCACCACCCTCTTCAACTGATCACTGGCAACGCCCCGGTCGGCGAGGTAGCCGAGGACGGTTTCGGCCCGCTTAGCCGAGGCGACCAGTCCTATGTAACCGGCGTTTGTCTGCAGCGCAGCTTCGAGTGCTGGTTCGTCGTAGTGGCCCTGGGTGGCGACGACGATCATGGTCGAGGGTCCGACGTCGTCGGGCATCGAGATCGCGGTCACCACCTGATCGGCGTCGGGGTGGTCTGAGGTTGAACCACCGTCGTCGATGACCGTTACCCGCCAATCAAGCGCAGAGGCGAGTGTTGTCAGCGTGTGGACGGCTGGCGATGAACCAACTGCGAGAAGATATGGCTGCGGCAGAATTGGCTCCAAGTAGACCTCCAATGCCCCTTCGGAAGTACACGATATCGGAACCGTGGTCACATCTGGGCGTGCTGCCGCCGCGATATCCTCGTCTGTTCCGAGGAACAGCAAGCGCGGCTTGCCATCACCGAGGGCGTCGAGCGCCTCGCGGAGCACAACGGGTTCGGCGCACGCCCCGCCGATCCAACCGACCTTGGATCCATCGGGCATGATCAGTGCCGTTGAGCCAATCTTCCCTGAAGAGGGTCCCCGCGCCCAGACAACGGTGGCGGTGAGGAACGGCTGGTGCTGTCGGCTCAGTTCGCCGGCAAGCTCCAGCAGCTCCCGATTCATCCCCCTGAGTTTTCTTGCATCGCATCCCAGACGCGGTCTGCTGTCATGGGCATTTCGATATTTTGGACACCCATGTGCTGCAGAGCGTCAACCACCGCGTTGACATACGCCGCCGGAGACCCGACTGTCGCTGATTCACCGACACCCTTGGCGCCTATCGGATGGTGTGGCGAGGGTGTGACAGTCTCACCCAGTTCGAACCGCGGTGTCTCCCATGCAGTGGGAACCAAATAGTCCATGAAGGTCGAGCTGGTGCAGTTGCCTGCTTCGTCGAACGACATTTGCTGCATGGACGATATGGCGAAACCCTCGGTGAGGCCACCTTGAATCTGGCCCTCGACGATCATCGGATTGATCTTCACACCACAGTCGTCGACAGCGACCATACGTCTTACCTTCCATTGGCCACTTTCCGGATCGACGTCTACGACAACGATGTAGGTGCCGAACGGATAGGTCATTTCGGGCGGGTCGTAGTAGTGGACTCCTTCAAGCCCAGGCTCGAGGTCCGGTGGTGGGTTGGTGTAGGCCGCGAACGCGATGTCCTGTATCGAGACAGAGCTCTCTGGATCCCCGGCTACGAAGAACTTGCCCGTTTCCCACTCCAGATCCTCCTCGGATGCCTCCAGCAGGTGGGCCGCGATCTTCTTGGCCTTTTCTCGCAGAGTGCGGGCAATGATCGCCGTGGCTGCCCCGGCTACGGGGGTGCTCCGCGAGGCGTAGGTCCCCAACCCGTACGGGGTGTTGTCTGTGTCGCCTTCCACCACTTTCACATCGCCGGCAGGGATGCCGAGTTCCTCCGCCACGATCTGAGCAAACGTGGTTTCATGGCCTTGGCCTTGGGATTTCACCCCGAGCTTGAGGATCGCCTTGCCCGTTGGGTGTACGCGAAGCTCCGCTGAGTCGAACATCTTCAGCCCGATTATGTCGTAGTCCTCGCCATGCCCGGCACCGACGACCTCGGTGAAACTTGCCATTCCAATCCCGACGAGGCGGCCTTCCTTGCGGGCCTCCTCCTTCTCGGCCTGGATGTCGGCGTATCCGACCATATCCATTGCCTTGCGCATCGCGGTCTCGTAGTCACCGGAGTCGTATACGAATCCGGTCGGCGAGTGATATGGGAATTGGTCGGCTTGGATGAAATTGTTCGAGCGGAACTCCGCCGGATCCATTCCCAATTCATAGGCCGCATTCTGGACGAGTCTCTCGATCAGGTATGAGGCCTCGGTGACTCGGAACGAGCATCGGTAGGCCACTCCGCCAGGAGCCTTGTTGGTGTAAGCGCCTCGGGTGGTGACATATGCGGCCGGATAATCGTAGGAGCCGGTGACGATATGGAAGAGGCCTGCCCTCAACTTCGACGGTTGGGCGTCGGCAAAGAATGCGCCTTCATCGGCCAGCATGTCGACTCTCAGACCCAGGATCTTTCCGTCGTTGGTGACCGCAAGCTCGCCCTTCATGTGGTAGTCCCGAGCAAAGCCAGTCGAGATCAGGTTCTCGCTCCGTGATTCGACCCACTTGACCGGCTTCCCTATCACCAGGGACGCCGCCGTTGCCACGACGTAGCCGGGATAGATCGGAACCTTGTTTCCAAACCCTCCGCCGAGGTCCGGCGAGATGATGCGGATGTTCTGCTCCGGCAGCCCGGCAACCAGAGCGAAGAGAGTGCGATGCGCGTGCGGAGCTTGCGACGTCATATAGAGGGTGGTCTGGCCGGTGGCCGAGTCGACGTCGGCTATCAAACCGCATGTCTCCAATGGGGCGGGATGCGACCTCGGATAGTGGGTTTCGAGAGAAACAACCTTGTCTGCCTTGGCGAAGGCTGCATCGGTGGCGGCCTTGTCGCCCGACTCCCACTCGAAGCAGAGGTTCGACGTCTGATCCTCCTTGTCGTCTCGAATCACGGGCGCGTCCTCTTCGAGGGCTCGCTGCGGGTTGACGATTGGCTCCAGATCCTCGTATTCGACTTCTACAAGACGGGCCGCATCCTGTGCGACATACTTATCTGTGGCGATGACCGCCGCGATCTCCTGTCCTTGGAATCGGACTTTGTCCGTAGCCAATACCGCCTGGGTGTCACCGGACAGGGTTGGCATCCAGTCGAGGTCGTAGTCGGCCAGTAGTTCGCCGGTCACGACGGCAACGACTCCGTCTACCGCCTCGGCCGCCGAGGTGTCGATCGAGATGATTCGTGCATGCGCAAGGGGGCTGCGGTGAATCGCCATGTGCAACATCCCGGGAAGAGTGATGTCATCGACGTAGTTCCCCCGGCCTTCGATGAAACGGGCATCCTCAACTCGCTTTCGGCTGTGTCCAAGCCCACCAATCTCTGGTGAGGTGTGAGGTTTGTGTTCGGTGGTCGTCATGAGCTCGCTCCCTCGCGTGTCGTCTCAGCGGCTGCCTCGATCGACTTGACAATGTTCACATATCCGGTGCATCGGCAGAGGTTTCCCGAGATTGCCCAGCGAATGTCGTCCTCCGTTGGATCCGGGTTCTCCTCGATAAGGGCGGTGCCTACCAGCATCATGGCCGGAGTGCAGAACCCGCACTGCAATCCGTGGTGTTCACGAAAGGCATCCTGAATGGCCGACAGCTCACCATTTTGCTTGAGGCCCTCGACAGTGACCATCGACCTCCCGTTCGCCTGGACGGCGAACATCGTGCACGTTTTCATCGGTGTCCCGTCGACCAGGACGGTGCAGACACCACAGCTGGTTGTGTCGCAGCCGATGTGGGTTCCGGTCAGCCCCAGGTTGGTTCGTATGAAGTCGACGAGCAGAAGCCTCGGTTCGACATCAGCTGTGTGCTCCGCTCCGTTGACGGTCACCGTGATGTTCACGACTGACCTCCTTGGGCAATACCCAGCGACTTGGCGAGTCCCCGTCTGGTGAAGACGTCCACGATGTGACGTTTGTATGTGGCCGACCCACGTATGTCGGAAGCCGGGTCGCATGCCTCTGACGCGATTCGTCCTGCTTCGGCGAACAAATCGTCACTCGGGGCATGTCCGACGAGAGCTTGTTCGGCCTCGACCACCTTTAGATTGCGGGGATAGACCGAAGTCAGAGCGATGCCTGCCGACGTTATGTCGCCGTTGTCGTCCAACTCGAGACTGGTCGCAACACCAACTGTTGCGTAGTCGCCGACCTTTCTCTCCAACTTCTGATAGTTGCCTCCACCACTCGCCGTATGAGCGGTCACCCGCACTTCTGTCACCATCTCGTTTGGCTGGCAAGACGTGGTGAACATGTCGACAAGGAAGTCTTCGATGTCGACTACCCGTTCTCCTGTGCTGCTGCTCAGAACAAGTTCCGCTCCGCAGGCCAGCATCACTGAAGCCCAGTCGCCTTCCGGATCGTGGTGGGCGAGCGAACCGACAACTGTGCCCAGGTTGCGCACGATTGGGTCGGCGATCCAGGGCGCAGCACTGGCGACAGTGTGGTTCGCTTGGGCTGTGTCTGACTTGACGACGTCGTTGTGGCGGACAAGTGATCCGAGGCTGAGAGTTCCATTGCTTCTATTCAGGCCGTCGAGGCCCGGGATTCTGTTGATGTCCAGGAGAGTGGATGGTTCGGCGAAGCGCAGTTTCATCATCGGAATGAGGCTTTGGCCTCCAGCGAGGATTTTCACCTCGTCGCCGCGTTCTGCCAGGACTGCCAGAGCTTCTTCGAGAGACTCCGGCGCCAGATAGTTGAACTTGCTGGGATACAAGGTTGCTCCTCTGCGGTGGTTGATTCGGACCCTACAGGACCGATGTCGGCAACGTCGTGAAGTCCAGATCGGCTTGATCAAAGGGGTGGCATTTCGGCAGCTGACCTACTTGACGCCGACGCTCGATTCGAGAAGACGAACTACACCCCGGAGGTCGTTGACGCTGGCAGCCGGCAAGAGGTGATCAACATATGGGAGTACGGCTTGCATCCCCCGGGTGGCCGGTCGATAGTCGGATCGGGCGGCAAGCGGGTTGAGCCACAGGACACGGTGCACTGATCTGGAAAGTCCGGCCATCTCGGCTGACAGAAGCGCGGGGTCGCCGCAGTCCCACCCATCTGAGAGCACCATCACGACAGGACCACCACGGGCCATGCGGCGACTCCACACCTTGTTCCAGTCCCCGATGGCTTCGCCAATTTTGGTTCCACCCGACCAGTCATTCACGGTATGAGACATCCGCGCCAACGCATCGACGGCATCACGCCGCTTTAGATCCTCCGTTATGCGTGTGAGGTGTGTTGAGAATGTGAAGGCCTCGACGTGCCTCAGCCTTTGACGAGCGGCATGGGCGAAGACGAGGAACATCTCGGCATATCTGTCCATAGAGCCCGAAATGTCGGCGATGATGATGAGTGGGCGCTGTCGAAGGGTTCGTCGGCGCATCTGGATTCTCATCAGGTCGCCCTCAGGCCCGACGGCATTGTGCAATGTTCGACGCATATCCGGGCGATGCCCTCGTTTCTCACTTGCCCATCTTCTGGTGCGGACGTCGGACGGCTGCCAGAGCATCGACAGGACGAGTTTTCTGGCCTCCGCCAGCTCCTCCTCGTCCAGGTCGGCAAAGTCCTTCGAGGCGATGCTCTCCACGGCCGATGCTCCCGCCTCTGAGTCGATCTCATCGAACGTGGCTTCGCTCGATGATTGGAACAAAGGCTGAGACGGAGTCGTCGCTGTGAGGTTGGAGTGCTGTTCGGCGGTCGCCGCGAAAGGATGGAACCGCCCAAAGAAGCGATGAAACTCCTCGTCGTACGCAACACGATGGGCGGGATCGGTTATCGCCATGCACCGAAGGGCCGCATAGACCTGGTCGCGACTAGCGAGATCGACGAGAGCCAGAGAGCGTGCCATATCTGACACCTGGTCCGGCGTGATCGTCATACCGCGGTGACGGAGGGCGGTGGCGAATGTCGTCAGGTCGCGGACCGGACCCGCGGTCATCCGACCAGGGCTTCGACCCCGCCGGCCCGCACGGTATCGATGTCGTCTTTGTACTTGAGGACAACTCCGAGAGTTTGGTCGACGAGTTTGGGTGTGAGTTCGCCTTCGTGGAGAAGCTCGAGTGACTCGGCCCAATCGAGAGTCTCCGCGACCCCGGGGGGCTTGAAGAGGTCCATTTGGCGAAGACGCTCCATTGCCAGGGAGAGGTTGCGGGCGAGATCCGCCTCGACACTCGGAACCTTCCTCATCACGATCGACGCCTCCAGGTCCGGGGAGGGATAGTCGATCCAGTGGTAGATGCAGCGGCGCTTGAGGGCATCGTGAATCTCCCTGGTCCGGTTGGAGGTGAGAACGACGATTGGTGGGACTTCTGCCTTGATCGTGCCGATTTCCGGAATCGTCACCTGAAAGTCGGAAAGCAATTCGAGAAGGAAGGCCTCGAACTCCTCGTCGGCCCGGTCGAGCTCGTCGATCAGAAGCACCGGCCGATGGCCGTCGCGGGAGGTCTCCACGGCCTTGAGCAGTGGCCGTGCGATCAGGAACTCCCTGCTCATGATGTCCCGTGCTTGGGCAGATGATCCTTCGCCTCGGGCTTCAAGCAGGCGAATCTCCATCATCTGGCGGGCGTAGTCCCACTCGTAGAGGGCCTGGCCGACGTCGAGTCCCTCGTAACACTGCAACCGGATCAAGTCTTCGCCGGCCATGGCGGCCAGTACTTTGGCGACCTCGGTCTTGCCAACGCCGGCTTCGCCCTCGAGAAAAAGAGGGCGTCCCAGTTGCAGGGCGAGGTGAATGGCGACTGTGAGGTCGTCGGCGGCGAAGTAGTTCTGCTCGTCGAGGCCGGCAGCCAGACCTTCGATGGTGGAGGGGATCACGAAGGAGAGCCTAAGTGGTTCGCGATGTTGCCGAAGTGTGGAACCTGTCAGTCGCCTGCTTCCGCCTTTGCCTCGGCGGCGACACGAGCCTCCCAGATTTGACCGCGGTGCTCAGCCTCGTGCTGCGATAGATGCTCGACTACCCACTCTGGACTGACCATTTCATCATCGCTGGGACGCAGCGTCCGAAAGTCGGTCAACGACATTCCGCCCATCACCTCGAGAAACGCCTCTCGAATCACTGAGAGACGCTCGAGATGCGTCCCCAGCAACTCGCCCTCCACCGGCGTGTAACTCCGATCCTCCATGATCAGCGGATAGGGGAGATAGGCAGCGATCTCCGGTGGACAGTTCGGGATGCGATGGTCCATGTCGTAGTCGCCGCCGAGGATGTCGACGTACAGCCAGTCGACCTCGAAGACTGCGATGTGATAGAGCAACGTGGCAACGCTGTGTCGTTGCCCCGGAGGGTTGTGGTCTAGAGCTTGCTGACTGATCCCGTCAACGTAGGCAAGCGTCCGTCGGCGGGTCTCCTGCAGTGTCCACAGAGAGAGTCCGATCTCGGGGTTGAAGTCGGGTTAGGGGCTCGACGGTTTGAGACTTCTCGGTCATGGGCGTTCGGTGTCTACTTGGAGTGCCATCGTCATAACCTAAGGCGCTCATGTTCGACACGCTGACACAGCGATTCGAGTCCGTCTTTGCCGGATTGCGCGGCAAGGGAAAATTGTCGGAGAAGGACATCGACAAGGCACTCCGGGAGGTCCGGCTCGCCCTGCTCGAGGCGGACGTCAATGTTCAGGTGGTCAAGGCCTTTCTCTCCAGGGTCAAGGTGAGGGCTCTGGGCGAGGACGTCGCCAGGTCGATCTCACCGGGTCAACAGGTCATCAAGATCGTTCACGAGGAGCTTGTCACCACCTTGGGCTCCGAGACAACCGAGCTGGTCAAGACGTCACCTCCGCTGGTCATCCTGATGGTCGGGCTCCAGGGTTCGGGCAAGACCACGACAGCAGCCAAGCTCGCCAAGCTGCTCCTGGGCCAGGGCAAGAAGCCAATGCTGGTGGCCGCCGATCTCCAACGTCCCGCCGCCATCGACCAACTGGAGACTCTGGGTGGTCGTATCGACGTCCCTGTGTTCGCCGACCGCGGTGGGAAGGCCCCGAAGCTGGTCAAAGCCGCCATGAAGGAGGCGACTCGCTCCGGGCATGACGTGGTGATCGTTGACACGGCCGGTCGACTTCAGATCGATGACGACCTGATGAGGGAGCTTGCCGCTGTGAAGAAAGCGGCCGCGCCCGATGAGGTCCTGCTCGTTGTCGACGCCATGACGGGACAAGACGCAGTCAATGTCGCCCGAGGGTTCCAGGATCAAATCGGTCTCACCGGGTTGGTCCTGTCCAAACTGGACGGTGATGCCAGGGGTGGGGCTGCCATCTCGGTTGGCGAGGTGACGGGTGCACCGGTCAAGTTCGCCGGCATTGGAGAAGGTTTGGGTGATATCGAGCCGTTTCACCCTGAGCGAATGGCTTCCAGGATTCTGGGTATGGGCGACGTGCTCACTCTGATAGAGAAGGCCGAGTCGGTCTTCGACGAGGCCGACGCCGAAAAGACCGCGAGGAAACTCGAGGCTGGCAAGTTCACTCTCGAGGACTTCCTCATTCAGTTTCAGACCATGAAGTCGATGGGGCCTCTGAAGGACATCCTTGCTATGCTTCCGGGTTCCGGATCGCTCCTTCGTGAGGTCGATATCGATGATCGCGACCTCAAGAGGGTCGAGGCCATCATCCAGTCGATGACAGTCGATGAGCGTCGGAATTCCAAGATCATCGGCGGCAGCCGAAAACGCCGGATCGCGTCCGGGTCGGGCACCAGTCCCCAGGACGTGAACCGGGTTTTGAAGCAGTTTGCCGAGGCACAGAAAATGATGAAGACGCTGGCCGGAGGTCGGGGCATGCCATCCCTGGAGGGCCTGATGAGTGGTCAGCGGACAAAGAGGTGAGTTGATGGTTGTCAGGATGAGACTGATGCGGATGGGCAAGAAGAAACAGCCCATGTACCGTGTGGTGGTTGTGGACGGTCGCGCCCCGCGCGACGGCCGCTACATCGAGCAGATCGGCAGATACGAGCCGCTCCACGATCCGTCGATAGTCGAGATCGACAACGAAAGGGCTGCCGATTGGCTCTCCAAGGGAGCCAGTCCGAGCGAGACTGTCGAGAAGCTCCTCAATATCTCGGGTGCAATGAACACGATGAAGGTCCAGACAGGTGCCATTCACGTGGTGGGCATCGAGAAGGACGAGGAAGACACCATCTCCGAGGAGGAGTGAGCTTGGCCAAGGGCGACATAGTTGAGCGAGTAGTCAGCTACATCATCAAGAGCATCGTGGACGAACCGGATGAAGTTTCGGTCACCGTAGTCGAGCAAGGGCCCGATGAGGTAGTTGCCGAGGTGCGGACAGCGAAAGGCGACATGGGCCGAGTCATCGGTCGGCGTGGGCGCGTGGCCAAGGCCGTTCGTGCCGCTGCCAGTGCTGCCGGTGAAGAAGAGGGGATCACAGCTGGGGTCGAGTTCCTCGACTGAGAGTCCCGACGTCAGAGCCGGACGGCTCGGGCGACCCCACGGACTGGATGGGTTCCTCGGGCTGTATGTAGATCCAGCCGACCTCGAGTACTTCGACCACGGCTCCACTGTGTTTATTCAAGATCGTCCGTTCGTCGTGCGGGCGATTCGTCCTGCCGACAAGGGGTATCAGATCGCGTTTGAGGAAGTCTTCGATCGCAAAGGAGCCGACCAGATTCGGAACCTGGATGTCTTCGTTCCCCAAAGGCGCACTCTCGGTGAGCATGAGTTCTGGACGGACCAGTTGATCGGGTTGGAGGTCCGGCCAGGTGGTGGGACCGTCGTCGCCGTGGTTCATGGCGCAGCGCAGGATCGTCTCGTTGTCGAACGGGATGGGGCGAGGTTCGAGGTGCCGTTTGTGGATGAGTTCGTACCGACCATCGATGTCGAAGGTGGGCATGTCGAGGTCGTGGAGATCGAGGGTCTCAGCGAACCGTCAGGCTGATCGTCACACCCTCGAGGCCTCCGTCTTCCGCGTTCTCATCCCCGACGAAGAGCGACACCTCCCCGGGCGGCAAGACAACCCTGGCCCTGAATTCCCCCCAAGTTTCCAACCCCCCGGCGGCCGTCGTGTTTATCTCGGCGACGAGCTGGTCGCCGGCTGTTGCAATAATCATGACATTGGACTCGAAGGTACGGGCATAGCCGGTCACCTCGATTGTGGGTGTGACTACGCCGGTGTCGAGGGGAGTCACCAGGACAACAATATCCGAAGCGGTTGCAGCTATCGGGTACTCGACGATCCCCGGTTGAAGATCCAGGGTAACCCTTGCCGGTGACCCGTCGACGTGAATGCGCGCCTGTGCAGGTGCCGCGAGGTGAAGATCGATGAACGAGCCTCCTTCGAGGGATCGCACCACATAGAGACGGTCGATCAAGCCCGTCTCGACGAGCTGGTCAGTGATGATTGTCTGGTCGGCGTCGACAGTGACGCGGATGACAGGCACCCCCTCGACGTAGGCGGCAGTGACTGTCGGTGGTGTCGTTGCTGGTGCCCCCTCCGAAGTGACGAACGAAAAGGTGAATGTTTCACAGGCTTCGTCTGCCCTCCAGGAGATTTGGCCGATGACGCTGCTGTCGGACTGGTCCTGATCAAAGGAGGCGATCGTCCCGTCCTCCACGAACTCCCCTTCGTCGGGGCATCCCGCCACAAGGGGCAGCGTCGTCGTGGGTGCAGTCGTGGTGACAGGTTCGGGCCGTGTCGTGATGGGCTCTGAATCCGTGTCGACGGGCGAACAGGCCGCGACGGCGACGATCGTCACTATGCCGAGAGCGATCCGTGCCCGCATGTCGAAAAGGGTAAGACGGACCTCTGAGTAGGGTCGGCAATACCTGTGGAAAGGAAGTGGACATGGCTGAAGCCGTAATCGTTGCTGCCGCCCGCTCACCCATCGGACGTGCCTACAAGGGGTCGCTCATCGATGTGCGTGCTGACGATCTTGCCGGGTTCGCCATCAATGCCGTCATGGAGAAAGTGCCCGAGGTCGATCGAGCTTCGGTCGATGATGCCATGATCGGCTGCGCTCTCACCCATCACGAACAGGGCTACAACGTTGCACGGCCGGCGTCCCTTCTCGGGGGTCTGCCGGACTCGGTTCCGGCGACCACGGTCAATCGGTTCTGCGCTTCCTCGCTGCAGACGATTCGGATGGCGTTCCATGCGATCAAGCAGGGCGAGGGTGACACTTATGTTGCCGGGGGTGTCGAGTCGGTGAGCCGTACCTACGGCAAGGCCTTCGACAGCGACGATCTCAATCCACGCTTCACTGATTCCGATCGTGATGATTTCATCAACAACGTGTACATCCCGATGGGCAATACCGCCGAGAACGTTGCGGAGAAGTACGGGATCACCCGGGAGCGAATGGACGAATTCGCCAAGAGCTCACAGGATCGAGCGGTCGAGTCTCAGAAGAACGGATTCTTCGACCGAGAGATCACCCCGATCGAAGTACCGGACGGCCGGACCATTCGTGACGACGACGGTCCGCGTCCCAACACAACCCTCGAGAAGTTGGCATCGCTCCCACCTGCGTTTCAGCCTGAGGGTTCGGTGACAGCAGGGAACTCTTGCCCGCTGAACGATGGCGCTGCCGCCGTTCTCGTCATGTCCGACCAGCGTGCGGACGAACTCGAGTTGAAACCTCTGGCGCGGATCGTCGCCTCGTCGGTTGCAGGCCTGGAGCCCGAATACATGGGAATGGGACCGGTGTTCGCAGTGCGTAAGGTCCTGGAGCAATCCGGCATGAGTCTGGAGGACATGGACGTTATCGAGATCAACGAGGCCTTTGCCGCCCAGGTATTGGCCTCTGCGGATGAGCTTGGCATCGACATGGACAAGCTCAACCCTCACGGTGGTGCCATTGCTCTCGGTCATCCCTTCGGGATGACAGGGGCACGGATCATGGGAACGCTGCTGAACGACCTGAGCACCCTCGACCGGACCCTCGGTCTCGAGACGATGTGTGTCGGTGGTGGTCAGGGGATGGCGATGATCGTGGAGCGCCTCAACTAGTGACACACCGCTAGCAACCGAGAAGGGGCAGCCTACGCTCCGCTCGTGAAGATCAATGTGATCACCATGTTTCCCGAGTACTTCGAAGGCCCGCTCGACGTCTCCATCGTGGCCCGCGGCATTGAAGACGGTGCCCTTGTCGTGGTTTTGCACGATCTCAGAGAGCATGGTCTCGGCAGGCACCGCCAGCTTGATGACTCACCATTCGGCGGCGGGCCGGGGATGGTGATGATGATCGAACCTATGGCAGCGGCGTTGGAGCCGTTGAGGGACACTCACCGTGTTCTATTCACACCGTCGGGGGCGCCGATGTCGCAGGAGACTCTTGATCGATGGGCCCAGATCGATGACGTGACTTTCGTGTGTGGCCGTTATGAAGGTGTTGATCAACGGGTGATCGACAACTTCATCGACGAGGAGGCCAGTCTCGGTGACTACGTGCTCGCCGGTGGAGAAGTGGCGGCAGCCGCCGCGATCGAGGGAGTGGCTCGGCTGTTGCCAGGTGTGGTCGGCAACCCGGAGTCCACCGAGAAGGAGTCATTCCGCGATTGCCTCCTGGAGGAGCCGGTCTATACCAGACCTGCTGATTTCCAAGGGTGGGCGGTCCCGGAGGTGCTGCTCAGCGGAGACCATGGGAGAATCGAAGAGTGGAGGTCGCAACGGAGACTCGAGCGGACACGCCAACGTCGACCAGACCTACTCCGGAATGGCAAGGATTCCGATACCTGATAGAATTGGTGTCTCGAATCCCGTCTAACACCCCCCGGACGCGTCTAGGAGTCTTTCCATGAACGATCTTCAAGCTGTCGAGAGCGCGCACGTCCGCGACGACATTCCTGAGTTTCGCGCCGGCGACAATGTCAAGGTGAATGTCCGGGTCATGGAGGGTGGTCGCGAGCGCATCCAGGCTTTTGAGGGCATGGTCATTGCTCGCAACGGCACAGGCACCCGTGCCTCTTTTACCGTTCGCAAGCTGAGCTTTGGAGTTGGGGTTGAGCGTGTGTTCCCGGTCCATGCTCCCATCATCAAAAGCATCGAAGTGCTGCGCCGAGGCGACGTTCGTCGCTCCAAGCTCTACTTCCTGCGTGATCGGGTTGGTAGGTCAGCCCGGATCAAGGAGCTCCGAGACTGAGTTCGGACACCCCAGACATGGGCGTGCAGAAGGAATCTGACGACTCGTCGCCGCGCTCACGCCGGCGTTCTTTTTGGGCGGAACTTCCTGGTCTGCTGTTGACAGCGCTCGTCATCGCCGTCCTCATCAAGACTTTCCTCGTCCAACCCTTTTGGATTCCATCCGAGTCGATGCTTCCCGCGATCGAAGTGAACGACCGCGTGATGGTCAACAAGCTCGCTTTCAACTGGGCCGAGCCGAAGAGGGGTGATGTTGTCGTCTTCCGCGATCCAGCCCAGCCCGAACTCGTGGAGTCCATTCCTGAGGCGGTGATCCGGTCGGTGCTGGAAGCGGTCGGCATCCGCACCCGAGGCCGGGACGATCTGATCAAGCGGGTCATCGGATTGCCCGGCGAGACATTGGTGATCGAGGGGAATCAGGTGATGATCGATGGAAGTCCCATTGCAGAGCCCTATTTGAGTTTCGATGTGACCATGGCTGACGAGGGTCCTTTCGTGGTCGGCTCCAACGAGGTGTTTGTCATGGGAGACAACCGCCAATTCAGCTTCGACAGCCGACGTTTTGGGCCTATCTCGTACGACGATCTCATCGGGCGCGCCTTCATTACGATCTGGCCGATTTCCAACTTCGGACCCCTCTAGTGGCGTACTGGAAACTGTCGCTCTAGAAACTGCCGCTCACTCCGCGTAGGTGTTAGACCGGGGTCTGTCATATGATCGCCAGGTCCCTTGGTGCGATGAAGAGAGATGGAAGAAGACCTGGAGCGCTACGAGTCCGAGGTAGAGCTGAAGCTCTACAAGGAGTACCACGACGTCCTTCCGATGTTCACCTACGTCGTTGAGACGGAGCGTCGCTTCTATCTGGCCAACGTTGTGAACATCGATGTTCGGGAAGTAAACGGGTCGGTCTACTTCGAAGTGGAGATGAAAGACGCATGGGTATGGGACATGTTCCGTCCGGCCCGATTCCTCGAGCACGTCCGAGTGCTCACCTTTCGGGACGTCAACGTGGAAGAGCTAGAAAAGGCGGAGCTCTCGATCTAGACGACCCTCGTCGGGAACTTGGGGAGTTTGGTGAGAAGCTGGCTGTCTGGTTCCTGACGGACCACGGGCTCGATGTCGTCGGCGCCAACATTCAGATCGCCGACGGAGAGATTGATCTCATCGCGATCGACGACAACACCCAGGTTGTCGTCGAAGTGAGAACGACCCGTCACCTCGCAGATCCGATCGATGCCATCGGGGAGGCGAAACGTCGTCGCGTCAAAGGTCTCGTCGGCGGCAGCGGTGCTCACCGTGTCGACTTCATCGGCATTCGAATAGACCGGACCGGGTTCGACGTCCATTGGCTTCCTGGGCCAAATTGACGGTGGAGTTTGGCTCTTTCTAATGTTCTAGAACATGAGTCCGTCCTCAGTCGCCATCAGAGTCAGCGGTCTCAGTAAGAAGTACAAGCGAGCCGAAGCATTACGAGGGCTCGATTTCGAGATTCCCACCGGCCAGGTCACTGGTTTTCTTGGCCCGAACGGCTCCGGAAAGACCACCACCTTTCGATCTCTGCTCGGGTTGACCCGACCAAATGAAGGCGACATCGAAATTCTCGGCATGGAGGTGCCGCGTCATCTGTCACAAATCACCAAGAAGGTGGGGGCGATCATTGAAGAGCCAGGACTCATCAAGGCGCATACCGGACGGGTGAATCTTCGGATTGCAGCCGACACACTGGGGTTTGGTCATGACCGCATCAGCGAGATGCTCGAATTTGTCGGTCTCTCTGGTGACGCCGATCGCAGGGCGGACGAGTACTCGAAAGGCATGAGACAAAGACTGGCTTTGGCGGCTGCCCTTCTCGGTGAACCCGAGTTGCTCCTTCTCGATGAGCCGCTCGACGGTCTCGACCCGGCCGGTCAGCATGCCTTCCGAGCGAGACTTCGAGCCCTGGCCGACGAGGGTCGAACCGTCGTGGTCTCCAGCCACGACCTAGCGGATATCGAGGCTCTTGCGGACTACGTGGTTGTGATCGATCACGGTCGCCTCATAATCCAGGGCTCGCTCGAGGACTTGCTTGACGGCGGAATGACTCGAGTGGTTGTCATCAACAGCGATGCGGCGATGAGGGTGCTGTCGGCTGCGGGATTCGATGTCAGGAGTGACGATGTTGGCTTGGTGGTGGAGGCCACCGATGGAGCGGTCATAGTCAGAGCGCTTGCCGAAGCCGACATCTACCCGAGCGAGGTCAGACCAGAGCGAACCTCACTCGAATCGGTTTTTCTTGGAATCACCGGCGAGGAGCAGGCATGAGCCTCATCCACGCCGAGTACCTGAAGATGAGCAGACGAAAGCTGTTCCCGGTGATGCTCCTCATCCTCGGTGCCCTGATGTTGCTCACCGCCGTTCTCTTCTTCGTCGTGATACCGGCCATCCCCGAGTTTGCGGGTGATTCTCCGGTGCCGGAGCGGCCGGATGCCTTCGTGTTCGGCGCACAACAGGTCGCCGGTCAGGCATGGTGGTTTGCGGTAATCCTGGCGACTGCGGTGTTGGGCGGTGAGCTGAGCGGGACGGCCTGGGCGACCGCATTGACCAGAGACTCTCGGAAGCTGAACCATGTCGCCTCCCGATTGCTGATCTTCTCGGCAGCCTCCTGGCTCGCTTTCTTGTTCGGCACTGCGATTTGGGCAGCCGTGACATGGCTTGCGGCAGACGGATCCGGGGCCCCGGAGATAGCGCAGTGGCTGGGTTTGGTCTGGCGTTTTGCATTGATCGCTGTCGCCTGGACATCCATCGGGCTTGGGGCGGTCGCCATGACGAGGTCGATTGGACCCGCCATGGGTATTGCACTTGGGTTCTCCTTTCTGGACAGCATCCTGGCTCCTTTTCTCGGTCCCTACGAGAAGGTGTCCCTCACGGCGGCCTCCAACGCCATGTTCGACGTTGGTGGGGATGGCCCTTTCAGCGTTTTCATACCCGGCGCCGACCTCTCCTTAACCCAAGCAATCGCCATCACCCTGGGTTGGTCTCTTGTGGGTTTTGGGCTGACCTGGTGGGGGCTTCAGCGTCGCGACGCCTGAGCGCCGAAACGTCGGCGCAGTTCCTTGTGCCAGCAGCCGTGATGCCAGTGACGACGCATGTCGGCCTCCTCGATCGGAATGACTACAAGATGGAACGTGCCCGTCGGGATCCTCAGCTGGCACCCCGGGCAGAGGTATTCTTTCTTAGCCTGGTAGGGCTGGATCGGATTGACGGTTATGTCGAGAAGATCGCCCACGCGATAACCGCCAATGTCGAGAGCACGGCAATCACCACAATCGCGATATCCAGGACCGACGTCTCCTGCTCTCGGAAAGGGTTGAATCCCACGTCGAAACGGTAACCGTCCTCAGGGATTGTCTACCGTCACGACCGTGAGCTGGCTCCTGACTCGAGATGACGGTGAGATACGCCGACTGACACTCAACCGGCCAGAGCGGAAGAACGCAGTGCCTCCCGAGGGTTGGCCCGTTCTGCGGGATGCGTTTGCCGACTTTGAGAAGTCCACGGCGAGGGTGCTGATCATCACAGGTGCGGAGGGTGAATTCTGTGCCGGTGCCGACCTGGGCGGAAGTGGGTCTGCGATGGGAGAGTCGGTTGCCCTTCGGCACCGGAGGATGAAGACCGTCGGTGAGGCGGCCTCCGCTCTTCACCGCACCACCAAGCCGACGATCGCCGCCGTTGACGGTGTTGCCGTCGGCGCGGGGATGAACTTGGCTCTCGGCTGTGACATCGTCATCGCCAGCACGAGGGCCCGATTCTCGGAGATATTCGTGAGGCGAGGGCTGACGGTCGACTTTGGTGGAACGTGGCTTCTCCCCCGAATCGTGGGTCTTCAGCGCGCCAAGGAACTCGCCCTATCCGGCCGCATCGTCGACGCCGAGGAGGCTCTTGCAATTGGCATAGCGGTCGAAGTGGTTCCACCAGATGAGCTTGCCGATCGCGCTGGGAGCGTTGCCGAGAGCTTTCTACAGGGGGCGCCGATAGCCCAGATGTTCACCAAACAGGGTCTCAATGCGTCGTTTGAGTCGAGCTTTGCGGAGAGTCTCAGCTGGGAAGGACAGTCTCAGGCGATCGCCATGGGCACAGTCGATGTGCAAGAGGGGATAGCGGCGTTCATGGAGAAACGAGAGCCCAAATGGCGGGGTGAGTAGCCCTACTCTGAGACGATGCCACGAATTGCCGTAGCCGGACCTTCTCCGCTCGTCACGGATGCCGCCGGTCTGATAGCGGCCGCCGGTGGGTCTGTTGTGGACACAGCCGTCGTCGCCGCGCTCACCGCCATGTGCACCGAGCCGGGAATCTGCGCACCGGGGGGAGGCGGATTCCTGACCATCAACGTGCCTGGTGGCGATGCCGTCGTGATCGACGGCTACATGTCTTACCCGGGGCTCGGGTTTTCCGGCGAGTCCAACCTGCGAGAGATAACCATGGATTATGGAGGGGGCGTGACCACCCTCGTCGACGCCGGGTCCGTCGCCGTGCCCGGTGTCTTCGCCGGCTTCGAGTTGGCATGGAGAATGTTTGGAACCGCTCCATGGCAAGAACTCATGGAAGCGGTGGCCGTGACAGTGGAAGGCGGTTTTCCGCTGGGCCAGGCGGCGCACCACTACTTGCTCGACGCCTTTGATCCCATCTTTTCCGCCGATTCCACTGCGCGTAGCGCCCTCTTCAACGAGGGGCGGCTACGCGATGTTGGTGAGACTGTCATGTTCGAGGGTCTCGCTTCGACCCTTCGATATATCGGAAAGGAGGGTGCCCGTGTGTTCTACGAAGGAGACCTTGCCCAGTCGATTGTGGCTGGCCTCGAGTCGATGGGCGGGCAACTGACCCGACAGGACATGGCTTCTTATGTTGCCGTGCCACGGGACCCCCTTTTCGTGGAGATCGGGAGGTGGACGTTGCAACTCAACCCGCCACCGGCCGTGGGAGGGGTGACTGTGGCCCTTGCGCTGTCTTCGATCGCGAAGAGTGTTGGCGCGGGCCCCGCCACCTGGGCGGATGCCCTTGTGGGCGCATTCACTTTGAGGGCGGAAGAACTCGAGCCACATGCCGAACTCGAGGTTGCGGCGAACAAAGTGCTGGTCAGGGCGGGTCTTCGCTCCCCGTCGACCATCAGCATCGCCGCCGTTGACGAAGACGGCGGTGCGGTGGCGGTGTCCTGCTCAGCGGGGTACGGGTCCGGTGTGACACCAGCAGGCACCGGCCTGATGATGAACAACGCTGTAGGCGAGATCGAGCTGACTCCGGGTGGACCGGATGCGCACCGGCCAGGCAAGGTCATGATGTCCAACATGGCTCCAACCGTGGCCAGAGCCGGCGACGACGTCGTCGCCATCGGTACACCGGGTGCCGACCGGATCACCAGCGCGCTCGTTGTCACCCTTGAGTGGCTGGTGGGTGGCATGGATCTCGGGGACGCGATCGAGCAACCACGGATTCACCCGGAGTTCGGTGATTGGGGTGTTCGCGTGGCCACCGAGTCTGGTCTCGATCTTGATGGCATCGAGTACCCCTTGAGGCAGTTCGACGGCCTCCACATGTACTTCGGCGGAGTGAACGGTGCGGCGATGGAGGGCGGCCTGCTTCACGGTCACGCCGACAGTCGTCGTCACGGATCGGTGGCCGTGGTCGGCTGAATCCAACCCCCTAGAACCTGTCCCACCCAAGCCGTACGTTGGCTGGCATGTACGCGGTGACCACGTCGGTGGCCCTCGTCGGGGGAGACGTCAGACCGGTAGAGGTGCAGGTTCACGTCGGCCGTCAGCAGGACACTTTCAAACTGAGTGGCCTTCCGGACACCGCTGTGCGCGAGGCCAAGGACAGGGTCAGGGCAGCAGTGGCCTCTTCCGGAATGCGGTTTCCGAATCGGACCGTCACTGTCAATCTCGCGCCTGCGGATCTGCCCAAAGGTGGCACCGACTACGACCTGGCGATTGCCCTAGGTGTCCTTGCGGCGAGTGGCGAGATACCTAAACCCAATGGAGTCGTTGTCGTGGGTGAGCTGGCACTCGACGGGACAGTGCGATCCGGGTCGAGCACCCTCGGCGCGGGTGTGCTTTCGGCGCGGACCAAGCGTCCGTGTCTGGTGGCGACCGATGCTGCGGCAGACACTGCGGCGGTTCCAGGATCGATTGTCCACGGTGTCGGATCGTTGGCCGAGGCGGTGGAGTTGTTGAGACTCGATCTTGGTCAGCGGCGTGGTGTGAGCCCTCGTCCAACACCTCAGGCCCAAGATGGTGCCGACCTATCGGATATCAAGGGCCAGGCTCTGCCACGGCGGGCTATCGAGATCGCGGCCGCCGGTGGGCATCACCTGTTGCTACATGGTCCACCAGGTGGAGGCAAGACCATGCTGGCGCGGCGTCTGCCAGGGATTCTTCCCCAACTTTCGGATCATGAGGCCGTAGAGGTCGCGCTCATCTATGCCGCCGCCGGGCTACGGCGAGGTCTCGACTTCTCTCGCCCGTTTCGGTCTCCACATCACACGGCGTCACGCGCTGCCCTGGTCGGCGGTGGATCGGGCGTCCCCGTTCCAGGGGAGGCATCCTTGGCACATCGGGGGGTTCTCTTTCTGGACGAGCTGGCGGAATTTCCCCGGGGGAATCTCGACACACTTCGCCAGCCTATGGAGGATGGTTTCGTGACGGTGGCGCGTCGGGGGAACACTGCACAGTTCCCCTCCTCGTTTCATCTTGTTGGTGCTTCCAATCCATGTCCATGTGGCTTCTATGGCGATCGACGAAAGCCCTGCGAGTGTCGGCCTGCTGTCTTGGGTCGATACAGGCAGAGAGTCTCGGGACCCCTTCTCGACCGTATCGACCTGGTGGTGAGGGTTGGCCGAGTCGAGGCGTCGGAGGCGGCCGCGCCGGGCGGAGAAAGCTCGAGTGTGATTCGGCAAAGAGTCGAACAGGCAGCTGAGTTCAGACGAGACCGTCCAGCCGAGACCCATCCACGGGCCCGGCAGATGATCCTCGACGCGCTGGATTCAGCCGTGGTGACCGCTCGCGGGGCTGATCGTGTGACCAGCGTGGCTCGAACAATCGCCGACCTCGCTCTGAAGACGAGGGTCGAGGAGGAGCATGTTGCCGAGGCCATGGCTCTCCGCGGCGAGTGGTGACTTTGGGACATCGACTGATCAAGAAAACGTCGGCGGAATACCCGGTCGGTCTTGGGGATCTAGAGGACCCACCATCGCTTTTCGTCGAGGGGAAGGTCGGTGAGATGCCGGGAGTCGCGGTGGTTGGCACCCGCCGGTGCACCCGATATGGCATCGACCTCGCCGAGGCATTCGGTGTTGCCATTGCTCGATCTGGATGGACCACCGTAAGTGGCCTGGCAAGGGGCATCGATGCGGCCGCTCATCGGGGCTGTCTCCGTGATGGTGGGCACGCGGTGGCGGTTCTCGGGTCGGGAATCGATGTTTGCTACCCCGAGGAGAACCGGCCGATCCTGGATGAGATTCTGGCGGAGGGTGGCGCTGTCGTGTCGGAGTATCCGCCCGGCACGCCGCCAGATCGTTGGCGATTTCCCGCTCGGAACCGGATCATCGCGGCAATGTCGAGCGCCGTCGTGATCGTAGAAGCCGCCAAGACTGGCGGGGCGCTGATTACGGCTCGACTCGCTGCCGAGATCGGCCGCCCTGTTTTCGTAGTCCCCGGGGACGTGGACCGGCCCGCGTCCGAAGGGTGCAATCTCCTCATCCGCGACGGCGCCAATCCGGTGCTCGGAGCCGCGGACCTGATTGAGGAGCTCTCGTTGATTTTGGGACCACCGGCGCGTGAGATGGTCAGGGAGAGCGAGGCAGACCTGCCACCAGGCGGCGTTGCGCTTGATGATCTGTCAGCGCATTGGTCGGTCACGATGAGTGAGGCTCTGGTCCGTGTGGGAAAACTCCAACTCGAAGGACGGGTGCGTCGTCAAGGCGAGATGATCGTTCCCACTTGAGTGCTACCGCCGCCACGGGTTGCAACGCAATACCCTTTCGGTGTGCGTGTTCCTGAATTGCCGGCATGGGCCGAACCTTCCGTTGGGCCCTATCTGAGGCGACTCGTCGACCAGCGGGGCCTCTCACCTCACACGGTCGATGCCTACCGACGCGACTTGCATCAGTTCTTCGACTATTGCGACCGTGGAAATCTCGACCGAATCTCTGATGTCGAACGACGTCACTGCCGCCGATATCTGGCGTTTCTCGATACCAGGGGTTACTCCCGCCGATCGATCGCGAGGAAGGCCTCGGCGGTTCGGGCCTTCTATGCCGATGCTTCCAAACGTGGCCTCGTTGAGGTCAATCCCTTCGACGGCGTAGCCCGTCCCAAGTTGAACAGACCCCTCCCCCATGCGCTGCCGGCACGGACTGTGGGCCATGCTCTGGACGGCATTGACACCTCCGACCCGAAGGGTTTGCGCGACAAAGCTTTGATGGAGACTCTGTACGCCACCGGACTTAGGGTTTCGGAATTGGCATCCATGTCGACGGCTGATGTCGGCTCGGACACAGTCACCGTGGTAGGGAAGGGCGGCAAAACACGTCGTGTTCCGGTGGGCCGGCCCGCCCAGGAATCCATGGATCTCTATTTGAGAGAGAGTCGGCCACGTCTTGCCGCAGTCGGTGCCGGAGACGCGCTGTGGGTGGGTGTGCGCGGGGGCGCTCTAGACATTCGGGGGATCCGACGAGTCGTTTCCAATCGGCTCGCCACCTTCCCTCACGCCCTCCGCCACAGCTTTGCCACGCATCTGCTCGAAGGTGGGGCAGACTTGCGCACAGTCCAGGATCTATTAGGACATAGCGATCTGGCGACCACCCAGATCTACACTGCCATTACCCGTCAGCATTTGCGAGGTACCTATGACCGAAGCCACCCGAGAGCCTGATGAGAAGACTCAGGTCGAAGGTCTGTGGGAAGTCTTCAAGGCTTCCGGTGGTGCTGATGCCCGTGAACGACTGATTCTCCATTACTCGCCGCTGGTGAAATATGTGGCCGGAAGAGTTGGTGCGGGTCTTCCGCGTTCGGTCGATCAGAATGACCTGGCCAGTTATGGACTCTTCGGCCTCATCGATGCGATCGACAAATTCGAACCTGAACGTGGCTTCAAATTCGAGACCTATGCGATCAACCGCATCAAGGGAGCGATTCTCGACGAGTTGAGAGCTCTCGACTGGGTGCCCAGGTCGGTTCGCTCCCGGGCTCGCCGGATCGAAGCGGCAGTTGTCGAACTCGAGCACAAGTTGAAGCGGACTCCGACCGAGGAAGAACTTGCTCTCAACATCGAGATGGATGTTGAGGAACTCCGTAGTGCTTTGGCCGAGATTGGTCGGTCCGGCATCGCGGCTCTGGACGAGTTCGTTTCCGGTGATTCACAGACCTCAATGGGGGAGATGCTCGCCGATCCTACCGGTATCTCGCCGGAGGTCGCATTCCAGTCAGAGGAGACGCGGAGAGGTTTGGCCGAAGCTGTCAACAGGCTTCCGGAACGGGAGCGACTCGTTGTCACTCTCTATTACTACGAGGGGATGACCCTCGCTGAGATCGGCGGTGTGCTCGGAGTAACCGAGTCCCGCGTCTGCCAGATACACGCCAAGACGATGATGTCTCTCCGTAACCGTCTCGGCGACCC
>SMXW01000080.1 GCA_004356805.1 Acidobacteriota bacterium | reverse complement strand
GACTGAAACCCACCGGTAAAAGATTCGAGTACTCCGGGGCCGCGGTGTTCACGTTTACTGACGGCCTGATCAGCGATGTCTGGGTACTTGGAGACATCTACGGACTGACTCAGCAATTGTCCATCGACACCACCTGAACCGCACATAACGGCACTTATGTTGCGGTCCGAGAGACGAGTAAGTTAGGCCCTCATGGCCAATTGGGAGTACAGAGTCGAGTCCGTCAGCATGGCGGACAAATGGTCTGAGAAGAAGCAGCAACAGGAGATCAACGACTTTCAGGCGAACCTGAACAGTCTTGGCGCTCAGGGATGGGAGATGATCTCCTACGAGAGCGTCCCTATGTACGGCTCGTTCAGTACGAAGCTGAAGGGGCACGCCTATCTCCTGTTTCTGAAGCGGCCAGCCCTAGGTCAGGGTTTTAAGGCTCAGACCGATGTCACAGATGATGTGTAGAGAGTGACCACCGCGTATGGGTCACTGCAACCATTTTGCAACCCAACGGGCTGTTACAGCCCGAAACTGGATGGGACGACCTCGACGGAATCCCCTGATATCGACTGACCATTTGGTACTCAGTGGTACAGGCTGGTATCGCGAAAACGGGGTATCAGACCCTGTGGAGACCGAAGTCGGATTTCGCAGGCGGACGAGACTCTGTTCAATCCTCCTCAGACTCTGTGGTCGTGGTGACTGGTCTCGATGCAGTTGGGAACCGTCTCGAGGATGTAGCCCATCGTCCTGATCTGGTCTCGGCCATCACCGGGCGCGGTCTCAACGAGACGCTCACTCCAGAGGACGTCGCCACCGTGATCGGTCACCAGACGGGTGGTCCGGCCCTCCTTCCGAATGGTGCCCGTGTGGCGGTGGCGCTCACTCAGCTTCGACCGGAGTCGGCTGTGGCCGCGGCTTCGATTGAGACGACGCTACGGGGCCGCCCCCGCATCGACAGAGTGTGCACCTTCGCTGGTTCAGCTAATGGTGCTCGCGAAGTATTGAATGACGAGGGCAGACTCGTCCAACAATGCGTAGCATGGCTCTGGCTTCCGGACCGGGCTACGACAACGATTCTGGCCGGGCACATGAGGAGGATTCGGTGATGAAGTCGAGAAAACGTTGGCTATCGACCCTGGCGGTGTTCTTGTCGTTTGCGCTAGTGGCTGCTGCATGCGGCGACGACTCAGAGACGACGACGACCCTCGATGGCGGCACGGACACCACAGCGACTCCGAGTGCCGGGGCACCGGACGATTTTCAGATCGGCATCATCCTGGTCGGTCCGGAGTTTGACAGGGGGTACAGTCAGGCCCACTTCGAAGGCGCCCAGTACGCCATCGAACAGCTCGGGCTTCCCGAAGAAAACCTCATCAGCCTCGACTTCGTCAACCCGGGAGACAATCCCGGTCTCACACCCGAGGGTGTTGCCGCCGACATGATCTCGCAGGGCGCCGACCTGGTCATCTTCAACTCAGACGACATGCGAGACGGAGCGCTCGCCGCCGCCGAGCAGAATCCCGATATCCCCATGATTTGGGTATCAGGGGACAGTGCCTGGGCCGACGGGAAAGCGTACGAAGCGGAATTGACAAATCTCGGAAACGTGTGGGGCCAGATGATCTTCGGCAAGATGATCGCCGGCTGTGCCGCGGCGCTCACGACGGAGACGGGCGAATTGGCCTATTTGGGTCCCTTGACCAATGACGAGACCAGACGATTGGTCAACTCGGCGTATTTGGGCGCCCAATACTGCTGGGAAAACTTCCGGGGAGAAAGCGCCGACAGCCTCGACTTCACCGTCACCTATATCGGCTTCTGGTTCGAGATTCCGGGCGTGACGCTCGATGCCACGCAGGTGGTCAATGACTTTATCGACGGTGGAAGCGACGTGGTTCTGTCCGGCATCGACACCACACAGGCTCTAGTCCGAACCGGCCAGCGCGCCGACGCAGGCGAATCGCTGTGGGCCGTCCCATACGACTTCGTCGATGCCTGCCAGGAGGCTCCGGGCATATGTCTCGGCGTGCCCTATTTCAACTGGGGCCCGGCCTACCTCGACATCGCCCAATCGGTGATCGACGGTACGTATACGGCCGATTGGAACTGGATTGCGCCTGACTGGAGCGACATCAACGCCGTCGACTCGAGCGTGGTCGGCTATGGGAAGGGCGACGGTCTCTCGACAGAGAACGCAGCCGACCTGGACACGTTCATCGCCGGCCTTGGCGATGGCTCCATACAGCTGTACCGGGGACCGCTCAACTGGCAGGATGGATCTCAGTTCCTAGGTGACGGAGAGGTGGCCACTGATTTCCAGATCTGGTATTCGGAGCAGTGTTTGGAAGGCGTTGTTGGCGCTTGTTCAATCAACGTATTTGGTTAGTCCACCCGGTCGACCAAGACGAAACAGGGGAGGGCATATGCCCTCCCCTTCCTCATTGAGAAGAGGCCCGACCTGCTCCGCTGCGTTTCTCTAGCCTCAGGCAACCATGGGCCTCGAGTTGCGGAACATCCACAAGCATTTCGGCCCGGTCCGCGCCAACGACGGTATTTCCATCACGGTAGAAACCGGCACGCTGCACGGCCTGCTGGGTGAGAACGGAGCCGGCAAGTCGACGCTCATGAAGGTCCTGTCCGGGTTTCACTCGGCCGACTCCGGTGAGATCGTGTTGGACGGCAAGAAGATAAAACTGGCCTCTCCTGATGATGCGATTGAAGCCGGCATCGGCATGCTCCACCAAGACCCACTCGTATTCTTGCCGTTCAGTGTCATCGACAACTTCGTGCTTGGCAGCCCGGGCGGATGGCGTCTTGACCGGCGGCAGGCGACAGCGGAGATGCAGGAGCTGTGCGATCGATACGGCTTTAGCTTCGACCCCCACACTCCGTCCCGTCTTTTGACTGTCGGCGAGCGGCAGCAGCTCGAAATCGTTCGCCTGCTGTGGCTGGGCGCACGGGTCCTCATCCTCGATGAGCCCACCACCGGAATCTCGGCGGATCAGCGGGCCAAGTTGTTCGCAGCACTCAAATCACTGTCCAAGGAGGGCATGAGCGTCATCTTCGTGTCCCACAAGCTCGAGGAAGTTGCCGATCTGTGTGAGCGAGTGACAGTCATGAAGCGAGGCAAGGTGGTCGGTGAGGCCGACATGCCTGTTCCGCCGGAGCGACTCGTCGAGATGATGTTCGGCCAAGCGGTTCAGATACGCGACCGGAAGGAGGTGGCGCACGGGAAATCGCGACTCACAGTCGACTCGGTGCGTATGGCGACCGGCCTCCTCAGCGAGGAGTCAACCTCGCTTGAGGTGAATGCGGGCGAGGTTATCGGGCTGGCCGGCATGGAAGGAAGCGGTCAGGACACTTTCCTGAGAATCTGCTCCGGCATGCGCTCCCTGAAGCAAGGAAGTGTGACCGTTGCAGGAAAGGACCTAACTGGGAAGCACTACCGGGATTTTTTGGCCGCAGATGTCAAGTATCTCCCTGCGGGACGATTGGAAGAAGGCCTCATCGAAGGACTCACGATCACCGAACACTTCGTCCTCAGCGGCGAGGACAGGAGCTTCTTCATCGATTGGGCACAAGCTCGCAATCGCGCCGTCGAGCAGGTCGATCACTTCGCCATCAAAGGAACTGAGGCCTCAACGGTAGAGTCGCTGTCCGGTGGCAACCAGCAGCGGTTGCTATTGGCCATGCTGCCTCACGAATTGAGTGTCCTTCTGATGGAGCACCCGACTCGGGGCCTTGACATCGAATCCGCCGACTGGGTCTGGGAACAGCTACTGGCTCGACGCGAGGACGGAACCTCGATCGTTTTCGCGTCTGCCGATCTCGACGAACTGCTCCGGTACAGCGATCGGATCCTGGTGTTCTTCTCCGGTCGAGTGATCGGCGAACTCGACGCCTCGTCCACAAATGTGGATGAAATCGGATTGCTCATTGGAGGACGCAGCGCCAACCCCGAGCTGTCGGAGGGCTCCCAATGAGTTCTTACCGGCTTACCAATCTCGTTTTGCCGATCAGCGTCGTTGTTGCATCGGCAGTCGGCCTTCTCGTGCTGGCGGGGACTAACCCATGGGACCCGCTGCAGCTGATTGTCGAGGGCTCCATCGGGTGGCCTCCCTTCGAAGCGGGCAAATCTGCCAAGGTCGGCGATACGGTCATGGTGTGGGTTCCGATCGCCCTTGCCTCGGCTGGGCTCATCGTCACCTTCAACGCGGGGATGTGGAACATAGGCATCGAGGGCCAGATCATCATGGGTGCCATCGCAGCTGCATTTGTGGCCAGGGAAGTGTCGGCGCCGCGCCCGCTCCTGGTCTTGCTCACCATCCTGGCCGGGGCAGTCGGCGGCTTGTTGTGGGGTCTTTTGGTAGGGGTTCTCCGCACGGCCGGCGGTGTAAATGAGATTTTCGGCGGCCTCGGCCTCGACTTTGTCGCCATTTCCTTCACTACCTACTTGATCATCGACCCTTGGGCGCGTACCGGAGTGGCCTCAACCAGTGGCACCGACATTTTTCCAGACGCTGCCCTGCTTCCCTCCTCGTCCGGCACTCGCTTGTCACTTCTCGCTATCGCCATCGCATTGCTGGCTATCGGGGGCGTATGGATCTTGTTCAGAGGCACGCTTTACGGGCTCAAGCTCAAGGCTGTGGGAGCCAATCTTCGCTCCTCTTTTCTCATGGGCATCCCCACCAACCGGTACCTGTTGGGGGCCTTCATGATCTGTGGCGCCCTCGCTGGGATCGGGGGGACGGTTCAAGCGACGGGCTTCCACTTCAAACTGATCCCGGCCATTTCTGGAGGCTACGGGTTCCTGGCGATCCTCGTCGTTCTGCTTGCCCGCTACCAAGCGTTCTGGGTGATACCGATCTCGTTCTTTTTCGCCATGATCGCCGTAGGCAGCTCCCAGCTTGACCTCAGATTGGATCTCAACTCGGCTCTGGGCGGAGTTCTCCAGGGCGTGCTCGTTTTGTCCGCCATGTTTGGGCTCGGATGGGCGGCGTACCGAACAAAGCGCCAATTGCAGGAGGCGAGCGGGGGGGATAGCGGGTGAGCGGATTCTTCACTGCTTTCGTGGACATGTTCGACACTGCGACGATCGCTTCCATCGTGGCCGGATCCTCAGCATTGATGTTCGCCACAATGGGCGAAACGATCAATGAAAAGGCCGGCGTGATCAACTTGTCGGTCGACGGAAGCATGATGCTCGCAGCCTTGGCGGGTTTCGTGATCGCCTTCCAGACCGACATTGTGTGGCTTGGATTTCCCGCGGCGGCAGCAGTCGGGATGTCGGTGGCGTTGCTGATCGCGTTCGCCAGCATCAAGTTGAGCCTCAATCAGGTGGCGGTTGGTTTTGTTCTGTTTGCGTTGTGTACCCAGCTGAGTCGATTCCTGGGAACCAACTTCGTCGGCCGCCGACCGGTTGGAGTCCCCACCTGGGAGATCCCTGGGCTCAGCTCAATTCCGTTTTTTGGGCCAGTGTTTTTTGATCACAACCTCGTGGTCTACCTGAGCTACCTGACCGTAATTGCCACCTTCCTGTTCATGTATCGAACCCGCAAGGGACTTGAACTGCAGGGCATCGGAGAACGACCCGAAGCCGCCCATTCTCGCGGAATCCCTGTCAACAAACTGCGCTACTTCTATACCGCATTAGGTGGAGCTCTCATCGGGATCGGTGGCGCGGCCTTTAGTCTCGATGTCAAGCTGGGTTGGTCGGATCGCCTAACGCGCAATCTCGGCTGGATTGTGTTGGCCATCGTCATCTTCGGCGGGTGGCATCCGCTGCGGGCGGCATTTGGTGTTCTGCTTTTTGGGGCTCTGCAGGCATATGCTATCAATCTGGTACCTGAATTCCCGAGCCTCTCACAGGTGCTGCCGAGCATTCCGTTCCCGGCGATGATCCTGGCCCTGGTGATAGTCAACTGGAAGAGGTTGTTGAAGTGGCTCGACCGCTACCCATTCTTGAGAGCCATCTTGCGTAGTGATCCTCCGACGGCCATTGGCACGCGGTTCAAGGTGAATTAGCTTTTCAGGTTCCGCGCGGCGATGGCTCACGACTTAACAGATTGTCAATCGGTGGTCGACGCGACGGGTTCACGACGGGTTGCGTTGAGATAGTTGTAGATCGTTATCCGGCTCACACCCATGAGATCGGCTACCTCTTCCACTGCGCCACAGAAGAGGAAGGCGCCGCGCTCGTTGAGCATTCGAACCACTTGTTGCTTCTGCTCACGAGATACGGATGAAAGATCAGGTCGAGTACCGACGCCCGGATCTGTTTCGGACTACCCACACCTATCTCGACAGCAATCTGGCCATCAATAGTGCCGTCGATCTCGCCCGTGCCAGCGTCAGGACCGAAGGAGAACACCACATCATCGGTGGTGCTGAACCGCCCCCGAACTTGTTGACCCGGTGATGATCTCAGAACGGCCCGCCGAGGTCGAGGACCGGACGGTGCCCGGTCATTGGGAAGGCGATCTTCTCATGGGAAGCCGACAGACCGCCATCGGCACTCTGGTGGAACGCTGGTCCCGGTATGTGATGCTGTTTCCCCTCCCCGACGGCAACACCGCCGAAGCCGTCCGTGACGCTCTCACCACAACCGTCCAACGGTTACCCGACCATCTCTGGCAGTCCCTCACCTGGGATCAAGGCAAAGAGATGGCCCAACACGCCCAGTTCAGTGTCGATACCGACTCCGAGCAACCTTTGAATACGACTACAATTCAGTCGACATCCGGCATGATTCACGGTAGAGGAACGGAAGGTCTTCGCCTGATCACAAGCGACCTGCTTCGAGTCGAGATAGGGTGCCAGGGCAACGCCATCGGGAGGACTGATGGATCGACCGCGAGGTGCGTCCAAGATCTAAACGGAAGAGTCCTCATAAAACTTCAGATCAGCGGACTGCCAACTCCCGACTCTGGTTCAAGATCGAAGTGGCGGCTTCGATATCCCGGCGCCCTAGGCCACAAGAGGCTGCTACGTCGACCTGATGGCCAATGTGGCTTTCGATGATTCCTTGCACTTTCACCTGGTTTTCGATGTTCTGACGCTCATGAACGAACCCTGCAATGAAACGCACTCCGTCCGGCAATTTCAGGTTGTCTAGGGGCTGGTAGAAAGCATCGTCAGTCGTGGGTGGGATGGCACCATGCGCCAGTGGCAAGTGCACGAACTCGAGCTTGTGGGCGGCTGGGAACTGCGACACCAGAGCGTTGGCCAACTGCACTACGGGTCCGGCGTCTTTGAGCTTGCTGAATGCCTTGTTATTCATGTCCCCTACGCACAGGTGAAAACCCCACCGGGTCGATTCGGGGGAGCGCTCGACCACACGAAGGATTCTCCGTGCGAGCCATTTGACACCGGCGCCGCGGGCAAAGGCCGGGATGCGGGTTGTCACTTCCACCTCGATCGGAATCTCCAACTGATAGACCACCTCGTTCCCGGCAACGGCATGGATCCTCTCGATCTCATTGACCGTGGCGTCCTCGAAGGGGCCGGATCGTCTGAATCCTCTTATCGGATTGAACCCGAAAGCAGCGAACGCTACGTCGATAGGTCCGGGAATCCCTATCTGGAAAGCGAGATCGGTCCGACCCAACTCGGCTCTCGCTCTCTCGAATTCGGGCCATGATTCTTCGAAGTACTTGAAGTAGTCGAGATCCACGGATTCGAAATTGTGTCCAGCTTTCACTTTGAACGCGGGTGTCGATTCGTAGTCGGACCAGTCCCCGTCTCTTGATAACTCCAGGTCGGGGTGGTTCCTCAGGTCCTCGACAAGACGTCCGATCCAATCTCTCCTGGCGCCGGTCTCCCCATCGGGTAGCCAGTCGGTAATCGTGTCACCGAGGGTGTGCGAAACCAAGCTCAGGGCCTCTCGAGTAGATGTCGCGGGGATGGTCCCGACGAGGTGAACTCGGCGGGATTGGTCAACAGATGTCACAGCGAACCTCCTTCTTCTCGACGCGCCCACGAGCGCCCCGAGCGGATTCTCCGCTCCGGCTCTCATCGGTCAGGCATTGGCACCTTGCGCATTCGGCGCTGGTTGCCGCGGCTTCAAAGGGCCTGTCCCTCCACCGCTCTAGATGAGCGCGTTATTAGATCCGCACCTTAGCAATTGGATCTGACACCACTCGCCGATGACCTTGGCAGAGGGAGCGATACTCGCTCCTGCCGACCCAAGAGTAGATGCGAGTTGAAAACACAGGTTCCATAGCGAGACCAATCGTCCCTCTCCTTCCATTGGAAGGGCGATTTGCCGCCATTAGCCTGGTTGGCCTGAAACCCAGGTGACTCACGACAGGATGGAGGGGCGCAGTGTTTCGGTCCCTACTATTCGAGGGGCTCCACCAGTGTCCGCCACGGACGTTTCGACCCTTTCTTTAGCAATCACTCACAGAACAAAGACCATCCAGACACCAATAATCCGGGGTAAGGCGACCCCCCCTGAGTGCACCACTCGCAAGGCGAACCGACCAGCCCTACCCCCCGACTTGACTACAGCCGAGCCTGCCAGCCCTCAGACCACTCCGTGTGCCCGGGGGCGCGGACGTTCCCAATCTGACACCCCCTCCCTTCTCAATTTTAGTGTGGGGCCACACAGACAAGCTGTCCATTCGAGTTACATGCAGGGGCCACACAATGCTTTGCAGGATTCTTCTGGGTGCGGGTCGGTGTACTCCCCTGCCATTTCCACGAAACACCGAACAACAGTCGAGCCTGCTTGGCGCGGCCCTTAGTTGCTGAGCACGTCGATGACCCGCAGGATGTCGTTGCTCTCCCGGAGGCGGATTGCCAAAAGCCCACCACTGAAAAGCCAGCCGGGGTGAAGCAGCAACTCGCCGAAACCTGCAGTCCACTCGTCGCGGGCGGCGACGACAGGCTCCCACTCTGGACCCGACAGCGGAGCGAGTTGCCCAGCGAGATCCCACGCCTCGATCCGCGCGACCCCGATGCTGAAGTTGATCAGGACGTTGTCGGCACGGCCGCCGATACGGTCGAGCAGCCCGATCCACGGCGAGACCTCGACAACGTCGGCGGTGAACCCGTCGACCAAGTGACTGAGCACGGCGTTGATCGTCTTGAAGTCTCCCTCCAACGTCGCCAATTCGGCGCCCGGTGCCACGGTGGCGGCGGCTATCCCAAGATCGAGGTTGATATGGGCGTTCATACCGATGATCAAGTGTTGGATGATGATCGGTCGCCACCTACCGGCACCGTCGAACGCAACCTGCCACGAAGCCGTTGGCGCCTTGCCAGCCATGAACTCCGCGGATGCGTCGACATAACGCTGAGCGAAGACCACATCCAGCCGTGACATTCGCTCGGCGTCCTCAAACTCGCCGGCGTCGATGGCCTCCTTTATCGCCACCGTGACCTTGCGATACATGGCGGCGAAGTATCCGACGCGACTCTTGTCCTCCCGCGCCCGTTCCACGATCTCGGTTAGATCGACCACGACTTCATCGATCGACTTCGCCGGTATAGGCACACCCGTGCTGATTACCCCACCCTATGCGGCCCGAGCTTTTCAATTCCAGTCAGGGGTCCCCCAAAAAAGACCCCGTCCGGCCTGGGCGCGAAGCTTCACCGATTGTTGGGTGACCACGACCAGAGCATCACTTCGGGAAGTTTGCCGCGATGGTCCACATGGAGCTGGGTCACAACTACATGCAAGGGGGGCAGGTCAGCAACATGCGTCCCATCGAGGCCCGGGTTTGACCGTCGGTACTGCTCACCCAACGCTGAGGCCCACGGTGATGCTGAGCTTTGGTAATGCCTTCTCAAGAGCCTTAAGCTGGTCTTGGGCCACCTGCGTCCCATTGAGGACTAAGAATTCGAGGTTGGTGAGGTCTCGCAAGGGGGAGAGGTCGGCTACCTGCGTCTCATCGAGGTACAGGGTGGTGAGGTTGGTGAGGTCTCGCAAGGGGGAGAGGTCGGTTCGAGCACCTACCCGCAACCCCTTAAGATCCGGGTGGGGTCTGACCCAATCAACCGGCTGACGCATCGCTGATGCTGTCCTGATAATGACCTGTCGACCCCACCCACCCACTCTTGGCGGACCGTTGTGACCTAATAAGAGCTTGTCCACCAATCAGGTGTGACCCATCCCAGTCCTGTCCACAAACCGCCGGCACCTTGACATAAGAGATTCATTATGTACGGCCAAGAACCGCCCCAGCCCGCGAAACATTCCAACCAGCGGACCATCTACGGAGGCGGCCTCACCGGTAAGCGGGGACCACGATCCTCACCCCCTTAATGGCGTTGCCTTAAGATCAGAGGCGACTAGACAAGGAGCATCGTGTCTAGGACATTTTGGCTGGTCTCACAAGGGGGGAAACGGACAGTGAAACCG
>SMXW01000079.1 GCA_004356805.1 Acidobacteriota bacterium | reverse complement strand
CGGCCGGATACGCGCTGGAGTGGTCTCACAGGCTGCATTCGACGCTGGGTTTTGCGGTTGCCTGGGGTGCGTTCCCGGTGCTCGTGGGCTACTGGGCCCAGACCGAGTCACTCTCGCCGGCCGTGGCCGTGGTCGCTGCTGCGGCAACTGCCCTCAGCATGTCGCAGCGCATCCTGTCCACACCGGCCCGGCACGTGCGACGAATCGCCATGGACGCCACCGCCGAGATTGGTGACGATCGCTGGGATAGGTCGACATTGCTGGCCACCTGGGAACGTCCGCTGCGACTGCTGGCCCTGGCGCACATCCTGCTCGCTATCGGGTTGCTCCTCAACCACCTCCCAACCTAGGGAGTGAAGGTGAGAATGCCCGGGAATGGCGCGTTGGATAGACCGCCGTCTCTGCCCGAGCTTCAGCCAGCGGCGCTGACAGTGACGGGGATGGCGTTGAGATTGGCGTTGCCCGACAGTGGGTCAAGGTCGTTCTCGTTGCTCAGAATGTTCGAGTTGACACCAGGCTTCGATGCCGCCACCGATGTGGCCATGCCCTCGCGGTCGTGACCCCAGCCGTGGGGCAGGCTGACCACACCACGCATGATGTCCTCAGTCACTTCGGCCAGGGCGATCACCTTGCCGGTTGCCGATGCCACCTCAGCGAGTTGACCGTCGTCGATCTCGAGATCGGCTGCGTCGTCGGGATGAATGAGCAGCGTGCACCGGTCGCGACCTTTCACCAGCACATCGATGTTGTGCATCCAGGAGTTGTTCGACCTCAACTGGCGGCGCCCAACGAGCAGATACCCGCCGTTGGATTCGGCATCCATCGTTGCCTCCAGATTCGGCAGGTCATCGAGGATCTGCCGTGGAGCGAGGTCGACGGTGCCGGTCGGGGTGCACAGCGCGGCGGGGAGACGCGGTTGGAGCGCCCCGAAGTCGATGCCGTGGGGTGCCGCCTCGAGTTTGGCCAGAGTGAGACCATCAGAAACCTCTCCGAATCGATCGCCGTAGGGACCGGCGCGCAGCAACAGATCGAGGAAGCGCTCCGGGCCGCGGCGGTTGCCGATCATCGTGAGGATCTCACCGACGTCGCGATCATGGATCGGGGACAACGTGTCGTCGACCATGTGCTGGAGGTAGCCGGTGAAGGCAAAGTCGTCGATGACGGCGGCGTCGATGTCCGGACCCTGACCAGCGACGATCGCGGCGAGTTTGGACAGGATCTCCCATTCGTCCATGCCGACCTCGTTTGGGAAAATGGCAGGGGAGTAGTTGGCGACGTTGCGCAACGAGAGTCCGGCGAAGGCCAGGTCGTAGTGGCTGCGTTGCAATGGAGGAGTGGCGGGGAGAATCACGTCGGCCCTGCGACTGGTCTCGTTGCGATACAGGTCGATCGAGACCATGAAGTCGAGCTGGCCGAGGGCGTCGTCGAGTTGGTCGGCATTGGGCGTCGAGGCCACCGGATTGCCGGCAATGACAACCATTGCCTTGATCTGACCCTCACCGGGTGTGGTGATCTCCTCGGCCATCACGGCGGCCGGCAGCTCGCCGCGCACCTCAGGAAGACTTCGAACCCGTGACGACCACCGCCCGGTGATGAACCCCCGGGGCTGGCGGGGCCGCCCGTTGGCGGGTTCGGAGAACATGGCGCCGCCCGCCCGATCGAGGTTGCCAGTGAGAGCGTTGATGAGGTCGACCAGCCACGAAGACACCGTGCCGTGGCGGACGGTATGGGTGCCGACTCGGCCGTAGACCGCGGCCGACTCGGCAGCGGCCAACTCCCGGGCGATCCGACGGATGGTGCCGGCGTCGATTCGTGTCGTTGCGGCGACCCTCTCCGGTGTGAACGCGACTACGGCGGCAGCCGCCCGGTCGAGGCCCTCGTAGAAATCAGGTGCAGGGGCAATCAGGTTCTCCTCGATCAACGTTGCAACAACGGCGGCGAGGAACAGGGCGTCGGTGCCGGGCCGGATGGAGAGGTGCTCGCTGGCGTTGGCCGCTGTCTTGGATCGACGAGGGTCCACCACCACCACCCGACCGCCTCGCTCCTTGATGGCTTCGAGTCGTCCCGGCCAGTCGGGGGCGGTGGCCAGGCTCCCGTTGGACTCGTATGGGTCGGCGCCAAGCATGAGCAGGTAATGGGTGCGGTCGATGTCCGGCACCGGGATGAGGTCGGGATGGCCGAACATGAGACCGCTGGAGACATGTTTGGGCATTTGGTCGACCGTCGCCGCCGAGAAGATGTTCTTGGTGCGCAAGGCGCGCAGAAATACCTGCCCGTAGAGGATCCCGGAGAGGTTGTGAACGTTTGGGTTGCCCAAGTAGACGCCGACAGCATTGGGTCCGTGCTCGGAGATGATCGGCGTCAGACCTTTGCCGATGAGGGTGAACGCCTCCTCCCATGTGGCGTCGCGCCAGCCGTCGTCGGTGCGGATCTGCGGTGCTCGCAGCCGGTCTGGATCGGCTTCGAGTTGTTTGAGAGTGGAACCCTTGGGGCAAATGAACCCGTGGGAGAAGACGTCGTCGCGATCGCCGCGAATGCGGCGTACCACGTCATCCTTGATCGTGATCTCCAGACCGCAGGTGGCCTCACATAGGGGGCAGGTTCGGTATTCGATTCGGGTGTCGCTAGGAGCGGTCATTTGTCCTCTCGGTGATGTCCGGAATCTACTCAGCATTTGAGACTCCGAGCCTGCAAGCCCTACTGGAGGTACGCGGAGGATTGTCGCTCACATGCAACCAACTCGATGTTACTTCCACCCGGTCGGTGTAGATGCTGATGAAACCGGAAAAGGGATCGACCCCACCTCGACGGTATCGCCTTCTATCAGGTCCACCCGTTCCACATGGGGGATGACGATGTGGCTGGTGACGAAAGATCGACGCACGGGGGTTAGTTTCAGCTCATGCTTTCCACTCTGGAGTCAGCGGGGGATCCGATTGACCTGCTCTCCATGCTTTTCTCGGAGAAGAGAGAGCGAACTGACAGACCGTGGGTGATGTTCAACATGGTGGAGTCTGTGGATGGGGCCACCGCCATTGATGGCGGGGCGAGTGCCCTCAACGATGAGGACGATCGGGCCCTTTTCCTTGCGATGAGGGCGGTCGCCGATGTCGTTCTCATGGGAGCAGAGACAGTCCGGTCCGAGAACTTGGGGCCAGTGAGGATGAGTGAGGAGATGAGCCGTTACCGTGCCAATGCGGAAATGGAGGAGGAACCTCGGATGGTGATCCTCACCCGCAGCCTCGGTCTGGATCCGGAGGCACGAGTTTTTTCCGACCCTGCTCGTCGCCCAACGATCCTGACCGGATACCGGGTCGACCAAGACCGTCTAGATGTGCTATCCAAGGTGGCCGATGTGGTCCAGATCGACGAACTCGATGGCAACGGAATCGTCGACCAGCTCGGGTCGGCCGGGGTGATCCTCTGCGAGGGCGGCCCCACCATCAACAGCGTCCTGATGACGGCAGGAATGGTTGACGAGATCAACATCACTGTGTCACCGATGCTGGCTTTGGGAGAGTCCTCACGAATCGCTCATGGGCGACCACTCCAACCGCCCATCGACATGAGATTGGATCGAATAATCCGGGGTGATAGGTCCCTGTTTCTGAGATACGTCAGGGACTGAGACCCAACGTCCCGACGGTGATCTGGCAGGCTGGGACCCATGCGCTTCGAAAAAGTCGAGTTTGCCGGTTCAGATGGCCAGTTGCTAGCCGGGCGGATCGACCTCCCGCTCATTGGCGAGCCGTTGGCCTACGCCCTGTACGCAAATTGTTTCACCTGCCACAAGAACCTGCATGCCGTCGGGCGCATCGCCGAGACGCTCGCACATCACGGGATTGCCATGCTGCGGTTCGACTTCACGGGTCTGGGGGATAGCGAAGGCGATTTCTCGGAAACGAACTTCTCCACGAGCGTCGAGGATCTTCTCCGTGCCGCCGAGTTCCTGAAGGCCGACTACGGGGCTCCTGAACTTCTGATCGGTCATTCACTGGGAGGCGCAATATCCATCGCGGCCGCCTCGGCAATCGAATCGGTCCGGGCTGTGGTGACGTTGGCGGCACCGGTCACTCCGAAGCACATCGAGCGGCACATCGCTGCCGACCTGGCCACCATCGAGGCGGAAGGTGAGGCACAGGTCGTCCTGGCAGGGCGCATGTTCACATTTCGCCAACAACTGATTGACGACATCGAAGGAACCCGGATCGACGAGGCCATCGCCAATCTTGGTCGACCGCTCCTGGTCATCCACTCGCCAACGGACAACGTCGTTGGCATTGAGAATGCGGCGGAGATCCTTGACCTGGCACGTCATCCGAAAAGCTTTATCTCCCTCGACGGTGCCGATCATCTGATCACCGTGGACGACGACGCCCGCTACGTCGCCGAAGTCATCGTCTCCTGGGCGAATCGGTACACCAGCGGCGACCTGGCTGCGCATTCCCAACCCGATTTCATCAGCGACGCTCCGGAAAGTGTGACCGTGGTGCGGATCGAAGAGGGTTTTCACACCAACATCATCTCCAACGGCTTTCCCCTTGTCGCTGATGAGCCGGCCAGTGTTGGTGGCACCAATACCGGACCCACCCCTTATGACTACCTTTTGACTTCGCTCGGGTCCTGCACAGCCATCACGCTGCGCATGTATGCAGACAGAAACAACTGGCCGCTGGAAACCGTGACAGTCCGTCTCAGTCATCGCAAGGTGCACGCCAGAGACAGCGCTGAAAGCGAATCCGACGCCGGGTACGTCGACCACATCGATCGCGAGATAGAGGTGGAGGGGCCACTCAGCCCGGAGCAAAAGCAGCGACTGGCTGAGATCGCCGACCGCTGTCCGGTCCACAAGACACTTCATGGCGAAGTGATCGTGAACAGCCACCTGGCAACGACAGGATGACGGTGTCGTCAATCTCGGTCACTACTGCCAATGTTCGGGCTAGGCGATGAGCAAACTCGTGGTACTCACCAAGAACCTGATGGACGCCAGTCGGGTGCAAGCGACTGTGCCCGAATCCGTTGCTGCCCGTTCCCTCTCCGACGATGCCCTCACCAGCGCCGATTTGATCCTTCTCGATCTGACAAGTGGGTTTGATCCGGCCGAGGTGGTTGCCATTGGACCGCCCGTCGTTGCTTACGGACCTCATGTCGACACGGAAGCACTCGAGGGAGCTGTCGCCGCGGGTTGTAGAGAGGCACTCCCTCGTTCGAGGGTGTTTCAGCGTCTTTATGATCTGGTCGAGTGAGAACGCTCGGGATTACGACGTCTGGGCCTATACCCTCGGCATCGATGGCCAGTCGAGTCGTGTTGGTGCTTGCTTTTGCCGTGCTCGTCTTTGCTTGCACCGGTCAGAGTGAGGTCACCACCGCAGGCAGTCCTCCCACTACCACAGAAAGTCCTCTCACCACCGCAGGCAGTCCTCCCACCACCGCGGGCGGTCCTCCCACCACCGCACGCAGTGATGAGCCTGAAGAGACGACGGTCGGGCCCGGTCGGCTGGTGATCCTGGCTGGGAACGGCGACATCATGATCACCAATCCCGATGGCACCGATCGGCGAGCGATCGCGACAAGTGCTGAAGAGCGCGTGTTCTACTTTCAGCCGATCTGGTCACCGGACTCGACACATATTGCTTGGGGTCAGGTCAAAGCCTCCGGCGCTGCTGTTGGCTACCAGGACGTGGATGAGGATGAGCCCACGATTGTTTCGATGGTCAACCTCCCCTTCTACCTGTTTTGGGCTTCCGATAGCCGGAGTATCGGCGCACTCCACGACAGTGCATCAGGCCTGGACCTCGAGTTGGTCGATGTCGCCAGCGGCACATCGACCATCCTCGATAGCGGTGTCCCGTTCTACTTCTCATGGAATCCGACCGGGGACCGGTTGGTGACCCATGTCGGCCCTGACCGATTCGAGATGATCACGACCGACGGCGATCGCTCAACGGCGGGCACGACAGGTGATGACTACTACGCCCCGCAATGGACCGATGACGGCATCTTGCATGTCGACGGGGGAGCCCTGGTCATGGAGACACCAGAGGGTGTTCGCCGCGAGGTGGTTCGGGTGACGGGGTTCACAGCATTCGTCGCCAATCCCGGAGGTACCCGGGCGGCTGTCCAGTCGATCAGAACCGGGGAGGCGGTCTCATTGCAAGACGTGCTCCGCGATCAGCCAGAGCGGATCGGCCTGTACGTGGAGATCGAGACCATTCCGTCGAACCGCTTGGTAGTTGTCGACATCGAGACGGGAGTGTTCGAGGTTGTCAGCGAAGCACCAGCACTGGCTTTCTTTTGGAGTCCCAGCGGAGAGTCGCTGCTGATCTTCGCTCCCGCCTCTTCGGGCAACGCCCTGGTAGCCCTGGTTTGGACGGCCGGTAGCGGCATGAGGGAGTACGGAGCCTTTCTTCCCTCCAACGCGGTGGCTCTGGACCTGTTGCCCTTTTTTCCCCAATACGCCCAATCGATGAGGTTCTGGTCGCCCAACTCGACCGCGTTTGCCTACCCCGGCATCGTTGATGGCACGTCGGTGATCTGGGTCCAGCAACTCGATCATGAGACTCCAGAGCGAATCTCAGATGGAAGTTGGGTCTCCTGGTCTCCATGAAAACTCGACCGGGTCAGCCTCACAGACGGAACAGTCGTTCTGTGCACCGTTTTCTGGGTTGAGACCTTGATTCGGTTCACAGAAAGGAACACGCCCACCCCCTGTCAAGGGGACAGGTAGCGACCGTGCCAGTCCAACACAGCCTCGAATCGCTCTTTGCGGTGAAGAGGGCTTCCACTTCGGCTCATCTCATGTCCTTCGCCGGGGAATCGGAGCATTTCGGTCGTCGTGCCGTTGCGCAGCAGGGCCATGAAATACTGCTCGGCCTGTTCGATCGGGCATCGGAAGTCGTCCTCGGAGTGGAGGATCAGCGTCGGAGTGGTCACATGCTCGGCCAGCGCCAGCGGTCCAAGCTCCCACCAGGTGTCCCACGAGTCCGGGTACTTCGCCCCGGTGTAGTTCTCGGGGAAGACTCCGCCGATGTCCGAGGTGCCGGCAAAACTGGTCCACGAGATCAACGCTCTCTCCACCACCGCTGATCTCCAGCGGTCCTCCTGACCGATGATCCAGGCCGTCATGAACCCTCCATACGAACCACCCATTAGCCCCATACGCTCTGAGTCCAGTCTCGGGAACTTGTCGAATGAGGCTTCGACCGCCGCCCGAATGTCTTCGAGGTCGACCTTCCCCCAACCCTCTCCGACAACAGAACGGGTGAAATCGCCGCCCCGACCCGAGGAGCCTCGAGGGTTGCAGGCAACCACTCCGTATCCGGCTCCCGCGTAGACCTGGAATTCATCGAAGAAGCCAAATCCGAATTGGGATGCCGGTCCTCCATGAATGTTCAACAACAGCGGTGCCGACTCATCGCCATCGGGGAGATAGACCCAGACATCAATCTCCCCATCACCAGATTGGACCCGGAAGTGCTCGGGTTTGACAAACCCCAAGTCCATGGTGTTGAGACTCGACAGCTGTTGCTCTGCGCCGTTGCGAGCCGAGTAGAGCTCGCCTGGCGAATCCCATCTCGAGGCGGTGAACACGAGACGCCCGTGCTGTGTGTCGAATCCGGTGACGATCCGCTGTCCCTCGGCAGCAGTCTCGATGGAGCCATCGGACGACACTTTGATCACACCGAAAGTCCCCGAGTCCTCCCAACCGATCACGGCTTTGTCTCCATCCCAAACGACCGCAGCCAGGCCCGCAGCCAGCGATACCGAGCTTCGATCGAGATGCCCGGTCAGGTCGGTGAGGGACCCGTCTGACTCTCGACGATAGAGGTAGGTTTCGACCGGATAGGCAGCCTCGACATTGCCGAGCAGGTGAAGAGCTCCGTCGGGTCGATAAGACACCGAGTTCCAGAACCCCCTGGCTGCGGCTCTCGAAACCTCACCACTCTCAACATCGACCTCAAAGACGTCGTTGCCCGAAACCAGACCCCTGCCCGGGTCACGATCCGAGATGAAGGCCAATTTGCGACCGTCAGGGGACCAAGCCGGGGACTCCTCGTCGTGGTCTCCCGGTGTGAGACACCTCGGCACGGATTGGCTCCCGGGGTCGACAAGCCAGAGGTGACGCTTTCGGTCGTGGATCGAGCCACGGCCATCGAAGCGATAGGGAACCGACCTGATCCGGCGTGGGCGCCGCTCGCGCTCCTCGTCGTCGAGATCGGTCCATTCCTCGGTCGAGGTGACGGCGACAACCACGAGAGTCGATCCATCCGGCGACCACTCGACGGCCTCCACTCCGTGGTCGAATTCCGTGATGACTCTTATCTCACCCCCATCGAGTGGCATAAGCGCCAACTGTGAGCCGGAATCATCCGTCTTGCGAATGAAGGCGAGACTCGATCCGTCGGGCGACCATCTTGGCGCCTTGTCGTCTGGACCATTCGTGAAGGCACGTGCACTGGTGTCGTCGGCAAGCCAGATCCGACTGTCATTGCGGTCTGACCCGATATCCGGTGTCGATACGACGAATGCGACCCGTCCATCGTCTGGTGAGATTCGCGGATCGGAGGGGATGTTGAGATTTGTCAGGTCATCGGGTGTCATTTGGCTACTGGGCAGGACACTAGGAGCGAAACATACCTGAGCCTGCCTTGTCTCGACGGGGCAGTACCCTTCCGGATTCCATGTCTGGAGCCCCTTTTCGCAATATTGCTTTGATCGCGCACGTCGACCACGGCAAGACCACTCTCGTCGACGCCATGCTCGGTGCCACCGGAGTGTTCTCGTCGCATGAGATTCGGATCGACAGGGTCATGGACTCAAGCGATCAGGAGCGCGAGCGTGGCATCACCATCCTCGCCAAGGCGGCTTCCGTCGAGTGGAAGGGAACCAAGATCAACCTCGTCGACACGCCGGGACATGCAGACTTCGCCGGTGAAGTCGAGCGGGCGCTGGCGCTGGTGGATGGGGTGCTCCTTCTCGTCGACGCCGCAGAGGGGCCGATGCCCCAGACGAGATACGTTCTGTCGAAGGCTCTGGCCCTTCACCTGCCTGCGGTCGTCGTCATCAACAAGGTCGACCGCCCCGACGCCAGAATCGATCAAGTGGTTGATGACGTGTATCAGTTGTTTTTCGATCTCGACGCATCAGATGAGCACATTGAGTTCGCGGTCATCTCCAGTGTGGCCCGCGAGGGGAGGGCGCTGTTGGGTATCGGCATCCCCGACGCCGACGCCGATCTCAGCCCGCTGCTGGATGCCATCGTCGACACGATCCCGAGTCCTGCCGGGGATCCGAACGCTCCTCTCCAAGCCCTCGTCACCAACCTCGACGCTTCCGACTACCTGGGTCGTCTGGCGATCGGCCGCGTCGTGGAAGGTACGCTCCGAAGCGGAGAGCAGGTTGCCCTGTGTCACTCCAACGCCGAGGAGCCTCCGCTGCGGCGCCGTCTCACCCACCTGATGGGTTTTGCCGGGTTAGGCCGAGACGAGGTCGACGAAAGAATCGCCGGCGACCTTTTTATCGTCGCCGGGTTTCCTGAAGTGGAGATCGGTGACACTCTCGCCGACCCGTCGGACCCTCAGCCCCTGCCCCGGCTACAGGTTGATGAGCCGGTGCTTCGGATGACGTTTGGCGTCAACACCTCTCCGTTGTCGGGGCGTTCAGGCAAGTTCCTCACGTCACGTCAGCTTCGAGAGCGGCTCGACCGCGAGGTTCTGGGCAACGTGTCCATCCGTATCGGCAACACACCGTCGCCCGAGGTAACAGAGGTGGCCGGTCGAGGTGAGCTCCAGCTAGCTGTCCTGATCGAGGCTATGCGTCGGGAGGGTTACGAGATGCAGGTGAGCCGACCGCAGGTGATCATTCGCGAGGTCGATGGGAAGCCGCACGAACCGCTGGAACGCGCTGTCGTCGATGTGCCCGATGAGCACGTCGGCACCGTGACCCAGGCCATTGCCCCACGTAAGGGCAAGGTCACCGATCTCCGGCCGGGGGATGCCGGGAGAACCGTGGTGACTCTGGAAGCCCCCTCGCGAGGACTGCTCGGATTCCGATCATTGCTGATGACAGCCACCCGGGGCACCGCCCTCGTTCATCAGCATCAAGCCGGATGGATTCCGTGGGTGGGGGAACTGCCGCATCGCGCCGGTGGCGCCATGACAGCCGACCGACTCGGATCGGCAACCGGATATGCCCTCGACAACCTTCAGAAACGTGGCGAGCTGTTCGTTGAGCCTGGTGCGGAGTTGTACGAGGGGATGATCATCGGTGAGGCCTCCCGACCCGAGGAGATGGTGGTCAACGCGACCAAGGCCAAGCAGCTCACCAATATTCGCACCCACGCCTCCGACGATGCCATCAAGCTGAAGCCGGCGCGCCGGCTCACCCTCGAATTGGCGATCGAGTGGATAGCGGACGACGAACTGGTCGAGATCACCCCCGACGCGATACGGGTGAGAAAGCGTTACCTGGCCGAGAACGAACGGCGAAAGCGCCACAAGAAGTAGCCGTTCCGCGTATTTCGCTGCGACCGGTCGTAATCGGCGTTCACGGCGTCTTTGGTGGCTAGTCGGACTATCCGACAGACCGGCGTAGGGTTGGTTTTCGCTACACGATGCAGGAGGAGACAAGCAAATGCCGAAGTTCATGATGGTCTACAAGGGTGATGCCACCGATATGGCCGATATGTCAGAGGAAGAAGCCAGTGCCGTCACGGCGAAATGGGGCGTGTGGATGGACAAAGTGGGTCCGGCACTCACCGACTTGGGAACTCCTTTTGGCCCGGGCACTTCTGTGGTTGATGACGGGTCATCCGGAAGCGCCGTCTCGCTCACCGGGTATTCGATCGTCGAAGCCACCGATATGGCAGCAGCCCGCGGTCTCGCCGATGGCCATCCGTATCTCAGCGATGGCGACGGCAACTATGCAATCGACATATACGAATTGATGCCGGTTCCGGTTTAGAGCAGATTCCCCTATCGACGCTGATGGTCAGAGGAGTTGAATGAGCGCCGTTCTCGAACTGGTTGAACTCGGGTTCCCTTGGGAGGGCACAGACCCCTTCATCTTCACCGTGCACCACGTCGACTATTACCCGGCCGGCAACGATGCACTCGGCCCCGATGAGTCACTGCTGGGTCGAAACCTCGGCGCTGACTTCTCATATCAAAAGGGTTGGAGCATGTATCACGGGGTTGCCGTCCCCGGGTTTCCTCAGCATCCACATCGTGGATTCGAGACGGTCACAGTCGTTCGCCAAGGCTATGTAGACCACTCTGATTCTCTCGGCGCCACGGCTCGTTACGGCGAAGGCGATGTCCAATGGCTGACCACGGGAAGCGGGATCATGCACTCCGAGATGTTCCCACTCCTCGAAGAAGACCGGTCCAACCCCCTCGAGCTATTCCAGATCTGGCTCAACCTTCCACCCGAGTCGAAGATGGTCCCCCCCTATTTTGGGATGTTGTGGAGCGAGTCGATCCCCACCATTTCACCGGCCGAGGGAGTATCGGTCGATCTGATCGCTGGATCGATGGGTGACCACACCCCTCCCTCACCGCCGCCCGATTCGTGGGCGTCTCAACCGAACTCGGACCTTGCCATTTGGCTGATTCGTCTCAATTCTGGCGCTTCGTGGCTGCTGCCACCAACGTCGAAAGGCGTCAACCGGATGCTCCATTGTTTTCTCGGGGACGACGTGGCGGTCGATGACAGCTCGGTCGAAGCCAAGGTAGGTGTCAGGCTTGATTCCACACAGAGCGTCACTCTCGAAAACCGTGGTGAGCCCGCAGAGTTCCTCTTACTCCAGGGCAGACCGATCGGGGCCCCCGTTTACCAACTGGGGCCGTTTGTCATGAACTCACCCGAGGAATTGCAGACCGCCGTTCATGACTATCAACGAACCCAATTCGGAGGCTGGCCCTGGGATAGGTCAGATCCGGTGCACGCCCGGACCGATGGCCGATTCGCCCTCCACGCCGACGGGACCGTTGAGCATCGGGATCGTCAGTCGGTCTAGTGCCGTCCAGCCCGACGCCGGGCATCGCCTGGTGATACTTCCGATTACCCCTCGTGTAACGAGAGACACGAATCAGCCAATCAGGGTGGTCTGGCACAATGGGTGTTGTCATGAACGCATCGGAGGCGCGGTCAAAAGGCGAGCGAGATCCACCCGATCTAGCGACCGCTAGGACGCATGCAAGTTGCTTGGGGCCCAGCGCAATGACGAGACCGTCCGATCCGGTTTCTGTGCTCTCGTGTCCGGGCATGGCATGGACCCTACGCTCGTCAACCATCGTCATCGACTGAGGGTTTTCGGCTGATGATGAGTCAGAGGACTTGGGTTAACCGGGATTGAGTGCCACCTCGACGACAAGACGCCGAGATGGAGTCTGTGGCAGCATGAGTGCCCGTATGGGACAAACACATGTCATCTTCGGAACCGGCCCGGTTGGTCTTGCCCTTGTCGACCAGCTGGTCGAGAGAGGGCACCAGGTCAGGGTGGTCAACCGTTCCGGGACAGCCCCTGTCCCCGCCCAAGTGGAGCAGATGGCTGGCGACGCAGCCGACCCGGATTTCGCACTCGACGCAGCGAGCGGGGCAGGAGTCGTGTATCAGGTGCTCAACCCTCCCTACCACCGCTGGCCGGAGGAGTTCCCTCCTCTGCAAAGAGGTGTGATGTCGGCGGCTCAGGTCGCCGGCGCCCGGTTTGTCTCATTCGAGAATTTGTATATGTACGGGAACACCGGCGGAAACGCCATCGACGAGAGCACACCGATGAAGCCGCACACCCGCAAGGGAACGGTGAGATTGGAGATGGCCGAGGAGCTCGCCGAGCTCAGCGACAAGGGTGACTTGGAGTTGGCGACGGCCCGGGCTTCGAGCTATTTCGGCCCCCGTGCGACGTGGCAGTCCCCCTTGGGAGAGCGCGTGATCGGAAGAGCCCTCGACGGCAAGTCGGCTCAGGTAATCGGGGATCCGGAGACCAAGCACAGTTACACATACTTGAAGGATCTGAGCCGGGTGTTGGCAACACTGGGCACGGACGGCCGTGCAGTAGGCGAGGTGTGGCATGTCCCCAATGCACCGGCGCGGACCACCACCGAGATCATCGGAATGATCGGAGACGAGTTAGGGCAGAAGATCAAGGTTTCGCCCGTTCCCGAGCTTCTGCTCCGGATGATGGGTCTCTTCAACCCGACCGTCCGGGAGCTGAACGAAATGCTCTACGAGTTCAAGAATGACTTTGTCACCAATGGCGAGAAGTTCACCGAGGCATTTGGGATGCAGCCGACGCCACTGGATCAGGCAGTAGCCGAGACGATCGAATGGTGGCGATGATTCAGGGATTGCAGGGGAACTCGGTGTTCACGCCCTCATAGGACGTCGTACACCATTGCTTCACTGACTTCACCATCTTCCGGCGTAACGTCGGTGTCTGCTCCAGTCTGACCTGCGTTCAAGTCGATACGCTTGCTGGCTTGAGCCACGCGTTGGAGGATATTGCCGTCTCGCTGAGATCTCGCCGTATGGAGCTGACGGCTGAGCTAGAGCGCCTGATAGAGCCGCCGGCTGAGGGTGCCAGTATCGGGTTCGGCAAAAGAATCGGCGACGGCACCACCGAGGCAGTGGAGCGACTCGCCACCACGGCGACCGCCCGGTCGCTCGATGTCTCGATCAGGGACATAGACCGTGCTCTCGTCAAGCTCGACGATGACACCTATGGCGTCTGTGATTCCTG
>SMXW01000078.1 GCA_004356805.1 Acidobacteriota bacterium | reverse complement strand
TCGCTTCGACAGGAAGATTTCGCTCGGCATGTCTCGGTCTGCCCCGTCCACGCCGCCGGTGATAAGGCTGGCCGTCCCAGAAAATGACTCCGCCCCAGACACCCCACTCCAGGTTTTCCTGAAGAGCGACATCCAGACATCCCACTCTGACTTCGCATCGGGCGCATATTCGCTGCGCCTTGGCCAGTTCGGCCGGCCGCTCGGAGAAGAAGAGCTCGTGGCTCCCCTCCTTGCTACATCGTCCGTCTTGTTGTAGTCGTATCAGTTGTTGATTCATTTTGAAACCTCGTCGTGATGGATGCGGCAAACAAAAGCCGCCGGTCTAACGGCGGCCTGGTCGTGAAGAAAGACTTCTGCGTCTCATCTACATCACATAGGTCCGCCATTCAGGAGGATTGGGCACGACCGCCCGGGTGATAGGGGCGCACGTGCAGAATTCCTCTGCTGCGGTGATTGGTGCTTGCTTGTGCATCCTCATCAACGGCGCTCCGTTCTTCGGCGGAGTCATCATCGTCGACCCGTGCCCAGGCCGTCAACGGAATTAGCCGTGCTCCATTCGACGATGACGAAAATAAAACTCAATGGAGAGCCCGGAAACCCATCAGGCCGAGGATCACCAGACCAGAACCGATCACAAGAAGTCTTACCTCAGGGTTCGACCAGAATCTCCACAGGGCGGCGGCCAAGATCAGACCCACCACAGCGAATTGGACAAAGACGCCAGCGTCAGTGGCGGGAAGCAGCAGATCCAGAATCACATCCACGATGATTGGGAACACATGACGGCTTCTTCACCTTCCCTTCCCCCTGTCGCTCGCCGCGCTGTTGCTATCAGCCGCCGAAGGGGACGGACTCTTCCGATACACCCTCATCCATCTGACCGTCATGTGTGTCTGGTCGATCGTCGTTTACCTGAGCTCGGTTGGATTCGCCCCGGACAGAGGCCTCTCATCGCTCGGAAGGGCGAACGACGCAACCCAGTCCCCAGTCGTAGTCCTGGAATTTGACGTTGCTCCTCGTCTGGAGATGCTCGGGAAGCCAATGCCGCACGGCTTGAAGTGTGCGTCTCTTGGAAGCCGGCATGAAAGTCGGCATCCGGTGAGGACGAACGAAGTCTGACCCGAACCAAAGCAAGATCCGGCTAAGCGAAACACTGTCGGGGGTGGCTTCGACCGCCCCACCTCCTGCGAAGAAGTCCTTCATCTGTTCGTTCAATTGACGATCGAGGTCCTCCCCTGCGTACGGGGTGGGACGCAAGGTCGGGCACGAAAGCGACCCACATACCAACGCCCCGTGAATCCGAGGATCGCCGAAACGTCTGACCTTGCCGTGCTCGATGGCGTCCAAGGAGAGTTCTTCCCCTGCAACTGTGATGAGGTGGCGAGTGAACCCGTCGGGCACCCGAAACACCGAAGCCGCCCCTGATTGAAATGCCTCGATGGCGAGTCCGACAGCTCCGGCGTTGTAGAGGTTCAGCCAGTAGGCAAGGGCTTCGTCCCGGGAGAGCCCGTCTGGCTCGACACCGGACATCTTGGCCAGGTAGGTGGAAACGTCCGGGCCTCGCCCGGCGGCCGCGGGGAGGCCACCCTCGCTCAGCGCCTGGAGAACGGGCAACAGCGAGGAATGATCGACCGTCCCCATCCCGGCCGGTCGTGGGCTGGTCGTTCCCACCAGCACCCGGAGGATGCTCCAGACCACTTTGATCGCGCTCGGCTGACCCACAGCTATCAGAACCTTGGTGCCCCGCTCGGTCTTCCTTGTTCCGGTAAAGCACGTATTGTCCCGATCGTGGTCAGTTTCATCTTCAAACTCATCCGATTCGCCTTCGTCGGCGCACTCGGAGCTGCGATAGCGGCGAAATTCCTGCTCGAGTCGAACGCTGACACCCACACCGAGGAAATCGACCTGGTCGCAATCTTCGAGGGTAAGGAGCTCGTTTCCTCCGCCGACCCGTTCTATGGCGGCAAGATCCTGGCCATCTGTGGTGGAGTTCTTCTCGATTTGAGGAAGACCCAACCGGCGCCAACCGGAATCCGGATTGATCTCGCCGTCATGATGGGCGGAGTAAGCCTGGTCGTTCCCGAGGGCTGGCGTGTCAGATTCGACGGGAAAATGTTCATGGGGGGCTGGTCGGACAACACCAGGACCACCGCTGAAGAGGATGTGCCAACCGTCACCATCACTGGCTTCGTGGCGATGGGCGGCCTCCAAGCAACAACGAAGGCATCTGTGGAAGTAGTCCTCTGATGACGACACGAATCGAAGCAACTCGTCTGATCCCCGGCCGCGGCAACGTGGTGGACAACGGGGTCGTCATCTTTGCCGACTCGGCAATCTCCTACGCCGGTGTGGCTAATGGCGCGCCGGAAACGCCCGACGCCGACGTCGTCTCCACCGACACGGTCATGCCAGGCATGTGGGAATGCCACGGGCACTTCATGGGCATCTACACCGCGAACATCGACGAGGTGTGGACAACCAGGCCGCAACTGGCTGCGATGCGGGTCACCGCTGACGCTCGTCGAGCGCTCCACGCCGGGTTCACCTCCGTTCGTGAGCTCGGTGGTCTGGGCAGTTTCCTCTCGTTCGCAGTCGAAGAGGGCCAGGTCGAAGGTCCCAATGTCTATGCGAGCGGGTCGGCGCTCTCGATGACCGGCGGTCACGGTGACGTCCACAGCATGGATCTGGCAGACGCCCGCCGGGCGATGATTCGAGCTTGGGGTGAGGACAACGTCGTCGATGGCCCCGATGAGGCTCGCGCCGGAGTCCGTCGCATGCTTCGTCTCGGAGCCAGGGTCATCAAGATCCACGCCTCTGGTGGAGTGCTCAGTCAGCTGGACGACCCACATCTGCCCCAATTCTCCAAGGAAGAGCTGGAGGCGATTGTCGACGAGGCAACACGCATGGAACGCATCGTGGCCGCCCACACCCACGGTAAGCGAGGAATGATGGCTGCCGTCGAGGCCGGCATCAAGACTCTGGAGCACGGCACCTACATCGATGAGGAAGTGGCTGACGCCATGATCGAAAACGATGTGATGTTGGTTCCCACTCGTTGGGTTATCGAGTTTCTCATGGCCGAAGGCGAGAAGAGGGGCATGCCCGAGTACGCCAAGAAGAAGGCAGCCGCGGCAGCCGGGCAACACGCAGAGGGAATAGCACTCGCAGTCGACAAGGGGGTCAAGATGGCTCTCGGAACCGACATCTTTGGTGTTGGGCTCTGGGGTCGCAACGGTGAGGAGCTTGCACTCATGGTGGATTGTGGGATGACCCCGCTCCAGGCCATCGAGATGGCCACAGCCAACGGGCCTGACACTCTGGGGCCACAGGCTCCCAACACCGGCCAACTCGTGGCAGGCATGGACGCCGACGTGATCTGCATCAGCGGCGACCCCTCAACCGACATCTCCCTCCTCGGCACTCCCGACAATGTCACCCACGTCTTCAAAGGCGGGACCCGCTACAAGGGCTAACAACACGTTCCTGATTCATGGAGCGTCGTATTTGATCATTTGGCCGCAGAGAAAGGCCGCCGTCAGACGATGTGACGCTTGCTCGCCCATCGGGCGAGTTCGTGGCGGTTGGAGAGCTGAAGCTTGCGCAGTACCGAGGAAACGTGGGTCTCCACGGTCTTGATCGAGATTTCGAGTTTGCGAGCCACCTGCTTGTAGGCGAACCCACGAGCTATCAGACGGAGCACATCCTTCTCTCTCAATGTGAGTTGATCGAGTTCGGGGTCCTCCTCCGGGGGAATCGCACCGGCGAATGCATCCAAAACGAAGCCAGCCAGTCGTGGGGAGAACACTGCGTCACCGGTGCTGATTCGCCTCACGGCATCAGCAAGGTCCGGAGGCTCGATCGTCTTGGTCACATAGCCCCTGGCTCCTGCCCTGATCATTGCTATGACATCCTCGGCCTGGTCTGACACCGACAGAGCCAGAAACTTGACGTCGGGATTCGACTCGGTGACACCCTCGACGACGGCGATTCCGCCGCCGTCCGGCATGTGGACATCTACGAGGACCACATCCGGATTCAGTCCCCGAATCTCGACGATGGCCGTGTCTACGTCAAAGGCCGAGCCGACAATTCGGAACTCCTCGGCGAGCTCTGCCTTGACGCCGGACAAGAAAAGGCGATGATCGTCCACGAGATAGACGGTGATGCTCATTTCGACTCCAGGGGCATTCTCAGCACGACCTCTGTTCCGTCACCCGGCTCACTGTTTATCTCGACGGTACCGCCTGCCTTCTCCACCCGAGATTTGATCGACTGGGCTATTCCCTTCCGATCGGGTGCCACCTTGTCGAGGTCGAAGCCCTTGCCTTGATCCGTCACATATACGGTCAATCTCTCATCTTCCGCCTCCAGATACAACGACAGCCGGTCGGCGCCTGAGTGTTTGGCGGCATTGACCATTGCCTCCGAGGCGGCACCTATGAGTGGCGCAGATTCCTTGTCGAGTAGGTGGTCGCCAACCGTGACGACATCTATGGGCACCTGATGATCCTTCTCGACCCGCGCAGCTGCGTTCTTCAGGGCGGTGGAAACGAGGTCCACTCCGTCGAGCGGAGCGGCTCCGAACAGCCAATCTCGCAATTCGGTCTCCTGATGCCGAGCGAGAATCGCCATTCGGGCCGGATCGTCGGTCCTCTGAATCAACGCCAATGTCTGAAGAACCGAGTCGTGGAGATGAGTGGCCATCTCAGCCCTCTCCTCCTGTCGGATCCGCTCGTTCCGTTCCGTGCCGAGGTCGACGATCAGCCGACGCACCCAGGGTCCGAACCCCACCACGATCCCCAATCCCGTGAGGACAATCGCAAGAAAGACCACACCAAGCTCAAAGACCGGTCCGATCGAGGTGATGAATACCGAGAGACCGCCAAAAAGCAGAGCCACACCGAGGATGAGGCGGAGACGACTCGGACGATCCACGTTTGGATCCATCAACGCTGCCAGTGGACCGGGCTTCGAACTGTCAGTTAGGGCGGCGGTTCCAAATGCGAGGGCACCGGCCGTCAAGACGAGCGCCGGGTTCGGCCACCAACCGACGGCTTCCAGGAGCAGCAAGAGCCCAAGAAATGCGAGCCCAAGGCCTAGTCCCCGACCGTTGTCGACCGCCACCACGTCCCGGTCTTCCACTTTGTCGTACGCCATGAGCCAGAAACCCAGGTAGAGCACCCCTCCGAGCCCCCAGACCATGAGAAGGGTCAGGAATGCGGCTCTCACATATGCGTCGGGTATGCCAAGGGTGTCGGCTAGTCCGCCGGCAACACCACCCATGACTCGGTTGGTCTTGCGGCGACTGAATTCGAGCGATCGGACGGCAGCCACACCCAGATGATGCCCGCTGCGCCCATCTTCCTCAATCGGGGATCACCCTTAGGGTTCTCAGGGGAGTCTCAGGGAAGTCCCCAATACCAACCTTGGGAGGCTTGTGCATCAATAGAGCCATGGAACAAAACAAACAAACCACCACGGCCGAATCGTCCGAGGAGACGGTGAGCGCCTCTGAGTTGGTGCGACCTCAAGAAGGGCGAGTTCTTGCCGGTGTCTCCCAAGGGCTGGCAGACCGCTACGACCTTCCGGTCTGGGTACCGAGAGCCTTCTTTGTCGTCACTGCCTTCTTCGGAGGGCTCGGCGTCGCCCTTTATTCGGCCGGCTGGGCACTCATCCGATCAGAAGACGAGACCGAATCACCGGCCGACCGTTTCTTCTCAGGAGCAACATCGACCCGATCGTGGATCGGCATCGCGCTGGTCTTCGTTGCGGCGCTGATCCTCCTCGACAATCTCACCTTTCTCAATGGAGGAGTGGTCTGGGCGGTCGGACTTCTGGTTGTAGGTGTCCTGCTCTATACCGGTCGGATACCCATCCGCGTGAGATCTGACGACAAGTCAAAGGAGGGAGTTCAACAAATGACACAAACTGACACCGAGGCGATAGTCGCCAAGACTGACGCTCCCGCCGGGGACTCCCCCTCCGGCGACGGCACCCCACCAACCCCCACACCGACACCGCCGATACTTCCCCCTTCGGCCTCGAAGCCAAAGGAGCGGTCAATCCTCGGACGTTTGACCATGGGGCTCATGCTGCTCGGACTGGGAACCCTGGCCGTTCTCGACAACGTGCCCGCTATCCCCATCGATCCTGCGCCGCGTCACTACATGGCCCTGGCAGTCACCATCCTCGGCGTTGGGCTCCTGGTCGGTGCTTTCGCCGGACGGGCACGATGGCTGATACTCGTCGGAGCGGTTCTCATCCCCACCCTGTTCCTCTCCCCCGTCTTCGAATGGGATTGGAACTCAGAAACGTTCGACGTGTTGGTCGAACCTGACACATTCACCGATGTAGAGGAGTTCTACAGCATCGACGTTGGCAATCTGGTGATCGATCTGAGAGGCCTTCCCTGGGATGGTGAGACGATCAACATCACAGCAGACGTCGACATCGGAAACATCGAGATTCGGACTCCCCAAGACGTCGGAATCGTCGGTGAAGCCACCGTCAATATCGGTCGGGTCGGTGCGCCCGGTCGGGAGTCCACAGGTCTGGGCAATCCAGGTTTGGACTTCGACGAGACCGGCACAGAAGGAACTTTGATCCTCGAAGCTCATGTTGACGTCGGCAACATCGACATCAACCGCTAAGGAATGGAATCATCATGAAGACACACAAATTCGACGGAGTCTCCCTCTTCTCGGGACTCATGATCACCGGGATTGGGCTGATATTTCTCATCTCTAACGACCCGAGCGACATCGTGGGCACCATCAGCAAACTTGGTACCTGGTTCTGGCCGGTCCTCTTTGTTGTCATCGGGATAGCGATCTTGATCCCGGTCCTGACACCTGAGAAGAAGCCGGAGCAGGTCGAGTCGGAGACCGACTAGACCTCTTGGGTCTGTGGGCGGAGTGCCCGGTAGAAGATACGGAAGGCGACAAACAGCACCAGGAAGCCGAACATGAGCGACAGGGTGTGACCCTCGACTCCCAAGGCAAGTTGTGAACCGATCAGAGACCCGATCACACCACCCACGCCAACAACGAGTCCGTCCTTGAGGCGGACTCGTTTGTTCTTGAGGTTGACGATTGTTCCGGCAATAGCGGTGAAAACGATCGCCACCAGCGACGTTCCCTGAGCTTCGTGCTGAGAAAGGCCCAGCAGCAACAAAGTCGACGGCACGATCACCACTCCCCCGCCGATACCCGCCAGGCCGGCGAAGAACCCTGCAACGAGGCCGATCCCAATGGCAACAACAACCTGGGTCAAGTCACCGAACCCAGCTGCACCTGGCAGCGGATTCGCTCCACCGATCATGCGAAGCCCTGCCACCAGAAGAACGATGCCAAAGATGATCGTCAGAGTCCGTGGGCTCGTCCGATGCATGACTGATGCCCCCAACACCGAACCAACAATCCCTCCCATGCCAATGACGACTCCGATGCCAAGAGCCAGCTCATCCGACATTCCGAATGAGACAGCACCGGCCGCCGCAATGAGAACGATGGCCGCAAGAGACGTCGCGTGGGAGCGGTGCTGATCGAAGCCAACCGCCACGAGGAGAGGCACCATGACGATCCCGCCGCCAAGTCCCAGTCCTCCTCCAATAAACCCGGCCGCCAATCCAATAAGGACGAGCTTCCAGGGTTCAGTTTTTGCGTGCTGGTTCAAGGCGAGTCAGCCTAGGACCGTGGTTAGATTCCATCTCCGATGCCACAAACGCACTGAACAAGCGAGCTCGGCTACCTGGCGGGCTCGGACTCGGCGCGGACATTGCTCAACGCTGTCGTGATGAGAACAGCGGCGATTGCAGTGACCAGCGCCTGTGATGACATGAAGTCGAGCAACCCCAGGGCCAGAACGACGACAGCAGCCAGCAACCGGCTATACCCAACAGAGTTATGAAGCTTGTAGGTCTCCGGTGATCCTGAGGCAAAGTGTGTCAACGCCACAAAGGTGACAGCGAAGGAGGTCCCGCCCACCAGCAGCCATCTCTCGAAATCAGCGAACGCCCCGTGTCCTGCCTCTGAGATGGCGTGCTCGAGTCCAATCGCCACGATGCCGAGACCGGCGGCTATGCCGAAGTGGGAGTAGATCCAGACCGTTGGCCTCCAAGTCCGTCGTGTCGTCGCCTCGCGTCTGACCACGTTGCCTTCGACATTGTCGAAGTAAAGCCACCAGATAGCCGTCGCCGTCGCCAGAGCCATGATGGCGGTGAAGGTAGATTCGACTCCCCATTCGACGTGCTCAAGGCCGACGACCGTGGCAGCGATCGACTCGCCGAGAACAAGGATGGTGAACAGTCCAAACCGCTCCGGGAGATGGGATACGTCCAAAGGCACCCGGGCCTGCTGTCGACGCATCACCCATGGCGTGGCCAGGTCAACCGAAAGGGCCAACGCCCAGAGGACATACCGGCCCGGTTCGGGAGTGAATATCGAAGCCGTCCAGATCAGGGCACCTAGACCGAAGCCCACCAGGTAACCGCTGACGAGATCCCGGGTCTCGGACACGTGAACACGAGCGCGCCAATACATCACCAGGAGTGTCAGACGAGAAACCGTGTACCCGACAGCAAAGGCCACGGTGCTCATGGCGGGCCCGCTAGACAACGAGGCTGCAATCACGGCTACTGCCACCAGTTGCACCGTCGCCAGAAGTCGATAAACGAGATCGTCGGTGTCGTAGCGGTCGGCGTAGAAGGTGTGACTGGCCCAGAGCCACCAGATGAGAGCGAAAAGCCCCAGATACGAAAAGATCCCCTCCCAATCCTGCACCGTTTGCAGCCGGCCACCGAGGACAGCAACGGCGACTACGAAAGCAAGGTCGTAGAACAGCTCGAGCCAGGTTGCAGTCCTGTCGGACTCTCCGAGGACCGTGCGTAGCTGAGGTGGGCGGAGACTCTTCACGACGGGAGGATCCTCAGGACTTTCATGGCCGGGAGCGACGCAAGCTAGCCGTCTCAGTCTCTGCGGATGCACCTGAAGCCGAGGTGGCTGGTGCTGGTGTCGATCATCTCCGGCTGTCGTGCTGCAGGCCGGTACCTGAAGCAGTACTGGATCGTGCACAGGTGTGACCCACCCTTGATGACCTTCCGAGGAATCCGAATCTCGGGTTGAGCGAGATCCATGCTGCTCTCACGGGTACCACCCCTCATCCCAACAGGTGCGCAGCAGGAGTCCTCGACCTGCTCCGCGTTACGGTCGATGTACCAGTCGTCGGTCCACTCCCAGACGTTGCCGGCCATGTCGAAGAGCCCGTATCCGTTGGACCCATAACTCCCCACGGGACTGGTCCTGGTCCAGCCATCCAGTTCCGAATTCTCAAAAGGAAACCGCCCCTGCCATGTGTTGGCCCTCGGATCAGTCTCCTGAGAATCTTCGTCACCCCAGATGAATTCCGCTCCATCGAGGCCGCCACGAGCGGCGTACTCCCATTCGGCTTCTGCCGCCAGGGTCTTGCCCGCCCACTCCGCATACGCGACGGCATCGGCGTGAGCGATGTGAACAACGGGGTGGTCGTCGAGGCCTTCGTTTGAGGATTGGGGACCTGTCGGGCACCTCCAGTCGGCGCCAGGGACCCATCTCCACCAGTTCCGGTGGTCGGTAAGGCTGACCGGGCCTTCGGTCATCATGAACACCAGGGAGCCAGGAACCAGATCCTCTTCGCTGGCGCCGGGATGCTGATCGGCATCAGGAGCGATTTCGGCACCTGTCACGTGATTCGTCTCGTCGACGAATGCCGCGAATTCGGCGTTGGTCACCGGCCCCGGGTCGATCCAGAATCCAGGGACCTCGACACGTCTGACCGGCCCTTCATCGGGGTAGTGATTCTCAGACCCCATGCCAAAGTCACCGCCGAGAATCCAGACCATCTCCTCATTCATCAGCTATCTCCAACTCAATTGCCCAAAACCCGGTGGAATGACTGACTGCGCGCCCGACACGCCCAGGTCGATGAGGCTCGGGTGAGGAGGAACTCTTGCGCGATGAGGATTCGGCTCCAACCTCCAGGCCGACACCGGGACCACCGCGCCCGGCAATGCCAAGCCGCCGTCAGTCACGCATCAGCCAGGCAACAGCCTCCTTCTCCTGATCGACATAGGCATCGCCACTAACGTCGATCACCACTCTTTCGATCTCACCACCCCTGAACTCGAAGGGTGCCGCATAGTCGGGTGAAACGGGTGAAGCGGAGTCCCGTCCAACGCTGAGCCCATCTCCGGTCAGGGCGAAAAACCCTGGCTGGGTGCGAATCTCTGCTTTCCCCACAGGCTCGGTGTCGATGTACAGAGTGACAGTGCCCAGTGCGCTACCGGTGACCGGGTCGTCTCCGGTCTTCTTGAACTCGGCGACCAATAGGTGCTTGCCGGTCTCGACAGGACGGTCTGAGGTGACTTTCTGATGCTCCTCGGCCAACCAGTTGTACATGTAGTGGAGATGACCATCCTGCAAATACAACACGTGGCCGCCCCCGGTACCGCCGTGGGCGAACAAGACTCCCTCGGCTCCGTCACCAGTGACGACACCCGCGGCGATGGTGTACGAGCGTCTGCGCACGTTTACCGCCACCGATTCTGGGACATCGGCACTGTTCGGGTAATAGACGTACCGGTTGCGGGGCTTGCTCGGTTGGGGGCGATCGGAGGCAAAGATCTCAGCGGCCGTACGGTCGTCGAGAGGAAGCCCGTCGTACTTGCCCGCGTTGAAAAACCACAGCCCTTTCAGCTCTTCCAGCTTCTCCGGATACTTCGAGGCAAGGTTCTTCGACTGCGTCCGGTCCTCGGCAAGGTGATAGAGCTCCCACTCGTCTTTGTCGAAGCCCGACCATCCCGATAGTGGTGGGTGCACCGTGTTGGCCAACCAGCCCTTGTGGTAGATGGCGCGTTGGCCGAGCATCGAATAGAACTGTGTCTCTCTTTCAGGTGCGTCCGGATTCGTGAACGACTCGGCAAAGCTCTCTCCTTCGATCGGGCTTTGGGTATAACCCTTGAGCACCGAAGGAGGGGTGACCCCGAGCATTTCGTACAACGTGGGTACGACATCGACGGCGTGGGTGTACTGATGACGGATCTCCCCTCGAGCTTCGATGCCCGCGGGCCATGCGACGAGACAGATGTCTGCGGTGCCTCCCTCGTATCCGGAAAAACGCTTCCAGTAGGGGAACGGTGTGTCGAGCGCCCAGGCCCATCCGGTGTTGTAGTGGTTGTAGGTAGTCGGATCGCCGAGATTGCCCAGATGTTTCATGTTCTCTTCGATGGTGTCGGGGACACCGTTGAAGAAGCGGTTCTCGTTGTAGGTGCCGTTGGGTCCACCTTCCCCGCTAGAGCCGTTGTCCGAGACCACAACGATGATGGTGTTGTCCAACTGTTCCGACTCCTCGAGATAGTCGAGAAACCGCCCGATCTGATAGTCGGTGTAGGAGATGAAGCCGGCGAACACCTCGGCCATCCTGCTGAAGAGCTTCTTCTCGTCATCACTCAGCGAGTCCCACGGCTTGACGAAGTCCAACTGGGGCCACGGTTGACCCTCAGGGCCGGTTATCCCGTCGGGCTCACCATGTGGGTTGATCGGCGACAGGTCGGTGTCCTCGGGAAGGAGACCCATCTCCTTCTGGCGGGCCAGGATCGTCTCCCGGATCGCCTCATAGCCCTGATCGAACTTGCCCTCGTACTTGTCGGCCCACTCCTTGGCCACGTGGTGAGGGGCGTGGCCGGCTCCCGGGCAGAAATACATGAACCACGGTTTGTCCGGGGCGACGGTCTTCGAGTCGCGGACGAACCTCATCGCCTGATCGACCAGGTCGGCTGAGAGGTGATAGCCCTCCTCCGGGGTAGCGGGCGCCTCGATGGGATGGTTGTCGTAGACCAGATCGGGGTACCACTGATTGGTTTCACCCCCAAGGAACCCATAGAAGCGCTCAAAGCCTCGTCCCAAAGGCCAGCGACCCTTCCAGCTGGAGAGATCGGTCTCCTCTCCTGGGGTCAGGTGCCATTTCCCGACGGCGTAGGTGTTCCAACCCCTTTCGTTGAGAACCTCGGATATCAAGCCGTTCTCGAACGGAATCCGTGCCGAGAAGCCAGGAAACCCGGCTGAGGCCTCGGTGATAGCGGCCATGTTGTTGCTCGTGGCGTTGCGCCCATTGAGAAGGCTGGAGCGTGTTGGGGAGCAGAGGGCCGTGGTGTGGAAGTTCGAGTAACGGATTCCGCTCTCGGCGATGCGTCGCATGGAGGGTGTGTCAATGGGGCCGCCCATGACGTCCAGGGCGGCGTACCCCACGTCGTCCCAGACGATCATCAAAACATTCGGAGCACCCTCAGGAGCCTGGGGTTGCAGGTAGGGGGTCCAGTCTTCGACAGAGTCGCGGATGTCGACGTTGACAACGCCATTGAACTCTGTGGCCATGTTTGACTCCTTGGGTCAATCGATGAGTGCTGGCGGGCGACGTTAGTCGGACGTCAGATTTCGCGTATCAGGTCCATATCAGCGCGATAGACCTTGACCCACCGGTGGACGTTGAAGGTCTCGGGTCGACCGGTGGCGAGGCGAAACCTATGGGCCGAACGTGACGTCGTGATCGCGAGGAACGATTGCCATGTAAATGGAGCCCTCCGGGATGCCGAATGGACTCCCTCCCCCGTCAAGAAAGACAAATGGATCTTTCTGCGCCGAACGAGACCAGGTGGCCTCGAAAAAGTCGCCGTTGCGGAAGACCAGGAGATCTTCGCTGCCGATCACATCGAAGGTCGATACCGGAGCTCCGTTCGAATCCTCGTACCCTGCACTTCGCTCCGCCACGAACATCACGATCACCGTCTCGTGAACCAGGAGGCTGGATTGACCTTCCAGGGAGTCAAGAACCACGAACGGCTCCCCGGACTCATACCGGGTGTAGGCACCGTCTTCGAATCGGAACTCCACTGACCCGATCGGCAGCTCG
>SMXW01000077.1 GCA_004356805.1 Acidobacteriota bacterium | reverse complement strand
TGGCTCGGCAGAAGCCAAGGTGGCGATCTGGTCGATGACCTCAGATGCCCGGAGCACGCCATTGTGCCCGTGGCCCCGTGTGCTCACAAGCCCCACCCCCCAACTTTCAGACAACAGCTCCGCCTCTTCGATCGGCACCAGGTCATCATCGACATCGTGGATGATCAGCGTGCGGCCGGGAACGCTCATGTCGAGCATCCCTTTCGGCATTCGGTCCCACAGATCTTCGCCGAATCTGTCCTCCATCGAGCGCTCAACAGCCTTGGCGACCACGGGCCGAAGCCGAAGGGTCGCCACGAACGATTCGAGAGCTTTATGGGGCCGCAGGCCGGGGGCCACGAGCACAAGCCTGTCGGCTCTGAGCGAACGTTGCATGGCCACTGCTGTGGCCATTGCCCCGAGCGAGTGCGCGACGACGATGTCGACCTTGCCAAGAGCGTTTCCAGCGATCTCGATCGCGTCCGCCATCTCGAAGGCGTGCGTGGAACGCCCGGCCTCGATGCCGTGAGCTGGGAGGTCGATGACCACACATCGGTAGCCCTGCTCTGTGAGTCTCAGGGCGATCCGGCGGTATTGCCGCGACGACCCGGCCCATCCGTGGATCAGGAGAGCCGTTCGCGAACCATCGCCTATCTCGTACCCGTGGACCACCGATCCCGCCGACTCGAAGGTGATCCTCCGTGCCCCCGGTGGAATTTGTGGTGACCGAGGCCGAGCGAGCGGGAACGGCGTGAACCACAGATAGGTGGCGATACGGCCTGCCAGCGCTGGTGCGACGTAGGAGAGGCCTGCGAGGCCGACGCTTATCGTCTTCAGGACCACCGCCTCCCTTCTACTCATGCGACCCTCCCGACTTCAGGTCGGTCTTTCTGCGCCAACCTGGTGGTGTCTGCGATCGGACCAACCCCGAAGTTGAGATCGGCGATGACCTCTTCGGGCGAGAGGCCGAGTTCGAACCCATCGAGTTTGATCTCGATCCGTCTTTTAACAGCCTGTCGCGCTCGGTTCCTGTACTTCTGCATCATGTGCTCCTCCTTAGTGAGTCTCGTTGTGCAACCCACTATGCCATAGTCCGTTGCGAAATGCAACCCACTCGTATATGATGTCAACATGACACCGACAGAATCCGGCGAGACGGATACCAACCGCTACGACAATCTCGACTGCTCTGTGGCGCGAACACTCGAACATATCGGAGAACGGTGGACATTCATGGTCCTGCGCGACGCGTTCTACGGCGTCCGCCGCTTCGACGACTTCCAAGCGAGTCTCGGTGTCGCCCGGAACATCCTGACCAAACGTCTCACCAAGCTCGTCGACGCCGGGATCATGCGCAAGGAGCGGTACCACGAGCATCCGTCGCGGTACGAGTACCGGCTGACCGAGAAGGGGCGGGATCTTGTGCCGGTCCTCACCTCCCTCCTCGCATGGGGCGACAAGTGGGAGACGGAGAACGAGCCGCCGGTGCGGCTGATCCACACCACCTGTGACAGCGTGATGCACAGCCAGGGCGTGTGCTCCGAATGCGGCGAGGAGATCAACGTCTTCAATCTGCGATTGGACCCGGTCCCCGAGATCGTGGTCGACCGGATCGTCAAAGCGAAGCTGGCGGCCCACGCGACCTGAACCACCAGCAGGCGGCAGCCCTCTATATTTCAGCTTCGTTGAGGATCTGGCGTCTCGGCGCTTCCTCGGGATGTCAACGGCCACCGATATGCGTTCCCCAACTGGTGGGTGACGTTCTAGCGAAGCGGTGGGAACCCGCGGCTGAAACGTGACCCGTGTCGTCTTCCACTCCGACCGGGGCACCCAATACACCTCAGAGGAGTTCGCCGAGCTCTGTCACCGTCACGGAGTGTTCTCAGGCGCTGGGCCGCACTCGAGTGTGCTGGGACAACGCTCCCGCAGAATCGTTCCTCGCCACGTGGGAGGACCACTACCGTCACCCCACCAAAAAAACCATGGCCGCATCACAATCTTGTCCGGCCAGAGGGGGAACTCCAGGTTCGGCCCCTGGAGACCTATGTGGTTTTGGTGAGTTCCTCGTAGATCTCGTCCATCCTCTCGGGTGGATAAGGCCTGTCGTTGTCGAGCCACCAGGTCAGGAGTGCGAGGAGCGAGCTGGCGAGGAACCCTGCTCGAACCTCGATCGGGATGGTGGTCTGGTCGTTGGCGTCCGGGCGCCGTTCCAGCACCGATGTGGCGTGACCCAGCAACGTGCTGTGGATCATCTCGGTGACGATATCGATCCCGCGACCGCCGAGCATCGCCTTGTATAGATGGTGGTGCTCGCCCAGGTGGCGAAACAGGGTGAGGCTCGGCATGGCCGACCCGGCGTCGAGCTGCTCATGTGCCATGTGCAGCTCCATGTCATCGGCGAGCTGGGTCCAGCTGATGAGAAGATCGTCTTTTGTCTCGTAGTGGGCGTAGAACGTCGACCGGCCAACGTCGGCCCGGTCGATGAGGTCTTGCACCGTGATCTTGTCGTAGCCCTTCTCGATGATGAGCGACTCGAGCGCGTCGTCGAGTCGCTGCTTGGTTCGGCGCACCCGCCGGTCTGGTGGTCGCTCGTTGGTCATTGTCACCTTCTCGGTTTCCGGGCAATTGCTGGGGTGTGTCCCGTACCGCACGGTTCGGCGCTTTTGACTGTTGACACCCCAGTGTCCGATACATACTGTTTGTTATCAGACATGATGTTCTATACCAAACATACTATAAGGAATCAGGTGGGTCTCTTCAAGTGGGAATCTGCCGACTTGGGAGTCGCCTGGTTTCACGAACCAGCCGTTGCTGACGGCGAGGAGGTTTCACGATGACACTCGAAGCGACCCAGAAACAGACCGGCGGAGGCCAGCAGGAGGCACAATCGCCGGCCGAACTGCGCAAACACCGTCTGCGGTGGTGGACCCTTGCTGTCGTCTCGGTGACTCTGGTGCTGGAGACGATTGACGAGATGATCCTCAACGTGGCGCTGCCCACCCTTCAACAAGAGCTGGGGGCGTCGGCGTCCGGTCTGCAGTGGATCGTCAACTCCTACATTCTGGTCTTTGGTGGTCTTCTGCTGATCATGGGCGCCCTGGGTGACCGCTTCGGCAGGGCACGGATGCTCCAAGCCGGGCTGGTGGTGTTCGGTGTCGCGTCGCTCGCCGCGGCGTATGTGGACACCACCGGGCAGTTGATCGCTGCCCGCGCCGTGATGGGAGTCGGAGCGGCGATGATGATGCCGGCGACCCTCTCGATAATCGTCGACGTGTTCAAAGGTAAGGAGAGGGCCAAGGCGATTTCCATCTGGGCTGCTCTGGCGGGGATCGGTCTCTTCCTGGGCCCGGTCCTCGGTGGGCTGTTGCTGGCGAACTTCTACTGGGGTTCGGTGTTTCTGGTGAACGTGCCGATCGCCGGGCTCGCCCTCGTGGCCACGATGTTCCTGGTACCCGACAGTCGGGATCCGGAAGCCAAGCCGCTGGACATACCGGGCGCGATCCTATCGGCGGGGGCGATCGCAGCGTTGATCTACGCCATCATCGAGGGACCCGCCCAAGGGTGGACATCTCCCCAGATTTTGGCATCGGTGGTGGCCGCGGTCCTGTTGGGCATCGGTTTTGCCATCCGCGAGACCCGAACCAGGTACCCGCTGCTGGACTTTGCCTTCTTTAGGCGAGCCCGGTTCTCCACCGGCGCCGCAGCCATCAGCGTGGCGTTCTTCGCCATAGCCGCCATGATCTTTGGCCTCACCCAATACCTCCAGTTCGTACAGGGCTACACCCCAATGGAGGCGGGAATCCGGTTCCTCCCGGCGTCGCTGGGTCTGATGGTCGGCGCCATCGGCAGCGAGATGCTGGCGCTCCGCTACGGAACCACCAAGGTCGTCAGCGGAGGCATGCTGCTCCTAGCCGCGACCATGCCCCTGATGCTGTTGTGGGAGGTTGACACCCCCTACTGGGCTGTAGGAGTCGTCATCGCTCTGGTGGGGTTCGCCGCGGCCATCATCTTTGCCCCCTCCACCGAGGCGGTGATGGGCTCGGTACCCGAAGAGAAGGCGGGCGTCGGGTCAGCCATAAACGATCTAACCAGGCTGATAGCCACCGCTCTTGGCATCGCCGTGATCGGCTCGGCAATGAACTCGATCTACTCCAGCAGGGTCGCCGCCGCGGTGACCGCACTGCCCGCCGAGGTGGCCGCAGCGGCCAAAGACTCGGTGGGAGCTGCACTCCAGATCGCCGCCTCGCTCCCCGGCGAGTCCGGCGCGGCGCTGTCCGCCGCCGCAGCCGAAGCGTTCACAGACGCCTTTGGCCTGGCGATACTCATAGGCGCCGCCGTCACCCTCCTCGGAGCCCTGGTGGTGGCCAGGACGATGCCCGCCCGGCAGCAACCGCTGTCCGAGGCCAAGCCAGAAGAAGTCGAGGAAGCGGAGGCACTACCCGCCCCACCCGAGTACGGACCTGCCGTGTCTTAACAAGCCAGACACATCCCAACCCTACCGAGATCCAACGGCGGCCTCGGGCCCGGCTCGGTTGGGTTCAGCGGTTCGTCAGTAAATCGAAAGAGAACCGTAAAGCACCACCCGGGATCTGCTGCCGGTCAAACAATGTTCGCTCGCTTAGTAAGAAAGACGAAAGATGATGAAGAAACTTAGACCCAGATTGAATTCCAGCTCGTCGACCCATTCACGACCCGGGACTTCGGGACGGAATGCGCCTGGAGCCAACCTTTCGGACCGTTCCAGTCCGGCGAGAACCGACTCGACCACTGCCATAGACAGGTGGAGGGCTGAGGCGGTGTCGGCTGCGGTTGGGCCGTGGATCCTCAAATGACGACTAACCACGCCCTTGAGAGGACCCTCGACGAGCTCGAGGCCGTCGCGATAACCTCGTCTGCCGCCCGAGCCGTGGAAGCGACCAAGATCTTTGGATCAGGTGATACCGCTGTGACCGCGATCGACCGTGTATCAGTCGAGTTCCAGCGGGAGCGTTATACGGCGATCATGGGTCCGAGCGGCTCGGGCAAGTCGACCCTGATGCATTGCATGGCCGGACTCGACCATCTGACGTCGGGTCAGGTGTTTATCGGTGATCAGGACCTCGGCGATCTCAAGGACCGGGAGCTCACCGAGGTGCGACGCGACCGGGTGGGGTTCATCTTCCAGGCTTTCAACCTGGTCCCTACTCTGACGGCGCTGGAGAACATCACTCTCCCTATCGACATCGCCGGCCGTGACCCCGACCAGG
>SMXW01000076.1 GCA_004356805.1 Acidobacteriota bacterium | reverse complement strand
GGTCTTGTAGGTCCGGAACTGGTAGCCACCGAGAGCCGAGCCCTCAACGACCGCTCTGGTGGCGCCGTCGATTCCGACGTGAGCAAGAAGGGTGACCACACGTTCGGTCTTGGCCTTGCGGATGGCGTTTCCCGAGGCCGCCCGCACGGTCTCGAAGGAGATCTCGTTGCCGAGACCAACCAGTAGAAGGGCTGCTGCACCATCGTGAGGCACCTTGAGTGTCTGACCCCTCTTCCCTTCGAAACCGGCCGAGTCGAGATGTGCAGAGTCGATGGAGGCGAATGCCGACTCAGAACCCGGAGCGGGCTCCAGGTCTTCGAGCACTCCGGCAATGAGTGTGGCGTCGGTCAGATCGGCATCGGCATCGACTGTGATAACTTCCACTTCGTCTCCAATCAGATAGCAAAGGGGCCAAGCCCGGCGACCAGGGCTCGACCAAGGAATGTTGCCCCCAGAGTGGTGAGAACGGCCAGATAGGACAAACCGGTGGCGGCCATCACTCCCGAGTACGCCGGATAGCGCAGAGACCCCAGGACCCCAATCATGATGACGATCGAGGTGGTGATGAGGATCCAGAACGCGACAGTCCCTAACCCACCGGGCAACCCTCCGAGAACCGCGAGTCCCAGAGCATCCGCAGCCAGGCCGATGATCCCGGCACCGGCAAGTATGCGGAGTGTCCACCTCGGAAGGCTCGGATCAATCAGATACCAATGGCCAAGCAACATCTCGCCGGTCACACCGCCAAGACTCAACGAGGCCGTCGCCGCCAACAACCATCCCCCAATGAGAGCAGCCTGGATCAAGTACCCAACTCCGGCCACCAGGAACATGACTCCTGCAAACGGTCTGTTTCTGGCCCATATCAACCCGACAATCAGGAAGACCGCACCGACACGTGCCCACCACGCATCCTCGGCCAGCGTCCCCGCCAGGCCAATGAACCAGGCCACTCCCGCTGCGAGCCAGGTGAATCCGGGGCCGACCACCTGAGCCAGTGAGACGAAGCCGACAACCAGAGTCAGTCCGGACGCCCAGGCGAGCAGGATGAAACGTGGATCGGCGATGGTTGCCAGGTCATCAGGCACGGCGAGGGATGATACGACGCCACCATCACTGGGCCTCTATGGCTCAAAGATATAAAGATCGGCCGAGTCCCTTTCACCGTGGATTTCGATTGCATCACCAGTCGTGAGAGCCACCAATTCATCGAGATCGTTGTCTAGCGGTTGTCCTTTGCCATCCTCGATGAGAACCATGTATTTCGACTCTCCTGAGACACGAGCTAGGGCGTCAGATGGATTGAGATGCAATCTGAACGGGCCGGTAAAGCACTCTGAGTAGTACGTGATCTGTGGAAGGTACGACGTCATCACACCACATGAGTTCACGCTCAATAAAGACACGGTCGCAGCTGCTAACTCAACCGGCTCGGTTGCGAAAGCCCGATTTTCAATCGATCTCCGAACTGAGGCAACCGACAGCGCCAGAGACCCCAGCAACAGGATGATCAGACCGAGACTGGCTGCTGCAACCGTCGTACGTCGCCACCGCGCTCTGAGATGAACGAAACCGGTCACTCCACCGACAACTGTCAGCGCCAGAGGAAAGAAGACAAATCGCGACTCACCATGCGAGAGAATCCCCAGTGCCAGGACCTGGCCCGCAGCCGGGATGACCAAGAAGAGGGCCTTGGTGCGCTGGAACCGCTCCGACCACGAGCGTACCAACCACAGGAACACCAACACCGTAGCCACCGGGCCTACGAACCCAGCCAGGGACCAACCCATGAGCAACGCATAGTCGACCAATCCCTCCCCGTAGAACTCACGTCCCGCGACCCCGCTGGTGAAGGTCAGAATCCCGAGAGGCGACCCCGTCTCCGACGCGGCAAAGACGAAGTGAGGAATCAGGCCAATGAGCCCCAGGAGCACAACGGCGATTAGCGGGCCGGGCCGCTCCCTCACCTTTCCCCACCACAAGACCAAGATGGCCACGCCGATCAAACCGAGGCTGAGCACCGACTGATACCGAATGTAGAAGGCAAGCCAAGCCACCGGTAGGAGCCACAGCAACCTGTACGTAGGGTGTCTCTGATCGCCGAATTGCCACCAAACGATCGTCATGCACACGAGGAGCAACGCAGAAGATGGGATGTCGCTGAGGTATTCGGTTCCCCTCCGAAGCAGCGCCGGACCAGACACCGCTGCTACACCGGCTATGGGACCGACCCATCCTTTTCCCATGGCCGTGGCCAGCGCCCATGTGCCACCGGCGAACCCCATGACGGCAACCAAGCCGAGTACTCGAAGCATCGGCTCTTCACCTCCGAACGAAAGAGCGATGTATCCATATGCCGACATGGCAATCCCTCGATGGAGATTCCATCCAGTCTCCGGAGTTCCATACAGCCAGTGTTTTGCCTTCAAGGCATAGGCCGACTCGTCATGATTCAGACCGCCTCCATCCAGAACGAGCGGTACGAGGTTCAGCAACACAAGTGCCAGCGCACCGATAGCAAGTCCGACGAAAGGAACTCTCCGACCGTCGACACTGTGGATCAACGAGAGGGTTGTGGCGGCGGCCAACCCGCCGGCGACCATCGCAACCTCCAGAGAGCCGAAGCCCGTAACGGCACCCCAGCCGCCGGCAGCCGCTGCCCCCAGCATCGCACCCAATGTTTGCGCCCGGCGATCTGAATCCGGAATGAGCATAAAAGCCACGCCGGCTATAGCAGCGACCGGGAAGAGAAGTATCGAGGTCCCTGTGGTGAGCCCGACAATTAGCGCACCAGCCTGCAGGAGTGCTCCGAGAACGGCTGCAAACGTTCCACCCCGAGCTAACTGCAGAAGGTTTGGCATCCAGGCACTCTATGGGCCGCTACCGGGTCAGCTAGTTCTTCGCGTCACCGGACGTGGCACCATGTTCGGATGACGGAACTTCTCAGAGTATCGGTGATCGTGGCCGCCGCCCAGGCTTCCCAATCACTCCCGACATGCCTTGGCGCAATCCTGGAACAGGACTATGCAGGTGACGTCGAGGTGGTGGTCGCCGCAGCCGACGACGAGTCGCGAGATAGCGCCTCAGCCTTCAACGTGTTGGTCGTTGACAATCCGAAGGGGACTACTCCGGCCGGCCTGAATTCTGCGATTCGAGCAAGCCGCGGGGACATCATCGTGAGAGTCGACTCGAATTCGATCGTGCCACCGGATTACATCACAGCGGTCGTGGGCCTTCTGGCAACAACGTCGGCCCAAGTCGTTGGTGGCATGCAGGTGCCGGTGGGACGAACCTTTTGGGAGAAGGCGATCGCCAAGGCGATGCAATCACCCGTCGGAGCCGGGGGTGCCCGGTATCGGACGGGTGCCGGGACGGCGGGACCCGTAGACACGGTGTATCTCGGGTCATTCGAACGATCCACAATCGAAGAGTTCGGTGGCTTCGACGAGACGTTTCTGAGAAACCAGGACTACGAGTTGAACTTTCGGGTTCGAGCTGCAGGCGGAATCGTGTGGCTCGATCCTGCCCTACGGGTCTCCTATCGGCCCCGCCCTTCATTGGCCGCTTTGGCTAGCCAGTACTTCCAGTACGGGCAATGGAAACGCTTCTTCGCAGCACGCTATCCAAACTCCCTGAGGCCAAGGCAAGTGGCGCCTGTGCTGCTGGTCTTGGGAATGGCGGCGTCGACAATCGTAGGAGCCTTCTGGTCCCCTGCCTTCCTGATCCCCCTTCTGTACGCCGTTCTGCTGCTGATCGCCGGCGCAGTCGCCGTTCCCTCATCGGGCGCGGCATCACTCGGCGTACCGCCGGCATTGCTGACGATCCACCTGGCCTGGGGCGCCGGATTCCTATTTGGGCATACGAATGGTGCCTAGAACAGTTTCTGGTCAGCCGTCGAACCTGGTTCGATGAAGATGCCTCCTCGACGTACAGCCGGCTTTTCCGGGGAAGAGCTCGGACACCCGAGTGGCGCGCATCTCCCCATTGCCACCAATGGCGAGATGTCCGTCTCTTGCGAGCCGCTTGTCTCCCAGTCCGCGCCTAATACGATCTCGTCATGAGGGTCTGTCTGATCTCAATGAAGAGGTTCCACGGCGACCGCCGGTCCTCGGCCCACTATGAGTCGCTGAAACGGTCTGGCCACGAGGTCTTTGTCGTGTCGATCGACTCGCGTCCTGCCACCGAGCCAGTCACCGAAACGGTCAGTCCACACCTCGGGCCGTCGGGCAAGATCGGCGGAATCCTGCGCAGCCTCATGCCGACCAGGCTTCGAGACAAGGTCGTTCGCCGACGTCTCGCTACGAAAGCGGCTGAGACGGCGTCGGAGATCTTCATCCCCGCGCAGGCTTCGGCTCTCGAGGCGGCTGTCTCGGCCGCTCGAATGTCGGATGGCGTTGTGCATAGGACTCCCGGAATGACAACCGCCGGTGATCTCGACCTGATTGCGTTGGCACCCCGGAACCCGGATCTCGCCAGACCCGCTGGCCAAGAGACGGGCGGTTTCGGGGACTTCCGACCTCGGACCGTTGACCATCCGATTCCCGAACGGTTTTCGGACCGCAGCGTTGTGTTGTGTTATCGAAGGACGGAGACCAGTCCGGGCCGATACCTCCATGCGGCCCTTGAACGAAGTGGTGCAAATCTGCGAGTCGAGGTCGACGCTATCGACTTATCCACTGTCGATCCTGCGACCGATTTCGTCATTTTTGTAGAGAGCCCGTATCCAGCCATCGACGTGACCGGTGTCACCAAGGTTCCCACGTTGTTCTGGGCCCACCACGGCGAGCATCACCTTTCGGCGAACTTGCGCCTGGCCGACCGTTACCGAGCCGATGCTGTTCTTCTGGCGCACTCGTGGCATCTCGCATACAGGTTCCCGACCCCTGTTCATCGCTTTCCCTTTGGCATCGTTCCAGAGCTATTCGATCCATCCATCCCGATCGCCGACCGCCAGACTGACATTGCCTTTGTGGGAGCCCATGCGGAGTCGGCCAGTTGGCAGTATCAGCGGCGGGCCGAGGTGATCAGAAGCCTTCGAAACGAGCTGCCGGAACGCACAATCAGGATCGAAGAGAAGGTGTCACCTGAAGAGATGGCTGAGATCTACGCCAACGCCCGGATCGTGCTCAACGAGGGGGGCGCCCGCCACTATCCCATCACCATGAGGGTTTTCGAGGCAATCGGATCAGGTGCCGTCCTCCTATCGGATGTCTTGCCGGGTACCGAGTTGCTGTTCACGCCGGGGGAGCACTTCGTGGCCATGGGTGATGACCCAACGGTGAGCGCCGAACGGATCCTCGGCGATCTCGAAGCCGCCCAGCGGATGTCGGACGCTGCACTGGCCCACGCTCGGGCATATCACACGTATGACAATCGGGTCGATCAGCTGTTTGAGATCGCACACCACACGGCCAAACGGATGATCCCAGATGACACCGGTCTCAGTGACCTTGCCCGTATGGTCGACTCCGACGTGGAGGTCCAGAACATCGTTCAACGCGGCTTGCCCGATCTTGCCACGGAGCTGGCGACTCGGGCGGTCTGGGCGATGGAGGAGAGAGCCGACGGTCGCCTGCGACCGGGGTCGGTGGACGCAGTAGCCGTGGCGACGGCGGGAGTGGAAGGACTCGAAACACTCTTGTCCGCGGCCAGGCGTTACATATACGCAACAACGCCTGTCACCGGTCTTGGCGAGCTCGTACGGATGCGCCACCCCAACGCCGTTTTCGAACAGCGAGGAGATCTTCTGAGAGTCGATCTGATGACAGCCGCCTACCGGGTTGCGACCCGAACTCCGCAAAACCCATGATCGACGAATTGCGTCCACACAACATTCACGACATCGAACCCCCAGTCGAACCGGCGGAAAATGTGTCGGTCTCGGTGGTCATCCCCGTATACAACAGATCGGAGTTGGTCCAAAACACGATCCAATCACTGGCTGTTCAGGATGGTTTCGACAACTACGAACTGATAGTGGCCGACGACGGCTCCGATGAAGATATCAAGTCAGCCGTCGAAGGCTTAGATGTGACCTACATGAGACAAGAAAAAATGAGATTCGGCGCCGGACGAGCCCGGAACCTGGGTTGTTCGGTGGCGACCGGAGACGTCGTCATCTTCGTCGACTCCGACTGCCTGGTGAAACCGGACTTCGTGGCCCGGCACGCCAGATGGCACGAGCCTGGTACCAGCAGAGTCGTGATCGGTGCACGCACACACGCCGTGATGGGATCCGATGACGACCTTGTCGACTACAGGAAGCGGCTCAATCGCCGAACGTCCAACTTGCGATTCGGAACCGAGATATTCAGATCTCTCATTACCGCAAACGTCTCTATGCCGTTGTGGCTGTTCCATGAGGTCGGAGGGTTCGACGAGAGGTTTCATCGATGGGGCGGAGAGGACACGGAGCTCGGCTGGAGATTGTGGAGCGCCGGCGCGACATTCATCGATGATGAGGACAACTCCGTCACACACCAGCTCGACAAAGACCCGTCGGGAGGAGCGGAAGGTAGAGAGCGATCACGTGCGCTGAATCGCGGTCTGATGGCCAGCCTCATCCCCCATCGCTTCTACCGGCCCGGCCCACCAGCGACGATACCTGTCGTACCCAAAGTCTCGGTCATCGCACACGATGTCCCCGGGGGAACCGCAACGCAAACCTGGGAAGAGCTCCAGGAGCAACCGCGGTCCGACTTCGAGCTGATCGTCGTTGCCGATTTCGACGCTGAAGAACCGATGGCCGGTGCCAGCGCCGGGGAACCACGTCTGTCATTCGCCGACGACCTCGCACGAGCGGTCGAACTGGCCAAAGGCGAGTACGTGTGTTTCCTCAACGGGCACGCCGCCCTCGGGCGGCAATTACTGACTGAGATGATCAAGCGCCTCGATCAGCAACCATTCATGGTGACCGGCACGGTCGGCTACCGGGTCGACGGCGCTGAGGGCGGATCGATACGGAGCGAGGCGGGCGCAGCCGACATCGATGCCGGTTGGGGCGAGACAATGCCCGTCTGCTGGTTTGTGCGTAACAGGGAACTCGTCAAGCTGCGACTCGCGGGAATCCCCACCGATGGGCTGTGGAAACGCTGCCGGGACTATGACCTCAACATCCATTGGCACTCTGCCGCCGTGAGGTTGCCGGGGGCCACCAGACGTGCCCGCCCGTCTGACTTCTCCCATATGGAACCGAGCCGCCGGCAGCTCGTCGAGGAGATCGTGGCCAATCCCAAAGCCGTTGGTCGAGTCGCTCGCACCTACCTTGCGAGGAAGAGGGGACGTCAAGCGCATAGCCCGAGCGAGTCGAGCAATTCGCCGGCCAAGGCAACGGGCGGCAGCCCTCAGGTTTCGGCTCGCTATGTGGGCTGGACGGGCAAGTACAACTTGGGCGACGAAGTAATGCTTGGAGCATTGCGCCAACTGATGCCCTGGGCAGACATCAGGACCGAAGGCGAAGCAGGGAAACTCCTGCTTCTTGGGGGTGGCACGCTCATCAATCGATTCACGTACCTCAAGTGGCTGATGCACCGGGACACACCCAGGGCGGAGCGAGCCGTGATCGGTACCGGCGTCGCCAGCCCGGAGTATTGGGGTCTCAGGGAAGAGCCAAAGCGCTGGATCGACTGGCTGCAGACATGTGTCTACGTGGGGGTGCGTGGCCCCCACTCATACGACGTCCTCCGGGAATGGGGTTTCAAAGGGGAAATGGAAGTCTGTGGTGACAGTGCCCTCCTGATTGAGCGCCCGCCGCATGCCGAGAAGGTACCGGGTCGTATCGTCGTCGCACCGGCCTGGACCAAAGGCGAATTGTGGGGAGGATCCGATGAATCGGTGGTCGGCGCCCTTTCGTCAGCAACCTCCCTCTGGCTCGAGGAAGGCAGAGAAGTCGCCTGGCTGTCTTCCAGCCCCGATGATGACGGGCAGGTGTTGAAGATCATGGAACGGGTCGAACACGGGGTCTTGCCCTTTGTTCAGGGGTACTCCGACCACCAAGCGGCTCTTCACCTGATCGCCTCGGCCGACGTCGTTGTTGGTGAGCGACTTCACGCATGCATTCTCGCCGCGGCAGTGGGAACGCCCTTCGTGCCTATCGAGTATCGACCCAAACTGCGGGACTTCGCCGCATCTGTGGACGCAGAGCATCTCGTTGTCAGAACCGACCAGATAAGCGGTCAGGAGCTCAACGAGCGGATGCACGAAGCCCTCGATACCGATATGGACAAACTCCGGACAAGAGTCGACGGGTACCGACGCGCGTTGAGAGCCGCCGCCGCCCGGATCGAACGCGCGACGATCGGGTGACAGCGCGTAAACGCCGGGTCGCTCTCGTCACCAGCAACGGCTGGGGGCTCGGCCATCTGAGTCGTCAGCTCGCGGTCGCTCTGGCCCTGGTCCCGGGTAGTGAAGTGACGGTCTTCTCCATGTCTCGCGGGCTCTCGCTGATCGGGTCTTTCGGCATCCGCGGCGAGTACTGCCCGGGTGTCGACTCGCCATGGATTGTCGGGGCCGAGTGGGACTCCTATGTGAGAGATCGGTTTATTGCCTATCTGGAAGAGACGTCACCTGATGTGGTGTTGTTTGACGGCGTGGCCCCGTACCTGGGGATTCTCCGTGCTCTTCGCTGGCACCCCGAGGTGAAGGCCGGCTGGCTCAGGCGAGGCATGTGGCAAAGCGGACCAAACGACGGCCAGCTGAGAAAGGAGGCGTGGTTTGACTTCATTATCGAGCCGGGCGACTTGGCAGCTGAGGCCGACAAGGGCCCAACCGCCGGTCTCGATGCCATAAGGATCCCAGCAATCAGTCTGCTCGATGTACTCGAGCCATACTCACGAGCCGATGCGTGCGCCCGCCTCGGGCTCGATCCGGACAAAAGGGCCCTATTGATCACACTCGGCTCAGGACAGCCCGGGGAATCATCCAACGCTGCAGTCTCCGCAGTCGCGACGGCTCTGGAAGCAACCGAATGGCAGGTGGCCGTTGCCCGCTCGCCAATAGCGCCTTCGGATACCGGCAGTCCCAGAGAGGGGACGATCGAGCTTCCCGGGGTCTTTCCCCTGGCCCAATATCTTGCGGCCTTTGACGCGGCAATCGGTGCCGCCGGGTACAACTCCGTCCATGAATGGCTTCGCTCTGGCGTGCCCTCGCTACTGGTGCCGAAGTCAGCCAGCAAGACCGATGATCAAGTTGCACGCGCCCGGTTTCTCAGCCATCGAGGTCTCGTGCTCGTCGCCGACGATGATTCCCCAAACGATGTCATCTCCCAGACCCGACGACTTCTCACAGACGACG
>SMXW01000075.1 GCA_004356805.1 Acidobacteriota bacterium | reverse complement strand
TTCCGCCGCCCGTGATCGACACCCCGGTCTGGGACACCGGCGAATGGCCGGGTCTGGCGCCGCTGGACACCCACATCGAGGCTGGCGTCTGCGTTGTCGGCCTGGGTGGGTCGGGTCTGGCAGCCGTAGAGGAAGCTCTCCACTTGGGCCAGACCGTTGTGGGGATCGACGCAGGATCGGTGTACGCGAGGGCCGCGGTGCGATCGGCGATCGCCGGAAGGCAAGAGCAATTGATCTAGTGGTGTGTCGAGGTTGACTCGGCGGCCTCCACCAACATCTGACCCAGCTGTTGGCCTTCGATGGCGAGGCTCGCCAGGATATTCTCCTGGATGGCGTCCCAGATTCCCGGCCCGGGATCCGAAATCCGCATAGTCATCCTCGTCCCCCCGTCTTCGAGCTTCTCGAGTTGCTGCGTCCATGCCCACTGGTGGGCCACGCCTTCGTAGTCGCTCCTCGTGGTGATGTAGGAGAATGGCCGCCAGTCGGCGATGTGCTCGACGATCACGTCGTCGCCGTGAGCGCAATGATTAATGGTGCCTTTGCCTCGACGACCTTCCGTGACGGTCACCAGATCCGTAACAGTGGACTGCCAAATCATTCGCTTCGCCGGGTCGGTTATGTGCTCCCAGACAATCGCCGGGGCGGCTGGTGTATCGAAACTGATCTCGAATATTGCCTCATCACTGGTGACGTAGTCACGATGCCGCTCCTGGTCGAAGGCCCAAACTGCCGCCAAATCTTGAATGAAAACCGGAACATCGCCGATGCCATCGAGTGTCTCTGTGTGAGGGACGAACCCAAGGATGCCTGGATCCATCGACATCTTGTTCAGGGTTGTCTCGGTGTAGACGGCATAGGCGGGTTTGCCAATCACGTTTCCCGACGTCCCCTTGGCGAGGCGATGGACCAGGATCACGTCGGGTCCAGTCAACTCCTCGGATCCGGCAATCTTTCGAACCACGTACTCACCTTCGTGTATCAAGAATTTGAGGTCGAGTGACGGGATCAGCAAACAGGCTTTGCACTCGCAGGTAGTGGAGTGGACGATGTCGCGCAGGCGCTTCCGAAATCCGAAGTATGCAGTTTCAACGGTGTCCATGATCATTGAGGCGTTGGGTGACGTCGATGTTGCGTAGGCGAACGCGGCGTCGCCCTCGAGCTTGGAGAGCTTGAAGGTCGGCTCAACATTGTTGACCAACGTCTCGAGCAGATCGGCCAAGACATCTTGGGCGTGCATCAGCTCGGTCCCGGCCAGGTAGTCGGTGTATCCGGTGATGTCTGCCAAGAGGAGACATCCCTGGTCTGGGACGCCTAGGTCGAGTGTCATGAGTTGAGGAGGCTAACCACCCACAGCCGGGAGCGTCACGGTGAAGGTCGTGCCCTCGGAGGTGCTGTCCACGGTGATGTCACCCCCAACCCGGCTGATGATTGTGTGCACTGTGTGGAGTCCCAGCCCGGTTCCCTTTCCGGGTTCCTTGGTGGTGAAGAACGGGTCAAAGATTCGCTGGGCGACGTCTGTCGGCATCCCGTGTCCACTGTCAGCGACTGTGATGATCACCGAATCCGAGACATTCCGGGCAGTCATCGTGAGCCTGCCGCCATCCTCCATCGCATCGGCAGCGTTGTCGATCAGGTTGGTCCAGACCTGATTCAAGTCGCGTCCGGGTGCTTCAACGGACCAGAGATCTTCGGCGAAGTCCGTCACCACATCGATGTCCCGGAGCTTGTATTTGAGAAGCACGAGGGTGTCTTCGATGCCGGCAGTGGGAACAATCTCCTGCACCGGAGCCTGATCGAGGTAAGAGTATTCCTTGACGATTCTGACCAACTCTGAAATTCGCCTCGCGCCGATCCCTACTTCGCCTATCACCTGTTCGGCCATCGTTCTCAAAGCGATCCAGCGGGCGAAGTGGGCGGCGAGGTCCGGATTGAGTTGATCTACTGCCTCCTGGAGCAATTCGGTGGTCCAGCCCGCTTCGACCAGCGCCGGCGCCAGTTCCCAGGGGTCGGTGACATTCAGGTCCGTCAGCCAGATGGCGACGACATCCTCGGCGTCGCTCCTCTCCAGGGCGCTCATCTGCCCGGGCGGCTCAGGAGCGGCCAATTCGGCGCCTTCCCCGATTGAGCGGGCCAGGATCACGGCTTCGTGGCCCAGATTGTCGTAGATGCGTGAGAGCTCCTGGGCGCTCCGACCCACCGCCGCCGCGGGATTGTTCAACTCATGCATCAACTGAGCTGCCATCTTCCCCAATGCGGCCATCCGCTCTTCGTGGCGAAGTGTGTCCTCGATTCCCCGCAGTCGGGAGGTGACGGTGCGAAACATACGACGGACTACCCGCGGGTCACTGAGCAGGTCTTCAAACGCTGCCACCGGGACCCTTATGACAAGGGTCTTTGCGGAAGCCGAGACTGTCGCGGTCCGCGGTGCCTCATCAAGCAGAGCGATCTCTCCAACAACCTCGCCAGGATGGATTCGGGCCAACTCGACCTCCTTCGATGCGCTGTGTTTGGTTACGACCAGCTCGCCTTCGACCACCACATACATCTCCTCCGACTCGCTCCCCTCTTTGATGATCACGGTGCCAGGCTCCAGCGTGATTTGGTCAGACAGCTCGCAGACACGCTCGATCAGGTCATCGCTCAGGTCGGCGAAGTAGGGGAGACCGCGGAGAATCTCAGCCGTAGTCGTCACAGAGACGACAGATGTTGATGCACGAAGCGGATTGCCGTTGAACCCTCTCCGGTGGCTTCGGCCACTCTTCGGGTCGATCCGTGTCGGACGTCACCCGCCACGAAGATCCCAGGGACCGAGGTTTCCAGCGGCATAGGATCGCGATCGACATTCCAGCCTTTGAGGTGCTCGATGTCTGTCCCCGACAGAACGAAGCCGCCATCATCGAGTTGCACTACTCCGTCGAGCCAGTCCGTGTGTGCCTTTTGGCCGATGAAAATAAACAGGGCACCGGCTTCAACCTCGGTGCTCTCCTCCGAGTCGAGGTTCTTGAAGACAATGGACTCGAGATGGTCGCTGCCCTTGGCCTCGACGACTAGCGATTTCGGCATGACACCAACCGAGTCGTTGGCCTCGATGTTGTCGATCAGGTATTGCGACATCGTCTCCGAGAGATCGCTTCTTCGTATCACGATGGTGACCGAGTCGGTGAATCGGGTGAGGAACAGAGCCGCTTGACCGGCGGAATTTCCCCCACCGACAACGTACATCGGCTGCCCACGGTGGTAGTTGGATTCGATGTTCGACGTGCCGTAGTACACGCCGGCGCCGGACAATTCGTCAAGACCACCGGCGGAGAGACGTCGGTAGGCGACGCCGCTGGTTACGACGAGCGCCTTGGTGGTGAGCATCGAACCGTCTGCCATATGGAGGATCTTGTACGGGTCCTTCCGCTCGACTCTCTTGACTTCCGCAGGAACCAGGACTTCGGCGCCCAGCCGCATCGCCTGGGAGTAGGCCCTTCTGGCCAGGTCGGCCCCGCTGATTCCCTTGGGAAAACCGAGGTAGTTCTCGATCAGAGTCGACTGGGCGGCCTGGCCTCCGGGTGCCGAGGACTCGATGAGAATCGTCTTGAGACCCTCAGATGCTCCGTATACCGCGGCAGCAAGACCGGCGGGACCGGCCCCGACGATCGCCACGTCGTAGGTCGGCGAACTGGCGTGGCTTTTCAGTCCGATGCGCTCGGCGAGTTCGGTGATGCTCGGATTGGTCAGAGGGTCACCGTCGGCAAGAAGAACCAGCGGAAGGTCGACGAGCTGGACCCCTGCCGATTCCATGAGACGTCTGGCTTCTGGGTCCTTTTCCAGCGTTTGTGACCGATACGGGATCTGATTCATGGCAAGAAACGCCTTGAGGTCAAAGGCCGGTTTTGACCATTCTTGACTGATGATCCTTATTCCATCGAACGTCGGCCGGAACCCTGCCTGCCAGTCACTGAGAAGATCGTCGAGAATCGGGTAGAGCTTCTCCTCGGGTGGGTCCCAAGGCTTCATGATGTAATGATCGAGCCCAACATCGTTGATGGCGTCGATGGCAACATCGGTGTCGGCGTAGGCCGTGAGCAAAGCCTTCTTTGTGGTCGAGAACAGCTCCAGTGATTCTCTGAGGACGTCGACCCCGGTCACCACCGGCATACGCTGATCGGCGAGGATCAATGCCAGTGGATCGCCGCGGAGTGCCAGCTCTTTGATCGTCTCGATCGCCTCCTGGCCTCCCGTGGCACCAAGGATGCGGTAGTCGCCGGCAAAATGGGACCTCAAGTCTCTCTGTACAGCGCTCAGGACTTCAGGTTCATCGTCGACAGCGAGTATGACGGGGCGTGCCTCGGTCACATCACCAATAGCTCGTCGGCGAAGCAGTATCTCCAGGACTCGCGTGGCTCTATCGACCTGACGAGGGGATGGCCGTCTTGTTCCCAATGCCCCCGAGCGTGTCGGTTCTTGGAGTCGTCACAGCATCCCACCATTCCGCAACCCAGACAGGACCGAAGGTGGACCCAGGTGTCACCCATGGCGACGCATTGGTCGCAAACAGTAGAACTTGGTACGGCGACGGTTGTCAGATTGTCGAAGTGGTCACAGGTCTGGGTGCTCACGGTCTCCTTGATAATACGAGTAGCCCGCACATTGCGGGCTACTCGTATTACTCGGTTGTTTTCGGGTCAGATGTTGGCGAGGGCCTGCTTTATCGCTCGACTCACATAGACCTTGGCGAGATGGCTCTTGTACTCCTCTGACCCGTACAGATCTTCGAGCACCGTCACACCCTCCAAAGCATGCTCTGTGGCGGCAGCCACCGCAGCGTCCGAGCCGTCGGTGCCGACAAGAGCGTCGGCGACGCCGGACGCCAGCGTGGGCTTGATGCCCACTCCGGTGAGAGCGACTCGGGCGGCTTCGATCGATCCGTTGGACTTCTTCACCCAGGCGGCCGCTCCGGCGACCGCGTAATCAGAATGACCACCTCTGCGACCGAGCTTGTCGTACGCAGAGCCTTCGCCTGCACCAGTCTTTGGCAGTCTGATGGAGGTGAGGACCTCGTCCGATCGAAGGGCCGATGTCATTGCGTCGACGAAGAACTCAGACGCTGGGATCTCCCGCGTCCCGGACGCCGATTGCGCAATCATCACTGCTCCGCATGCCAACGCTCCTGCCGGTTGGTCGGCCGCCACGTCGGCATGTGCCAATGCACCGCACGTAGTTCCCCGGTTTCGCACCTGCACATCCCCGGTGAGAGATGCCGCAGTCGCCAGGGCTGTGGCGTTGGCAACCACTGAATCGCTAGAAGCGGTTTCGCCATGAGTTACCAGCGCACCGATTGAGATGTGATCTCCGGCGTCGTGGATGGTGGCCAGGCCGGGGATACGAGCGATGTCCACGATGACGTCAGGAGAGAAGAGCCGCATTTTCATCAAAGGAATGAGACTCATCCCTCCTGCCATCACCTTGGAATCGTCACCAAGAGCGGCGAACGCCTCTTCCAGCGAGGTCGGGGCTACGTAGTCGAATTGTCTCGGGTACATATCAGCTCCTCGCTTCCTGCATGGCGGCCCAGACCCGTTTTGGTCTGAGTGGCATTTGGATGTCGTTGATTCCCAGTGGTGACAGGGCGTCGACCACGGCGTTGACAATGGTCGGGGTCGAAACGATCGTGCCCGCCTCGCCGATTCCCTTCACTCCCAGAGGGTTCGCATCAGTGGGCGTCGTCGTCTTGGCAAGATCGAAGGACGGAAGGTCCGCCGCAGTCGGAATCAGGTAGTCGAGCAGCGATGCTGTGAGTAGGTTGCCATCCTCATCGAATACCGCCTCTTCGAATAGCGCCTGACCGATACCCTGTGCGATGCCGCCGTGAAGCTGACCGGCGACGATCATCGGATTGACTATGTTGCCGCAGTCGTCAACGGCCGAGTAGCTCATTAGATCGACATCTCCGGTGTCCGGATCGACCTCGACAACGGCGACGTGCGAGCCATAGGGCCAAGTCAGGTTGGAAGGATCGAAAAAGGCGGTCATATCCAGGCCTGCCTCCATTCCCTCTGGCATCTTATGGGGTTGGTAAGCCGTTGCGGCGATATCGGTCCAGGAGACACTTTTGTCCGGCGAACCGGCTACATGGGCGCCATTGTCGGCGAAGACGATGTCCTCCGCCGACGCCTCCAGAAGATGGGCAGCCACCTTGGCCGCCTTTTCTTTGATTCGATCCGCGGCGATCGCAACGGCAACGCCGCCCACCGCAACCGATCTTGATCCGCCCGTTCCTATACCCATGGGGGTGTCCTTGGTGTCGCCATGGATGACGACGATACGCTCCATGGGTATGGCAAGGCGGTCGGAGACGATCTGAGACCAAACGGTCTCATGCCCTTGGCCGGTTGGTCCGGTGCCGGTGACGACCGTAGCCGAGGCATCAGGATTTATCCTTACCACAGCGGACTCGTTGAAGGCCGAGGGGAGGCCGTAGCCCGCCCATGAGACGCCTGCGTCGGCGAATCCAGATGGAGCCAGCCCGCAGGCTTCCACGAACGTCGCAATACCCACACCGATGTATCGTCCCTCGGCTCGAGCGGCCTCTTGCATGGCGCGTAGACCCTTGATATCGGCCTTTTCCACAAGAATATCTAGGTTGCTCCCATAATCGCCCGAATCCATGGTCATTCCGATCAGTGTGTCGGCTGGGAAGTCTTCCGGCTGGAAGAAGTTCTTCTTCCTCAACTCGATCGGGTCCATTCCGAGATCCCTCGCCGCCGCGTCAACGGTCCGCTCGACGTAGAACGTCGTCTCGGGGCGACCGGCGCCCCGATATGCGTCAACGGTGGGTGTGTGTGTGTGTACACAATCCATCTTCCAGTAGATGGCCTCCCACTTGTACTGGCCCGGCATGGTGAACTGCCCGAGGACAGGGATCGCCACGCTGAAGTTCTGGCTGTAGGCACCCATGTCGGCGACGCCGACCAGCGAGTAGGCCAGAAAATGCCCGTCCGGCTCGCTGACAATCGTGGCCGTTGCCGTCCAGCCGCGTCCGTGGATCGTCGATTTCGATGCTTCGGAACGGGTCTCGATCCAGCGGACAGGTCTGCCCAACTCTCGGGATGCGAATACTGCCAGCATCTCCTCGGCGTAAACGTTGAGGCCGCGCCCAAATCCACCGCCGACTTCTGGGGCAATGACTCGGGCTGAATTGACACCAGGCAGTCCAAAAGTGAGCGCCAGAGCACCGGCCACTGCATGAGGTTGCTGCGTGGTCGTGTGCAGTGTCACCCGGTCGTACCCATGCTGCCACTCGGCCAGTACGCCCCTCGGCTCAATGGCAGTGGGTATCAGCCGCTGGTTCACCATCTTCAAAGACGTGACCACTGTGTCTTCGCGGTCTGCAAGTTCCTGTACGGCATCGGCCTCGCCAGCCTCCCACGTGTGGATGACGTTGGACTCGAGTTCGTCATGGACGAGGGTCTCATTGGTCGCCGCGTACTCGGGGTCGATGATGGCTGTGAGCGGGTCGTAGTCCACGAGCACTGCATCGGCGCCATCGCGTGCAATGGCCGCATTGTCAGCTACTACCATCACCACGGCCTCACCAACATGCTTGACAACCTCGTCGGCAAGAAGGGGGCGGAGCTTTCCAATTGCAACTTGAGCCAGGAGAGGTCCGAGGGAGCGGACGTCGTCGGTCGTGTACACCGCTTGCACACCTGGCATCGCTTCAGCCGCGCTCTTGTCTATGGATGTGATCCGAGCGTGAGCGAAGGGGCTTCGCACGAATGCGGCAGCTGCCTCATCGTGTCTCTTGATGTCATCCACGAACAGGCCTTTTCCTCGAAGCAGAGCCGGGTCTTCCGTCCGCTTCACTGAGGTTCCGAATACTCCTTGCGTCATGATCCTTCCTCCCAGTCGGGTGGTGGTGGTTCTTCGCCGCGCATCTTTGCTCCGGCGTACTCGACGGCACGCACGATGTTGTGATACCCGGTGCATCGGCAGAGGTTTCCCTCGATGCCATGGCGGATCTCATCCTCGGTCGGGTTGGCGTTGTCCTCGAGAAGAGAGACTGCCGCCATGATCATTCCCGGCGTGCAGAAACCACACTGGAGCCCGTGACGCTCCCAGAAGCCTTCCTGCACCGGATGGAGGTTGCCATTGCTGGCCAGGCCCTCGATGGTCATGATGTTTGCGCCGTCGACTTGGACGGCCAGGATGGTGCATGACTTCACCGCCTTGCCGTCGAGGTGGATGGTGCAGGCGCCGCAGTAGCCGGTCTCGCAGCCGACGTGGGTGCCGGTCAGCCGCTGGTCCTCCCTGAGAAAGTGAACCAGGAGGGTTCGGGGTTCAACGTCGCCCGATACCTCGCGTCCGTTGACTGTCATCGACACTTCCATGGGAACTCCTTTTCGATCACGAGCAAGCCAGTCCGAACCTATCAAATGGGGACGGCTTGTGTCGTCTGATGGCATTTTTTTGTCGAATTCATCGAACTCATGATTCCGGCAAGAGGCGTATCGGGTACGGGCGTGGCCGTGTGCGGGTAGCTTGCACCGAGATGTACGCAGAGCAGCATCGCCGCAGCCTTGACGATCCCAATGGTTTTTGGGCCGAAGCGGCAGAAGCGATCGACTGGGTCAAGGAACCGACGGTCGTGCTCGACGATTCAAACCCTCCCTTCTACCGCTGGTTCAGCGATGGCGAGCTCAACACGTGTTTCAACGCATTGGACCGGCACGTCGCCGAAGGACGAGCCGAACAGGTTGCTCTCATCTATGACAGCCCGGTCACCGACACCGTGGAGAGAATTACCTATGCCGAGCTCCTCGATCGGGTAGCACGGTTTGCCGGCGGTCTCCGGTCGCTCGGCGTTGACAAGGGCGATCGGGTGATCCTCTATATGCCCATGATCCCCGAGGCCGTGGTGGCGATGCTCGCCTGCGCCCGTCTGGGGGCCATTCACTCGGTTGTCTTTGGCGGGTTCGCTCCCAATGAGCTGGCGATCAGAATCGACGATGCCCGGCCCAAAGTGATTGTTGCCGGCTCATGCGGCATCGAAGTCGACAGGGTGATCGAGTACAAGCCGTTGCTCGACTCTGCCCTGGAGATTGCCAGCCATCAGCCCGACAGGTGCGTGATCTACCAGCGACCCCAAGCAATAGCCACGATGGTGCAGGGTCGGGATGTCGACTGGGATGAACTCGCAGACGCTGCGGACCCTGCCGACTGTGTCACGGTGAAGGCCACCGACCCCCTCTACATCCTGTACACCTCGGGCACTACTGCCATACCCAAAGGGGTAGTTCGGGATAACGGCGGTCATGCTGTCGCTCTTCGCTGGAGCCTGCCCAACATATTCAACGTCGAGCCGGGTGACATCTATTGGGCGGCCTCTGATGTGGGTTGGGTGGTTGGCCATTCGTACATCGTCTATGCACCCCTGCTGACCGGGTGCACCACAGTCCTCTACGAGGGGAAACCGGTGGGAACACCGGATCCTGGTGCGTTCTGGCGGGTGATCTCCGATCACGACGTGTCGAGCTTGTTCTGTGCTCCGACCGCGTTCCGGGCGATCAAACGGGAGGATCCCCAGGGCGAGTATGTGCATAACTACGATCTTTCCTCACTGCGTTCGCTGTTTATGGCCGGCGAGCGTCTTGATCCGGACACATATCAGTGGGCATCGGATCTTCTCGGTGTCCCGGTGATAGACCATTGGTGGCAGACCGAATCGGGATGGCCGATTGTTGCCAACTGCCTGGGCATCGAGCCGATGACGGTGAAGCCCGGCTCGGCCACCAAACCGGTTCCCGGGTATGACGTCCGTATTCTCAATGGAGCCGGTGACCCGGTCGGCGTCGGAGAGGAGGGTCTTGTAGCGGTCAAGCTTCCGCTGCCTCCGGGTACGTTGCCAACGCTCTGGCAGGATGATGACCGATTTGTGGATTCGTATCTCTCGACTTTCCCCGGTTACTACCTTTCTGGAGACGGCGGATACATCGACGCGGACGGTTATGTGTCGATCATGGGCAGGGTCGACGACGTCATCAACGTCGCGGGTCATCGGCTGTCGACAGGTGCGATGGAGGCGGTGCTGGCGGACCATTCCGATGTTGCCGAGTGTGCAGTGATCGGGATTGCAGACGAGCTAAAGGGCCAGGTCCCCCTTGGTTTTGTTGTGCTGAACGCCGGGGTCGAACGTAATGGTGCCGAGATCCAGTCTGAGCTGGTCCAGATGGTGCGCGACCAGATCGGTGCGGTGGCATCGCTGAAGCGAGTCCTGGTGATCAAGCGTCTTCCCAAGACCAGATCAGGCAAGATTCTGCGAAAGGTCATGCGGTCGATCGTCGCCGGTGAGCAGTATCAGGTGCCGTCGACGATCGATGATCCCGTCATCCTCGACGAGATCGAAGACTCGGTCCAGGTGCTCTCTGCTTCGGAGTAGGCGGATAGATGTTGAATGTGTCGACCAGCTGTACCCTCAACTCCTGCGGGCCCGTAGCTCAATCTGGTCAGAGCAGCGGACTCATAATCCGTTGGTTGCAGGTTCAAGTCCTGCCGGGCCCACCATAGATGACCAGGCGTTGCTCCAGCGTTTACCTAATAAACATACCCCTCAACCTGTCCCGCAGCTCTCTACTCGGATGCCGTCGAATACCTACGGTT